>CAYVAZ010000156.1:0-11623 GCA_964449065.1 uncultured bacterium
TCTCTCTTCAAACGGCTGACCAATTACGAAGAAACAAAGTGTTTCTTAGGAGTGATGAGTGAAATGAGGGGTAGGCTCAAGACATGCGCGATTCGTTGTGATAGCCGCGCATTAGATACCAACCATTGGGCGCCGTGAGAATTGCGATAGTAGGGTGCATGTCATCTCTCTCAGTAAAAAAAGATTGGTCCAGAGAAGCAATGAAATTGAATTGCACTGTCAGCCTATCGATTCCAACGGATAGCCAGCCGTCATTTTTAGATTGACACAATACTAGGCTTTTGAATCGTTTGGAGGGGGATGGCAGCATTAATAAACGTGATTGGAACGCAGCGCCGACGACCCTTTATATTAGGCTTCCAGCGTTAAATACTTGGCTGCGACTTTGGTGTTATACCTGATTTACGGCACAATTATCGGTTGGTTGAATTTGTTATGGATTCATTTGGAAGCAAGACTAAGTAGCGGTGCGAATGAGCCTTCTCATGCCGGTTAACACGCTTGATTAAACCGATCCAAAGTTTTTCACTCATCGGGGGGGTGTTGCAAAGCCGTTCCTTTTTGTATCACGGGCGCAGATTCATTGCGCGGAAGGCGCCGCTGCCTGCTTTGGGTTGAGGTGAAGTACTTCTTGCCGTTGCTTCTTGAATTTGTGACGCGGTTGCGGGCGCTATGGTTTCGCTGCCATCTTGCCGTGTATTTGCCAAACCGCCCAAGGTTTGGGAATCGGCTACTGTATTCAGATACTCCTGCGGAGAAAGAGGTGAGAATCCCGCCCTTTGCTGAGCTGCCCGTACGGATGGAGGAAGTGTGTTTGTTTCGGGTGTTTTTGAGGAGGTTGAACCTGCATTCGCTGCAGGATTGTTCAAAGGACTAGCGGGTATTGAAGGATTTTGCTGATTGGACGTGTTTGGCTGTATCCTTTGGCGTGCCGGTTGATTGGCCAAATCCACCGAACGCGCGGGAACGCCGGAGAAGCGCATTTTCATGGTGAGGGAAAGGTTACCGTACAGAGCGTTCAACACAAAGTCGCGGTCTGTGACGCCGGGAGTAAATACAATGGATACGTTTTGTACGATGCCATGTTCTTCCATGATCACAACCGGGACGCGCATCAACACGTTGTTTTCATCGGAGATCAAAAAATCCGCCCGGCGATTGCCCTGCGCGGATTGGTCTATACTTTGTGCCTCTATGCCGATTTGATATACACCTGGATTTAAGCGGTTGGTACCGATGGCAACCTGCACATTGTTGCGTAGGGTCGCGACATTATTGAGGACAAAGTGGTTATAATAATCGCGGGATTCTTGGTTTTCAAATACGGCGGTGGTGACGATGGGGTCCCAGTGCACCGCGCGGTAACGGACTTGGATTTGCGAGCCGTCCAGTTGTTCCAATCTGCTGGTGATAAAGGGGGCGGTCACGTTTTTGGGATCAACATTTTCGAATTGAAGCAAACCGAATAGCGATAAAAGTATAAGATCGACGCGCATGATGATTCTCCATAATTTGTAGAGATATCATCATTGTATACGGTTTCTATTTGGAGTTAACTGTATTTTTTACCATCTCCATAGCAACAGTCTCTTATGCCTGACAAGAATTGAAATGCTATCATAATGTCATTGATACAATGATGAACGAAATGTGAATACTCTTATGATGGTTTATGCTATCTATTGGACAGGATTATTTCTGCCATGCGCTGTGATGGTTTTGCCCGCGTTTCAAACCACGTTTACTGAAGATGTGCTGGTGGGGGCCGCATTTGTGTACTTGCTATTGCGGTATGTCAATGATGACCGGATGGCTATTCCCCCTCCGTTTCAACCGGTCTTTTACGCGGGATTTTTATCGTTGATTTATGGAATCTTATGGCTGGGGCTGGTGCGGGGATATTATGAAACGTATGGCAAGGCGCTCATTGCTTTACCGATGTTATTGATTTTGGTCCTTGTATTGGATTATCCGGTAAGGCACAAAGAATCCAAGCCTCATAACCGGCTGTGTTCTACCCTATTGATCGCCAATCTTGTTCTTTTTATTGTATTGATTGTATGGGGACGGATGATTCACCGGGATGCCAATCCGTATTATCAAGCGGTCAAGCATTTTCTGGTTCCAACCCTATCGGTGCTGCCGGTGGTTTCGTTGGCAGTGCTTCATGCTCCCCGGTTTCCGTCATTGCAAGATGCCCGTTCGCATTTGTTGTTGCTTCTTCCCCTATTCTTGTTGTGTATCGTGGCTTGGAGCGGCAATGCTTACACCTGGGCATTGTGGTATACCGCCGGGAAGTTGGAGCGGGAGTGGACTCCATTTTATTATGACAAAGCCAGCCAGCCGGCGCTGTACGCGGAAGCCAACCGGAAGCCGTATGACGCCGCCCGTTATTATATGCTGGTGAAAGAACGTTTGCAGAATAAAGGAGAGATCTCAGAGTATTGGAACTGGGATTTTTTTATGCAGTACCGCATGGCCTATCAAGCCAGACGGTTGAAAGAGGCTTCGCGTTGTTTGGCATGGCTGCCGCCGGAACGGGCGGAGACGGATTTCCAAATCCAGACGCTGCAAACATTGTGGAATGAAGAATTTTTGTGGGATATGCAGCAGCATACGGATATGTTTGATTCACCACAATCTTTTGTTGTAGATGCCGAGTGGGATGCGCGGACCAATCAGGCGTTTGTGATGGATCTTTTCGGGCGTGTGTTTGTGTATGAAGAGGAATGGCTTCAACCGGTATGGAAGCCTGATATGGATGTAACCAATGCGGTGGATTTGGAAGTAACGCAGCATGGTTTTACGGTGTTGTTGGAAGATGGACTTATATTGTTTGAGAAGGAGCAGCCCTATTGGTCTACTTTGCATTTGCGGATTCCAAAGCCGCATTTCGCTCTTGATATGGAATGGCTTTCCCCGAATGCCTGTATTGTTATGACCGATTTCGGTTGGCTGCATTTTGTTGGAGATGTTCCGCAAACGATTCCGCGGGAACAAGCATTTAACTTTGGCAAACGATTGGCGGCTGATTTCGAGGTTGATCCCGACGGTAAGGGATTGTATGTGTTGGATGTGTATGGCGGGATACATTCGTCTCATGCAGAGGGGGAAAGCAGTTTGCCGCATAAGCCGCCCATGGTGGATGAATCGTTATTGCCGTATTGGCTGAATCAAAACGTGGCGGTTGATATGGAACTGGATGACGTGAATGAAGCCATCTATATCTACAATCGTATGGGGGAATTGTTTCCCGTAACAGCAAACCCGTTTCGGGAAACCTATCATCCCAATGAAAAAGCCCGGTTTCGCGGTGTTGCGATCACACTGGATTCAGAAAGTAAGATCCTGGCATTGGAATCGAATGGGAATATGATCTCTATTCCTTAAAGTGTTCCCTTGCGGAGCAAGAGTGGTTGGCTATTCTTTTAACAAACATGACTGAAAGGGTAAACTATGAAGAATCCAGAATTTCAAAATAAACCGTATGTCTGCAAAGAAGCGGCGGGCAAAAAAGCCTATTGCACCTGCGGATTAAGCGATAACCGGCCGTATTGCGACGGGTCGCATAAGGTCACCGATTGCAAGCCGATCATTGTTGAGATAGAGAAAGACCGCCAAGTGGCGTGGTGCGGCTGCGGCCAATCCAAAGAAATGCCGTATTGTGATGGATCACACACGTATTTGTAAATCACTTAAATAAATCACTTAAAACCGTCCATGTACGCGAATTAATATCTCATGTACACATACGTTATGATAGGCTCGTTATTTTAATCTTTTGTTGTAACTATCGCCCTTATCCTTATCCAATCCAAAAGGGAGAAGACGATAGAAAATATGTCTGAGGCAGGGAGTTGCTCTTTAACAAAATTCATAGATAAACAGTAGACAACCAACATTTGCGTCACATCAGTAAATTAATTCATGAACAGGCTCTCCATTGAGGTATTGGTTTCCGCATAGACGATATTCTCATCCCAAAATATAGATGGATTCAACGCGTATGGTTGAATAACAGATTTGGTCTCATCTCGCGGCAAAATCATGCAAGTGGTTGAGAGCGCATCGGCTGAAACGGTGTCGTTCGCAATCACCCATGCCGCAAGGATGTGATTGACCGGTGCTCCCGTTTTTGGATCGATGATATGCTGCCCCTTTTGCAATCCCGACCCGCTGATGGTTTGGTGAGACAACAAAACGGTCCGCAACCGCTCCCGTGTTTCCGGATGGCGAATGCCGAGTTTCCAACCTTCTTCATCATGTGGAGGGGCCAACGCCAACACCGTGCTCCAACCGCTGTGCAGCATGGCTCGTTCGATATCCCATTCCAATAGAGTTTTACGCATACAGTCTATGGCATAGCCCTTACCGATACCGCCCAGGTCGACTAACACATCCTTCCGCAAGCGGCTTACCGTGACAGATTCTTGATCGATATGCAACCCGAATGTGCGGTTACTTTTGGTTTGGTTTTGTGGTTTTTGCCCGGTTTTCCAACGGTCAATAATGCGGCCGGATGTGACATCGAAGGCTCCGGTTGTTAGATGATACATTTTTTCCGCAAACGTAAGGCATTGCAATGTATCCAAACTCACGGATACGGGTTGATCGGCGGGAGAGCGGTTGATTTGGGATACATCGCTGCTTTCGATGTAGCGGCTGAGTTCCTGCTCCAAGCGGTGCAGTTCTTCGAAGGCGGCGTAGGCTGCTTGTTGGGAGTAATTGCGGTCGTCGTGATCGATGAACATTTCAAACACGGTCGCCATCGCCCGCTGCGAAAAGCGGTGGATGCTGCGTTCGGATAGATAATCGATAGGATGATTTGTATTGGATTTCACTTAGTGGTCTCCCCGCTGCGCGTAAAGCATAACGGGGATAAACGCGAGTAAGAATAGCAGAGAACTAATCATGTGAACCCACATCAGGATATACATTTGCTCCGTATCAAAAAGCCGAACCATCAACAAGACGATGGATAGGATTACCGGCAGCATTAACGCGATACTAGCCCAAAAGAAAATTGCCATGAACCGGGGGGGGATGGATTGAACGGATTTCAGTATCCAAATGGTAAACGCAATGCTAAAAACCAATCCGCAGCTGACATGCATGATTAAGGTGAAACCGGAAAACGCGATGGCTTCTGTACACAGCGCGCCAAAACCGGTTAGAACCAAAACAAGCAGCGGCAGCCATAATACCAGCGTCCAAATCCAAGAGGGTATGCAATGGTGTTGATTCATCACTCACTTTTCTTTTGGGGCAAATCAAACATCATACATTGAAATATGCGGACTATTCCTGCCAGCAGAATGATCCCCAGCACGGAAGCACAGACAATCAGCGCGAATTTATAATAGGGCCGCCACACAAACGAGGCGTTAAAGGCTGTCATTTGGATGTCATCGAGAGATTGAAAATCCATCATTTGATCTTTCAATGGCAGTTGATCACGACGGGTACTGTCCATAAAAACAGGGGTATCGATTCTGACATGTCCGGCGAAAAAATTTGCGTTGTAGTCATGGCAATCCCGGCAGCCGTTAATGCCTAACGACTGCGCGGCGGGGCGGACGTTATGGCCCATTGCCCAGCGGTATGGATCCGCAGAGGGGTGGGGTTGAACGGTGCCAATGATCTTGCCGGCATGATTCAATTTGAAGATTAATCCTCCGCTGATATAAACCGGATTTCCCTCATTAGACTTTTTAAGTTCTTGCAAAACAGATGCGATTTGATCCAAATTGGATATCCCCCAATTGCCGGGAGTCGTAGGATCTGATTCGCGTTGAACCAAACGGCTGATGGTTTCCAATGAGAATATCTTGACCTGATCACCGTTCATGCGTCCCCAAAATGAAGGCCAAAGCGCGTAATGCGGCGCTATCTTCCCGTTCTCATTTCGCGCAAAGACCGGGGTAATGATATGCGGCAGTACATCCGGTGATTTGTTGACGCCTTGGACTCCCAAAGCATGGGCCATTGCGGTTTTAACCTGTTGCGTTTCTTTTCCAATCCACGGGCCGGAATGGCAAGCCGTGCAGGTCATTTTCTCAAAATGGATGGGAGGAATGCCTTTATGCGCGGGAACCGGGGCGGCGAATTTGCCCGCGGTAGGAACGGCATGTTCTTCGCCCAAATGGCAGCCTTCGCAGGATAACGCCCCTGCCATGGGATTGCTGCTGTGTTCTTCTTCGCCTTCATAGCCGCGAACGATATCGTGATGGATACCGTTGCGGTGGCAGTCGACACAGTTCATTCCTGCCGCGATGTGCACGTCTTCTTCGGCTTGCCATTTTTCTTCCACATCACCATGGACGTTAATCATCGAGTGGCAGAAATAGCAGCGCTCGTTGGGTACCTTGCGTTTGACATCAATAAACACATCGTTTTTGTGGTTAAAGCGTTTGCTCTCGTAATGCACGGTTGGCGGTACCGCTTTGCTGTCGGGCATGTCTTCGGGCATGATGTAATCGTACGTATCGGGCATGTCTTTGGCTGAACCTTCGACATCTGCCAACCCGGATGCGGCCGTGGCCGCCCAACGGAAATTTTCTTTGGCGATTTGTTCGGCGTATTTGGATGGATCGTGCGAGGTTTCCGCGTCATGGCAGGCCAGGCAGTTGGCTTCCAGCGGGCCGGATACCATCGCGCGCATGACGCGTTCGGCTTTCAACTCTCCCTGCAATTCACCCACCCCGCCGCCGGGCAGGTGTCTGCCGAAATGCTGGATGAATTCCCAATCGCTCATCCCGATTTCGGAGGGATGATAGGCGCCATCCAAATCGCGGTAGGAAAGGGGGATTTGCGTTCCGGTTGCGGGATCGGCGTAAATCCAGGGGTGGCCGTTGCGTCCGGGATTCACGTCTACATTCATATAGTTAAAGTGCCAGCCGGATGTAACCAACTCATAATTGTGGCACGTTTGCGCGCAGGTTTGTTTGGTCGAGAAGGGAAGTTGTGGATCGTCTTCCGGTGTGAGTTGGATGCCTTCTTCATCCAACAAAGGAATCACATGCACGAAGTTGGAGCGGCTGCCGTCGCCGATATCGCCGAGTTTCGGTTTTAAATCCTGCGCGTGTCCTGCCATCAAACAGGGCATCAGCATAGGGAGCGAGAAAAAGAACCAACGTGTTTTCATCAGTGCGTTACAACAATATCAGATAAATTTATACTTGAAAATCGGCCGCGGATAACTTGATCTTTTGCTGATTTCGAATGGCTTCCAGTGTTTTCAAGGTACAGACGGTCGCCGCGAATCCAATCTCTGCCGGGCAGTTCAATGCTTCTTCGCCTTTGATGGCATCCAAAAAGTTTTGAACATGATGCGAGAGTACGGAACCGCCGAGTTCAACCGGCAAATCATACTCGGGTGGAATTACGGTTTCCTGCACATCGCCCACCACGCCGGGGTCTTCTTTCGGTTTGGGTTTGTCTTCTTTCTTGGCGTTTTTGATGATGCCGATGTTTTCCCACTTCTGCCAATCCGGCGCGTTGGGTTCATGATAGACCTTGTTGCGCCCGGGGGATTCGGACGTGTACAGAGTGCCTTCATCGCCCAAAAAACTTTCGAAGTAACCGAAGTTGCTGTTGGCGTTGATGGTTTGATATTGCGCGCGCACTGCGTGACCTCTGAAGGTGTATTCATACAACGCCATGACCGTGTCGTGGTTTTCGTGCGTTTCGGGATCGTAATAATCCGTGCCGCCGCTGGCGGTGATGGTTTGCGGGTAGGATTCCAAAAACCAGTTGAATACATCGATCTGATGCGAACCGAGTTCCGCCAAGGGGCCGCCGCTGTATTTTTGATACCACATCCAGTTGCGGAACTGCTCCATCGAGGTAAAACCCAGTTCATTGAGTGTTTCATTGGCGACCGGGTAGCGACGGGGATAACCGCGGTCGGGCTGTACCGGGCGGTTCCATTGCGCGTTAAGGGCGACCAATCTTCCCAGCATGCGGGTTTCGTTGAGGATGTGTTTTTTGCCGTAGATGTAATAGGGATTGCTGCGGCGTTGGTAGCCGACTTGCAGGAGTTTGCCGCTTTCTTTGGCCGCTTTCACCATGCCGCGGGCGCCATCGATGGTGTTTGACATCATGCTTTCGCAATAGACGTGCTTGCCCGCTTGCAGGGCCGCGATGGTTTGCTCTTGATGAAACGCATCCGGCGTGGCGATGAAGACGGCATCGATATCGCTTTCATTTTCCAGCAGATCTTGATAGCGGGTGTAGGTGTTGTGCTCTTGCTTGAACCCGGTCAAGATTTTGGATGCGCGGTTGAGGTTGTAGGTTTCCCACACATCGCAGACGGCGGTAATTTTGACATCCGGCAGTTTGGTGCATGCGTTGATGAGCTTTTGGCCTTGCGTGCCGGTGCCGATAATGCCGACGTTGAGTGTATCGGATTGTGCTCTGACGTTGGATGCGAGTACCATTGTTCCCGCGATGGCAGAAGTGGATTGGATAAAGTTACGGCGCTGCAATGGTTTGTTTTGTTTTGGCTCCATTGGATTTACGGCTCCCCCAATAATGAACTACGCGCACCACGGACGGGTGCGTTCCAATTCTCCGTTTAAGATGTTCTTGGCGATGATGACGTCTTCGGTAACTTGAAAGTCAAACATGCCCGCGCAGATGAAATCCGCGCCGGCCTCGTATGCATAACGGAATCCTGCTTGCGGATGGATGGCCCCGGCACCCAGCACTTTATAACCGATCCAGGGCTTATCCAGTGATTCCATAAACTCAACGGTTTGTTCCGGCGTTTCCGCCCAGACGCTGTCGTATCTTGGCATTGGTCCCGCGGACCAATAGTTCTTTGAGTTGATGGTTTTCATGTAGAAATCGACATCCAAACCGGCTTTTTTATACGCTTGGACGGTTTCGATCTTGTGCCCGGCCGCCCCGCTGACGACACCCAGCGAGTTAATGTAATCGACCGCTTTGACGATCAACTCCATATTGTTGTTTTCCACGCAACTGTCACCGACTCCGCCGTGCACGTAGACCGCTTTGGCCCCGTTTTCGACGGCAATGTCGATATCGTGTTTGAAGTTGTTGGATGGCAGCTTTGCCTGCGCGATCCATTGGATTTTGCCGCCCCATTCATCCCAATAGCGGGTGATGATGCGCAACGTGTGTTGATCAACGCGTAGGATGGCGGTGTTGAGGCCCATCTCCTCGCACAGCGCCAGCGTTTCGCAGACTTTGTCATCGGTGAAGTATTGTTTGAGAAGCGGTGAGACATAGATGAGGTCGCGGCTGTGGGCGAAGCCGCTGATGAGGTTGCCGCCGCAGATTAAGCGGCTGATTATGAGATCGCCGATTTGCCCTTGCGGAAACTCGGCATCACCGCTGTTTGCCGGGGCAGGAATTGCTTCGGCATTATCCGCATAGGCCAGTAGATTCTTTTCTTCAAACTGGAAGGCAGCAGCAGATGCGGCTGTAGTTAAAGATGCTTTTTTGATGAAACTTCTGCGGTTTACGTTTGGTTTTGTCATGATACTGCGGCCTCCTTTGCCAAAAATGAATTCGGAGTATTGCTTACGCCATCCAAGGGCGTTTGCGGTCTAGATCGCCGTTTAAGATTCTCTTGGCGATCAGTACATTTTCCCGCACTTGAAAATCGTACATACCCGCGCAGATGAAGTCGGCACCGTTTTTGAAACCGTATTCAAAGCCTTCGGTTGGATGCACGCCGCCCGCGGCCAGCACTTTATAGCCGATCCACGGTTTTTGCAGGGTTTCCATCACGGCGATGGTTTGTTCCGGAGTTTTATCCCAGTAGTTATCGGTGGCATAATTGTCGATGACATCTTTGGTTTGTTCCGGCCGTTTCTTTGACCAATAGTTATTGCTATGGAGCGTTTTCATATAGAAATCGGTGTTGATACCTGCTTTTTCACATTGGATCGGCACGTTGATGTTGTGTCCGGCTACTCCGGCGATGACTCCTTGTTCTTTGATGTAGTCAATGACTTTGCCGACCAAATCGACTTTGCCGCTGCGTACCCATTCATCCGCAACATTGCCGAGAATAAAGCAGCCGACGGCCCCGTTATCGATGGCTTTTTGCGCGTTGCTGAAGAGGTCTTTTTCGGTCGGTTTAATTTGCGCTAAGAACTGAATCTTGCCGCCCCATTCATCCCAATAGCGGTTGAGGATATCGAACGAGTTGGCGTGGCGGGTGCCCCCGGCGTAAAG
Organism: uncultured bacterium; assembly: GCA_964449065.1. Taxonomy (GTDB): domain Bacteria; phylum Hinthialibacterota; class Hinthialibacteria; order Hinthialibacterales; family Hinthialibacteraceae; genus CAYVAZ01. The sequence continues at coordinate 10,207 of CAYVAZ010000156.1, forward strand.
GATGACGGTGTTGATGCCGCTTTGTTCGCAGATGTCAAAGGTCTCAAAGATTTTCTCATCGGTGAAGTAATTCTTTAACAGGTCGGATACATACGCGAGGTCGCGGCTGTGAGCGTATCCTCCAACCAAGTTGCCCCCGCAAATCAAACGGCTGATAGTGACGTCTCCGATTTTCCCGGCGGATAAACCATTAATCTCTCCGGCGGGCTGCTTGGGCGGATTTTGCTGCGCGGCCAGCAGGGTTTGTTCTTCCAAACTCATGGCGGCGGTTAACGCGGCCGTTCCCATGATGGTGGATTGGCGGATAAATCCGCGGCGGTCAACGGCATATTGGCACATAATATCATCTCCCCAAATTCGTGTGATTATGACTTCGTAAGTTTATTCACTCAACTATATCACAAATCCAAAGGAAGTTTAACAATTGATTTTAATATATATAAAGATTAGTATATCTATAAATATACATGATTTCACACGGAAATAAAGATCAAGGTGTGAAAACGGTCTGCCGGGTTGAATAGGCGAAAATACATGACAATAATGATATACATATCTTAAAATAAATATATCTTGTGTTACAATGATTTGAGGTTACAGTCTTGGTTTGAGAAGGAGAGACGCGGTGCCAAATCAACGGCAAAAATCGACACAACTTACCTATGCGGTAAACGGCATCCTTTCGGCGCTGGCGGTATTAATGTTGTGGATCTGGCTCAATACCGGCCTGTCGGTATCGCTGGAAAAACGTGTGCCGGGCATGGATAAAGCCGATGTCGCTTCCAGCGTATCCGGTTCACGCACCGGCCCGGAAGGTGTACTGATTCGGGGCAACGGTACCCCTTCGGATTTAGACGGCAGCTGGCCTTGTTTCCGCGGAGAAAATCTTGACAACATTTGCCAGGCTGGAATTACGCCTGTTCCCCCGGAAAGCGGTTTTACCGGGCACTGGTCAATTGAAGTGGGCGAGGGCTTTGCCGGAGCCGCTATCCATGACGGCCGTGTTTATGTGATGGATTACGACCGCGAAAACAAAAAAGATGCCTTGCGCTGCCTGTCGTTTGATGACGGGCAGGAAATCTGGCGCTATGCCTATCCGGTGAATATCAAACGCAATCACGGCATGAGCCGTACGGTTCCCTATGTGACCGATACCCACATTGTCTCCATCGGTCCTAAATGCCATGTGACCTGCCTTGATTCAAAAAGCGGCGAGAAAAAGTGGAGCCTGGATTTGGTGTATGCCTACAATACGGAAGTGCCGCCCTGGTATACCGGACAAAATCCGTTGGTGGATGACGGTAAACTAATCTTGGCTCCGGGCGGTACGTCGCTGATGATCTGCTTGGATTTGGACACCGGAGAGGTCCTTTGGGAAACACCCAATCCCAACAAATGGCTGATGACGCATTCATCT
>CAYVAZ010000157.1:0-11484 GCA_964449065.1 uncultured bacterium
TTTAACCCCCACCTAGCCTCCCCCATTGCATTGGGGGAGGAATGAGAAAATCTATCAGAAAAAGAAAGTGAATCTATGTATAAAGATAAGACGTTGATGGGTGCCTCTTTTAATTCTTCATAAATCAAGTCTGAGGTTATGAGTTGATAATATCCATTCTTAACTTGGTCAAAGAAACTCTTACCCGCATAAGAAAATTCTTCGTCAAATACTCCACCATAAACAGAACTATCAGCATAGATTCGTATTTTGTTCATTTTCACATCGACCGGATCAATCCAACCACCACACCGAGTATCCCCACGCTTTGGCCATATTCTTCACCACCCAAGTTGGGGACGCGGATGGGCTCGTACGCCGGGTTTTCCGGCATGAGAAAAATTTCATTGTTGGCACGGCGAAAGCGTTTGACGGTGGCTTCATCCTCAACCCGCGCCACGACAATCTGGCCGTCCATGGCATTATCCTGCGGTTTAACAATAACAATATCGCCGTCATGAATGCCCGCCTGGCTCATGCTGTTGCCGGATACTTTGAGGCCGAATAAATCGGGTGAGTCGTCATAACTGCCGAAATAGCTCGGATCGACCCCGACGGTGTCTTCCTGCATTTCGGGAGCCGCCAAACTCAACGGCCCCGCCGGAACGCTGCCCAAAATCGGCATTTTATATTGATATGAATTGCGGTTGAGCGGCATGGCACCGGGAACATCGCGGTTGGTGCGCTTAATCCCTCTTGAGCGGTAGGGCTCAATTTCAATATACCCCAACTCTTTCAGCCGTTGCAGATGATAGCGGGACCCGTTGGTCGAGGTGATTTGAAACTTCTTTCCGATCTCACGCAATGTAGGCGGATACCCGTTTTTTTGGGAATACTCATCAAAGTAATCCAATATTTCTTTTTGGCGTTTCGATATTTTTTTCATTGATTCACCTTAAAATTACACGAGTGTTCATTGAACACATCATAACGAACATTTGTTCAGTGTCAAGAAGTTTTTTACGGTTTCAACAAGTTATTCACAGGGTTTTTAACAAGTTACGATACAGTTAATTCCCTCGCCATTCAAAGCAATTGAGAATCATTTGGCAATATGGTTGATTGAAATCTTCCACAATCTGGCCGGGCTGTAGATAAAATAACATCCCTTTGCCTTTGGGTTTGTACCATCCCGACCGGTCCTGCATCCATACCGCTCCCGTTTTGGGATCCTCATATTTAAATCCAAGCAAAACGGTCTTTTCGCGCCCGTCGGTGAACTGATGGTTCAAAAAGATTTCGGTATTGCTATAGCGGATGCTGGGGTATTTCTTCATCACGCTGGGGGCATCGGATGGGCGGTATTCCGTTGTATGCGGAAAGGTGACCTTGTGTGATGTGATGTAGTGTTCCGGATTTAAATTGACCAGGTCAAAATCAATATTGTTAATCCAAACATACCGTGTTTCCGAGTCTTCCGCCCGGTCCAGTTCCATGCCGAGAAAATCATACCATCCTTTGGTTTGCTTCTTTTTGGATGACACCCCGTGATGAAGCACAAGAAGTTTTCCGCCGTTGAGGGTGTAATCCATCAGCTTTCGCGCCGGTTCATCGTACAGCATACCGTGCACGAATTGGATGACGCCTTCAAAATCAGCAAGCGGTTGCGGCATCTGATCCTGTTCGGTTTTGTGTACGCTATAATCCCCGTTTTGTTCAATATATTCAGCTAACACGTTCATTTGCGGCCACTCATCCGCCACAATTAAAATCTCTTTGCTGAAAGCCGTGGCTGAAATGCAAAAACAAAGGAAACCAAGTATACGGATAAAAATACGCATCGTGTAAAAACGGATCATCTTGTCCTCCAAACTAAAAAAATCGGTGTTTCATTTTTGTTGAGTCCGCACCAAAGCATTAAAACAATCCAAACGGAACGCTCAAACAATCCTAACCAAAATGAGGTAAATATTGTAATGTCTATTACACTCAGTATCATAAAGGATGTGACGATGAACCAAAAGGCGTTTACGCTCATTGAGTTACTCATTGTTGTAGCGATTATCGGGATTTTGGCGGCGATTGCGGTCCCCAATTTTTTGAACGCGCAAATCAAGGCCAGAATCGCGCGGGTGGAAGCCGACCACAAAGCCATCACAACCGCAATGGAAGCGTATATGATCGATCATAATTCATACCCGATTGAATCACACAGTGCAAACGCGAATTGGGGGTTCCGCTTATTAACAACCCCGGTCGCCTATGTGAATTCCATTTTAAAAGACCCATTTTTAGACAAATATGAACTCACAAGAGAAAACGACTTTGACTTGGTTTATGAATTTGATACGGTTGCCCGCAGCGGCAAAAATTTGAACATGTATGTGGTGGAAAGTTTAGGGCCGGATGGGTTTGACGACTTCAATTCCACAACCTATCCCAGCCACAACGCGGATTTTGAATTTTTTGATGCATCCAACGGCATAACCAGCAAAGGCGATATCCTGCGGGCCGGCGGCATATATATCCCGCGCTGGTTCCAAGAACGGAAAGGCGGTCCGAAAACCACGGGTCCAGATTGGATATGACCCAGATTGTGCAGTAGCCAGCGTGATTCTCTTAAGAAGCAAAAGAATCAAGGGTTGCACAAGGGGAAGGCGTGACCCATGTCAATGACTTTATATTATTGACTTAAGAAGTTAAATCTAAAAACGCAATATTCTCTTCCCCAAACTTGGGGAGAATATATTGCGTTTTTATGTTTGATCGCTTATATCAATGGCATTAGGATAAGGGGATCAAGACTATCTCTTACTATCTACTCAAACCCGAATCGCTCTAAATTAAAAATGGCATCAAGATTGCACTGATATAGAACATCAAGGTTATCTAAATTCATAACCTGCTGTTTAATTTATAGTTATGTATATTCAGCCGGAACTTTTTGCACTATGAGAATATGTTTGAGGAACTTTTTGCAAAACCGTTCCTCGTTGAAACATGCGTTTTTTGTAAACAATCATGGCGATTCAATCACAAAAATAATTCTCAATAATTATTTTAGAATGCCGATAATGGATTAGGAACATCTAATTCCCGAAACGGATTTCGGTACCGGCGCCTAGCCTGGAGGTCATAACAGTATGTCGAATTTTGCGATTGAAGGGTTGATATCCGGATTCGATACCACAGCAATCATCAATGCGATGCTGGATATTCAAGTCCGTGGACCGATCGATGATTTTGAACGGCGCATCGAAGAAGAAACCGAGAAGTTTTCGGCCTTTCAAGAAATCAACGCCGCCGCTCTAAGCCTGGATATTGCCGCCCAATCGTTGGGCACCGCCAGCTTATTCAGCAGCAAAGACGCCACCAGCTCGGATGAAAGTATCGTGACCGCTTCCGCTAGCAATTCCGCCGCTCTCGGGTCCTTCACGGTGGGCGTTAACAATTTAGCCACTTCCGAACAAATCTCTTCGAAATTTTTTGTCGACTCCGGCAGCGATTTAGGCCTCGCGGGCGAATTTATTCTCAATGGAAAAACCGTATCCATAGAATCCGGCGATACGCTGACAACTGTCGCGACTAAAATCAATGCCAGCAATGCAGGGGCCAACGCCACGGTTGTGCAAACCGGTACCAACCAAAATAAGTTGGTTATTTCTGCCAGTGATACAGGCGCCAACCAGCTGGAATTGCGCGAAGTCGGCAGCGATTTGATATTAAACAATTTGGGATTAACGAATTCAACACAAAATACGTTTGACTTTACCGTGAACTCATCTGTCGATGGCCCGGTCAGTGCCGGGTTTACCCCCAGCGCGATAATCGGGACAAACGGGGAGTCGTTCAGCATTACCGATGCCAGCGGGCAAACCACGCTGGATGTTACCTTATCAAACAATCCCACAGCCACTCTCAATGATATCGCGAGTGAAATCAACACACAGGCGGCAGCACAAAACTCGTTGATTTCCGCCTCCGTCATCATTGACAGCGGGGGAGACGAGCGCCTGTTATTGTCGAGCGATACCGGCATCCCTACCCAGTTTTCCGACCCGGATAACTTTCTATCCGGCACATTGGGAGTATTAAGCGGCATTCAAAGTGAAGAATTCAATTCCACCAGCAAACCCATCAGCGAACTGCTCAATATTACGAGTCCGGGAAGTTCTACAGTCGAATTCACCGATGCCGATTCTTCCGACACGATTACCGTCAACATCGATTTAAGTACGGATTCTTTGCAAGACATTGCGGATAACATTAACGCGGAAGCCGCGGCATCGCCGGGTTCGGATATTGCCGCGCAAGTGATTACGGTAGACGGCGTCTCCCGGCTCGAAATCAGCAGCGCGACAGGACGGCCTCAATTCACCAATGATCCCAACAATATATTGAATACATTGGGAATTGTGGACAACCAATTCACCAACCTCGATCAACGCGGTGAAAACGCGCAAATCACGTTTAACGGCGTGAAAGTAAACCGGGATAAAAACTTGATCGATGATGTGGTCGAAGGGGTTTCGTTTGCATTGGTCAATGAAAGCTCGTCGTTAGCCACTATCAATATAAACCAAGATACATCCAATGTTGATGAAGCGGTTAACAGCTTTGTAACCGCGTTTAACGATTTAAACACCTTGCTGGAAGACAAAACCTTTTTCGATCAACAAACCGGCGATAAGGGTGTGCTCTTCGGCGACTCTACCGTACGGCAATTAGAAAACGCCCTGTCCGGTGTGCTGGCCAATGCGGTGTCCGATCTGCCGAATAAAAGCTTGTCGGAACTCAACAACGGCGACGGTGTCAGTTTGGGAAAAATCAAAATCACCGACCGTGCCGGCAATAGCAGCGAAATTGATTTATTAGGCGCGGAAACCGTTCAAGATGTACTGGATGCCATCAATACCAACCAGGATATTCAAGTCAAAGCGGTTATCAGCAGTTCCGGAAGAGGCATCAACTTGCTGGATGAATCCGATGGGGCCGGTAAATTTATCGTGGAAGAGGTAAACGGCGGCTCCACCGCGGATGACTTAGGCCTGTTGCGCCAAATCTCCAGCGATCAAATTTCCGGGGGCGCGATCGGCGATGGCGGATTCAGCACCGTGAGTGAAATCGGGCTCTCGTTAAACGCGGCCGGCGGCTTGGATTTCGATTCGAGCAAACTCTCCTCCCTGCTGAACTCCAATCCGGATCAAGTTGAAAATTTATTGCAGGCAAACAAAATCGGGTTTGTCGATAAATTTAACTCCACTCTCAAAACCTTTACGGATTTCGGCACCGGTTTGCTGGATGCGTCCACACAAGCCATCACCGACCGGATTGAGCAATTTACCGAACAAATCGAACGGTTTGAACAACGCTCCGCCACATTGGAACGGACATTACGCCGGCGCTTTACCGCGGTCGAAGTGAGTTTGGCTCAATCACAGCAAGTGGGCGATTTTATCGCCCAACGTTTGGCACCGCAAAACGGATAAAATTTCGGATTGATCGTGATGGCATTCGGCATTACTATCTGGTATAAATATATAAAGTTTTTAGAGATTTGCCCGAAAATTCAAGACGATATTTTATGTAAAACGGGCAGACGTTTGGAGATGATTTGTGGCGAATCTGAATGATCCGCATATTAAGTATCTGAAAACCCGGATAGACACCGCCAGCCAGCCGCAATTGCTTGTGATGCTGTTCGACGGTGCCGTGAATAAATTGGGGCTCGCCAAAAAAGCGCTTCTCGATAAAGACATCGAAGCCTCTCACGAACACCTCACCAAAGTCCAAAAAATCTTTACGGAACTGATGGTTGCTCTCGATATGGAAAAAGGGGGCGAACTGGCCACCGAATTGTTCCGTATTTATGACTTTATCTACCATCATCTCGTGCAGGCAAATATCAAGCAAGATCCTTCTTTTGTAGATGAGGTTGCCCCGATTGTAGAGAATCTTCGCAATGCGTGGCGGCAAGCCGTTGAAATGTATGAAAACGGAGAAAGCGGCACGATAGAAATGCCCAAACCGGCCGGGCTGCCAAATTTACCGAAAGCCAATGCGCCTGCTCAGGCGAAACCCGCTCTGGCGAAACAACAACCCACCGCAAGATATCCCGCGTCACCCATGGCGTCTTCTTCTTCTTCCAATTCCACCCCCCAGCCGCAGCAGCGGCCACGCTTAAACATTCGCGGATAAGTTAGTTCACGCTCCGAATTTTGATTTTCGTTTCTACTTTTGGCGGGGTGGCAAGGGCAAGGCTGTTCGTCTGCCCTTGCTGTTCAGGTGAATCGCCCGCTCACATCCAGCCATCTTCCCAAAAATCCAACCAGCGGTCTACTCGAACAACCCGGGGGCGGCAAGTCGTTCTCTCTCTTCATCAAAGGCAGACTTCGCTTGCCTTTGCCACCCGTCCATACAAACGGGAACAACAGAACATGAAACAGAAACTCTTTGTCCGCAAAGTTTTCCGTAAAGAGGCTTTGCTGCGTTCAGGGGAATTCCTTGGATAGCATATCAAAGCCCACTAAAGATAGTTGTGCATGGTAGTAAGGGTCTGTGCCGATTACATATGGCGAGGAAAATTGAATGATTATATATAAAGTGAGTACAATGAATAATATGATTGCATGTAATCGAGCCATGAAAATGTACCAATTCATAGATGAGTTAGTTTTGAACATGATTTTGTTTAAAATAAATAATGGCTGATAGGGAAAGAATAGTAGAGATAAATAATCCAATCATAATAGACATTCTTATATAGAAATATTGAATAATATTTCCATCCTGATATGAATAAAGCGCAAAGATGCATAGCAGTAAAATGATCCCTATAACAGAATGATTTATATAGTCAATTATTCTTGTTTTATTGTGCTGTAACAATCTTGTCATGATAAGGGACAAAGAAATAATATACACAAGAGTAATAGCCAAGAAAAGAGTATTTGCTATGGACGTATATAAAAAGTAAAAGGATAATAATATAGTAATATCGGTCAAATAATATCGGGGGGAGTAAAAAAAGCATTGCAATAGACAAAAAATAATAATGAAAATTACAAAAGGATACACATCTATATTATTTATATAAATAGCGTAAAACGTTGCGCTAAAAAGAATTAGCACTGCCAATAGGAAAAATGTGAATGAGGTATTTCTGTTATGATTCATAGATAATAATCTAACTTACGTTTTTTTTTATATGGCGGGTGGCAAGGGCAAGGCTGTTCGTCTGCCCTTGACGTAGTAAACATAGGCTACGCCGCGTCTTTCTGACCCACCGTGATCATTTTAGATTAAACAGAATATGTAACCCGTCCCGCTGTCGCAATTGGCGGGTTGGCACGGCGCACCCCACCCGGTGGTTTGGGTTTATTTGTGGGTCTTGCTCAAGACTGGTTACCAGTAAATCGACTTATGCGGCTTCAATACGCTTCAAATTGCCAATATCAATAGATTGTTTTGTTTTCCAAAGATCGTATTGAAGCTGAAGTTTGAGCCAGCCTTCGGGTGACCTGCCAAAGACTTTTGACAACCGCAACGCCATTTCTGGGCTAATCCCCGATTTTCCATTTACCAGCGACGAAAATGTCTTTCTCGTAACGCCAAGTGCTCCAGCCGCTTCCGTGACAGTGATATGAAGCGGTTCTACACATACTTCTCTTATAATTTCGCCTGGATGAGGCGGATTATACATAGCCATTTTGCCACCTGTTTAACTATCTAATGATAATCCTCAAAGTTTACATCAAAAGCATCACCGTGTTGAATCTTAAATGTAATACGCCAGTTTCCGCTGACTTTAACCGCCCAGGTTCCTTTACGGTTCCCTTTAAGCGGGTGAAGACCAAGACCTGACAAATTCATATCCTCAAGAGTTTCAGCTGTTTCAAGAAGAGCAAGAATTTTTCTAATCCGGTCTGCATGTTGCGAATCAACACTACTTGAGGCACCTGATTCAAACAAACGTTTTATCCCTTTATGTTTGAAGGTTTTAATCATGTAAATGCATTGTAACATGAAACGTAACAGGTGTCAATTAAAACTCAAATGATTAAAACCCAAATGATGCGCCAGCGAATACCCGTGTCCATGTAACACGACTGGCATTCTGTGTGGCAAGCGCAGGCGGGGTGGCAAGGGCAAGGCTGTTCGTCTGCGCTTGTGAAGTTCCCCCAACGTCAATGCCATTCTTAATAAAATTCCGGGCGATTTGTGTGATGAATTAGGTAATTGCGTTCTTCACAACCCCCTCTGTGTCTCCCCCAACTTGGGGGAGAAGATATTGCGTATTCAAGTTTGATTGCTTAAATCAATGACATTGCCCCCAACGTGGGGAAAACAGATTATTCGTTTCGATGCGCGCATGATTTAATTGGATGGATTGCGGATGGAGGTGTCGATCGGCGGTGCAATTTCTAAATCCTGCACCGCGTCGATACCGACGAAAAGAAGTGGTTGTACCGAGGCCCATTCCCCATTAATAAAGCGGCGGTCGCCCTCCGGGTTATCAAAATCGGCAGTAAAGCGTGTGGAGTTTCCGCCGGTGTGCATTCCCCCAAACACATCAAACATGAGGATGCCGACCCGTCTGGAGACGGAAGAGACTGTTCTTCCAAACCGGTCAAGGCCAAATACCGGATCATCGGATATTTCCACTTCAAACCCGCGGGCTATGTTGCGGTCAAACACCTGCCGCAATGATCCAAAGGGATTCAAATCACGAATGTATTCATTTAATTCCGGTGTGACAACCGTGGTTGCAAATGGAATGAAATGGATAAGGCCGTTGCCGTTCAGCAATCCCAAACCGATCCATTCTTGCCCGGATGGATCGGGGATGAGTTCCATATCTTGATAGGTGAATGATTGCCCATTCAGGAGGATGGGCGCGTCACCAACATTCAGCGGAGGGACGGAACCGACGGAATGAATTAAGCCGTTTTGCTGCAAGACATAGGCTCCGCTGCCGATAAGATCATCGCTGCGCAGGCTGTTGGTCATGCTGATTTCCGTGCCGCGGTAGATGACCATATCAACAGCAATAGAAGCGGGAGACAAATTAATCCGGCGCGAACGCCGGTCAATGCGTTCGTTGGCGCTGCCTTCGGCATGAATTCTGCCATTTTGAGCTAGGACATAAAAGCCGTTGTTGCCGGCGGGTTCGATATCCACCAACGGATTGAAGGAACTTACATCGGCGTTGGAGGATAATTCGGACAAGGTGGGCGGGATGGGGTCGCTGGTAAAACCGCCGAAATCAATGTTATTGGCGGGAACGTTATCGGTATCGATGCCGCCCCGGTTTACACCTCCGGTGGCGCCCAATTTGGCGGTAACCGGCGGAATATTGGAAAGAATCCCGGCATTTAAATAATACACCCCTTCCGAACCATTACCGTTTGGATCAACTTCACCCGAAAATTCCATATCTTTCGCGATCGAAAAGGGTTCGCCGTTGATGAAAAGCAGTTCCGGCATGGTCGTAAGGTCTGGAATGCCGTCAAAACGCCCCCGCAGGATAAACCCGCTGTTGAAGGAGCGGCCGATATCAAAGTTGTCAACGGCTTTTCCCCGCGGATAAACGGCGCCGATTTCATCGATGGCGACTAAACCAAGGTGCGGAGCCACTTCCCGCGCGGTTGGGGTTGCTGTCGGTGTGGGTTGTGTCGGTGTGGACGTGACCGTGGGGGTTGCCGTGGAACGCCGCTGGGTTGGCTGTTCTATCGCCGGGGTCGAACTTGGGGTTTCCGGCATTATGGGTGAGGGTCTTAAAACCGGCGTTTCCGTGGGTGGACGCGTTGGAATTCGTCTATTAGTCGGGCTTGGTGAAGGCGTTGAAGTTGGTGTTGAGGTCGCCGTAGCTGTCGATGTAGGGGTATTAGTCGGTGCAAAAGTATCGGAGTTCAGGTCGTCCGTGGCCAAAATGCGAAAACTCACATCGTCCGCGCTACGGTTTAGGATTGCAATGAAATAACGTTGTTTAATGAGCGGAAGATCCCCGTCTTCTCCCAATACAATTTCGGCACGCCCCCGGCGGCTTATAGCTGTGGTTTGTGTATCTGGAGACACAAGGTCTTCCGGCGAGACCAGTAATTCTAAAGAGCGCCTGGGATCATCGGACTGAACCGCTATGACAATGCTTTCTTTGTCGCTGGAAGGTTCAAAGAGGTATTGAAATTCGGATATGCCGAAGGGAGGCACGGCGCCGATATCCATGGTGTTCAAGGCCAGGATTTGAGTATCGTGTTCTTCACTGGGAGAGGTGTCTTGCCGGGCGCGGATTAGCAGGCCGGAAGCGGTGCTGTTTTCGCGTACCGTCACGACCGAAGCCGTGCTGCGGCTGGGCGGGGTACCAAAATCCCAATAAAACGCGGACGGTGGCGGATCTAAAAAGGCCAAGCCGTTCAGGGTATATTTGCTCACAGCCGATGCGCCGGTAAAAAAGGTATCAATGGGCTCGATATAGACTTGGTATTCGCCCGGCGGCAAACCATGGATTTCAAAAGTGCCGAAGGGCTCTTCAAAGTAGCCGGTTACGGTTGAATAGTAATGTTCCGCCATACTCGGTTCATTAATTTTTCGGGCAATAACATTGATGCCGGGCAGCTCTTTATTGCCGCGTTTGACTACACCGGTGATGCTGCCGGTGCGGGCTTTGAAGAAGCGGTCCGGGTATAAGAAATTGGCAATGGCTTTGTCATCGTTGGTTAAAAAGGTTCTGCTGGAATCATCATCGGCCGATGTGGGAAACATGATGGGAACCAGGGTATCGTTCGCCGCGACCCCATCATACGCCAAATGACGGTGGATTTGGGTGTGATCAATACCGATAAAGTGGCCAAGTTCATGCAGGATGGTGGATTTGGCGGCACCGCGGTCGGGGTTGAAGTTTTCAATGAAGTAACCGTTTAATATAATATAGGCAAACGCAAATTCCGTGCTCCCGAATCCCGAAGTGGAAGCCGCTGCAAACCCCAGGGTTGAATCCTTGGCGCCGACTCCGCCTAACGAATCAATGATAGAACCGTCATCATCATAAATAACCACATTTTTGCCGGAAGAGCCGGTGATGTATTGGCGAAAGTTTTGCCGGGTAACATCTTCTTCCAACAATCCGCCGAATTCAAACCGAATGGAGGTAAATCCGGCGTTTTCCCACGCGGCAAACGATTCATGAATGAGTTGATTGGCTTCTTGGTTGGATATCGTTCCCAAGTCACCGGGATCAATGTGGTAGACGATGGGTTGGCTGGTATCCCACAAAACGGGCAGACCGCTAATTGTGATGTTGGGTCCACCCGCGCTTGCTTTAGGCAGAGATATCACAGCACAGAATAGAAAATAGGCAGACCAAAGGCAAATCCAGGGTATAGTTTTCATTTATCTCAGCATCTCAATAATTTGCTTCGAACGCATAACAGAACCATATCAAAACAAGCACAGAATCATCATATCCATTATATCTTAACTTTATAAAAACGGCTAATGAAAGTATAC
>CAYVAZ010000158.1:0-11474 GCA_964449065.1 uncultured bacterium
CTACGCAAAATCCCCCGGAGCCTACGGCTCCACCCCCTTATGCAAGGGGGTATAAAACTACGCTTACACGTTTGAATGAATGATCCCACTCATTTCATTTGGATGTGTAAGTTTTCACCCATTATAACAGACTTGATGAACTACTAGAATTTCTTTCTCACTTTCAATTATATCCAAAAACGAATCAAATGGATGATGGAGTAAATTGTTGGATTGGAAATACTTCAACAAATCGCGTTTGGCATAAACGGTTGAGCATTTTTGCGAAGCACAAATATCCGATTGGCCATCACCAATATAAACGGAACGGATATCATCTCTGCCCGTAATGTGCTGGCACTTGCAATGCGCCATGCCGATATCACAGTCATCACGATTGAGAGGAAATTCAACTCTTACTCCGCTTTCTTTCCATTCCATGCGGTTGCAATAATAGGGGATGCCTGATAATCCTTCCGTTTCCAACAGCATTTTTATGTAGTAGTCGTATCCATCCGAGAGGATCATCATTTCAGCGTTTTGTTCGTCCACAAATTTCACAAACTCATGGAAGGTGGGATCGATGCCGATGGACATCACCACTTCGCGTGCTTCCGGCTCTGTAGCCGTGACCATTTCCGCCAGCATACGGTTGCAATCCTGCGATTTCAGCTCACCCTTTAGGTAGCGGTCAATCAGCCGGCGCCATTCGGTGGGATTGGACATTCGGGCAATCGCATCCCAGACATCTTTTTTTGATATGGTGTGATCAAAATCAACAAAATAGACAGTTTTCATGAACCCTTCTCCGGTTTTCATCAGATCAAATTAAGAAAAAAAAAGGCGAAGCAGACACACTTAGGGTTTAACTCTTTACCAAGTATGATATGAATTCTTTAGGATTGTGTAAAACCATTCTATTTTGGAAATCCATTCTGGTAAGCGGAATATAGAGTAGATATGCAAAACCCTTATACTGAAAAAATACACGCCACCACGATACTCACGGTTCGCCGCGATGATGAAGTTGCCATAGCCGGTGACGGCCAAGTGACCATGGGCGACACCGTGATGAAAGGCAAAGCGAAGAAAATCCGTTCGATGTTTGACGGGGAAATTTTAGCCGGTTTTGCCGGAACATCCGCCGATGCGCTTACCTTGTTCGACAAGTTTGAAGCCAAGCTGGATGAATACAACGGCAAATTGGTGCGTTCTGCCGTGGAGCTGGCCAAAGAATGGCGAACGGACAAAATGCTGCGCCATTTGGAGGCGCTATTGCTGGTTTGCGATATCGATACTACATTGTTGATATCGGGTACAGGCGATGTGATCGAGCCGGATGACGGAATTATCGCGATTGGTTCAGGCGGCCCGTTTGCTCAAGCGGCGGCCAAGGCGTTGTATAAACACAGCAACCTGTCCGCGAAAGAGATTGCGATGGAGGCGATGAATATCGCCGCCGATATCTGCGTGTATACCAATCATGAAATATCGTTGGAAGTTTTAACCAATACCGAAGATGAAAAAGAAGATTAGGTGAACCCATGGAAGAAGCCGTAACTTTATTGCAAAGTACCACGACAAACAACAACGTTCCCGGATTAACACCCAAACAGATTGTTGAGGAACTGGATAAATATATTGTCGGACAAGAGGACGCGAAAAAAGCGGTCGCGATTGCGTTGCGCAACCGGGCACGCCGTAAAATGCTGGACGATGATATACGCGATGAAGTCTATCCCAAAAACATTATTATGATCGGTGCTACCGGTGTGGGAAAAACGGAAATTGCCCGCCGGTTGGCAAAGTTGGAAGACGCACCGTTTGTGAAAGTAGAAGCCTCCAAATTTACCGAAGTGGGCTATGTTGGCCGTGATGTCGAATCCATGATCCGCGATTTGGTGGAAATCGCCGTGACCCGCGAACGCGCCAAACAAATGGAAGCGAACCAAGAAGCAGCCGCGGCCGCGGCGGATGAACGCATTTTGGATTTGTTGGTTCCACGCAATGTTGCGCCCACAACCAAACTCGAACCGGAAGAAGGGGAAGAAGACCGCCTGGAATCCACCCGGGACCGGTTTCGAACCATGTTAAAAGAAGGCAAACTAGAAGACAAAATGATCGAACCGGAAATCTCGGAACGGTCCGGCAATGTGATTGTGGGCATGCCGCCCAACATGGGACTGGAAGAGATGGGCATGGACCTGAAAGACATGGTCGAAAAAATGATGCCTTCCCGAAAAAAACGGCAAAAAATGAAGGTAAAAGACGCCCGTCCTCATATTGTGCAGCAAGAGGCCGACCGGATGATCGACCAAGAAAAGATCGTCAGTGAAGCCATCAAAAAAGTGCAGGAATCGGGCATCGTTTTTTTGGATGAGATCGACAAAGTCGTGGCCAAAGATGGCGGTTCCGGCCCGGATGTATCCCGCTCCGGCGTGCAGCGTGATATCTTGCCGTTGGTGGAAGGTTCCACCGTGTTCACCAAATACGGTATGCTGAAAACCGACCATATATTATTTATCGCGGCCGGCGCCTTTCACGGAACCAGTCCATCGGATCTGATACCGGAATTGCAGGGGCGTTTTCCGATCCGTGTGGAATTGGATGATTTAAACGAAGCCGATTTCAAGCGTATTTTAAAAGAACCGAAAAATTCATTGCTGCGCCAATACGAAGCGTTGATGAGAACCGAAAACGTTACCATTCAGTTTACGGAAGACGCAATCGATAAGCTGGCTGAAATGGCATCGACCATTAACGAAGAAACCGAAAATATCGGCGCGAGACGGCTGCACACCATTTTAGAAGCATTGCTCGATGAAATCTCATACACCGCCCCTGACCGTGCCGGTGAGACCATTGAAATCACCGAAAAAACCGTGGAAGAAAAACTGGGTGATATTGTTTCGGATACCGATTTATCCAAATACATTCTGTAATCCCTCGTGAATGCATGTTGAGCGCCGATGACTGGAACGCGAAGCCGCCATAAAGAAGCCATAGTCTTTTGCCTGGTATTGTTGGCGGCCGCGGCCTTGTTTTGGTGGCGCGTCTGGATTCCCAATGCCGGCGACCGCATGCACTTCACCGATGACATTTTCATCAAAGACTACGCCACCCGCATCGGGATGTTTTCGACCGCCCTATCCGGATACATGCCGCTTTGGGACCCGTATCAATTCGGCGGCTGGCCGGGGATCGCGAATTGTGAAGCGGGTTTTTTTTATCCTCCCAATTGGGTCATTGTTCCCTTTTTAAACCAACCGCAAACCGCGTTTTTTGTGACGGAATTGTTGGTGCTGCTGCACATGGTTATCGCCGGATTGGGGGCCTTTCAGTTGGCGCGGTCAATCGGGTTGTCCATTCCTTCATCCGCCTTTGCGGGGTTTGCCTTTACCTTTTGCGGTTTTCATTGCGCTCATAAAAAGCATACCAATATGTTGTTTGCGCTGGTTTGGTTTCCTTGGATATTGCTTTGTATTGAGAATTGGTTAAGAGAACGCAAAGAGAAATTTCTTATCATAGCAACCGTATTATTGGCGTTGGCGTTTGTTGCAGGACACCCGCAATCTGCTTTGTACATGTCTCTGATTCTATTTGCAAGACTGCTTTATGCCGGCATATCCAACAAGGATAACGTTTCCTGGTTATGTTCATTCTCATTTGCCGGACTAGGCGGCATGATTATCGCGTTGGCGTTTGGGTTAACCGCCGTGCAATGGCTGCCGACCGCGGAATTAATCGAACAAAGCGCGCGCGCCGAGGCCGATCAATATCAGCGCAGTACGGAATTTTCTCTTCCGCCGCTGGAACTGGTTGATGCGATTTTGCCGGAAGCAGTCAGTCCCTGGCATCAAACCGAAGTGTTTTATTGGGGCATTGTTCCGCTGATATTAACGTTGCTTTGTTTACGGTTTTCTATATCAAATGCACTTTTGAAATTTTTGTTGGTTGTGGGAGTTGCCTCCGTGTTTTTTGCGCTGGGGGAGTATTTTTTCGTTTACGATCTTACCTATTTGCTCATCCCCGGCACCGCGTGGGTA
Organism: uncultured bacterium; assembly: GCA_964449065.1. GTDB lineage: Bacteria > Hinthialibacterota > Hinthialibacteria > Hinthialibacterales > Hinthialibacteraceae > CAYVAZ01. The sequence goes on from CAYVAZ010000158.1 coordinate 4,026, forward strand.
CGCGCCCCCAGCCGTTGGATCTACTTTGCCAGTCTGCCGGTTGCACTCACCGCCGCTTATGTATTGGACCGGTTTAACACCAGCGATATCCATCCCCCCGTATGGCTGCGGTCTTGGATCAAACCGGTATGGCTCGTTTGGGGTGTGCTGCTGCTTGGGGTATTGCTTTGGATTCTTTTGAATCCGGGCACGGCGAACGAACCGAATTCCGTGCAAAGGTTGACGCAATCCAAATTGATTCTGTTGGTGATCTTCTTTGGACTCTTTGCCGCTGCCATTCATGCCTATTCCAATCACCGGATACGCCACCGTACTTTGGTGTATGGTATGCTTTTGATAACGTGGGCGGATTTGGCAACGCATTATCATCAATTGGATTTGGCGCCGGGAGAGGGGGGTCATGCCGAATTAACGGAAACCGAAAAACATTTGCTGCAAGACGATGAACACCGAACCAAAGTGTTTTTGTATGAAGGTGGCAACCGTACCCGATACCACGGGGCCGCGCAGTTGTTTCGGGAACTGGATGGACAATCGCCTTTAACGCCCCGCATCCATTTGGAAATTCGCGAGGATACCGCGGTGAAAAATCCCAAAATACCAAACGAAACATTGCTGAAGTTGTTTCATGCCGATTCTTTACTTCATGATCAAAGCGGTTTTCCCCCTTCGTTTCAAAACGTGGAGGATTTGTTATTTGCGTTTCAGAATCCCTATCCACGGGCAATGGTTTTGCCGGAAGAGTTTCATGTCGAAACGGCCTATCAACGCCGGTTGATGAGGCTGCAATCTTTTCCGTACAGCAAGGTATCCGTGATGGATCAATCGAAAAGCGCAATCGCGGAAACCTTTAAGCCATCCCCTGCCACTCCGTTTTTATCCAAACCATTCCTGTTGGCGAGCGCCTCATCCGACGCGGTACAATCTTCCGCCCGTCTGATCATTGATGGAGTGAATCATTTTGAAGAAACAACCCATGATACCGGCTACGCGGTGGCCGTGATCGATCCACAAACCGCTAGGGTCGAATCGGTCAACTCATTTAATTTGCCTTCCACAGAACCCAATCCAGACTTGCCGAAGGAACAAGAATATGCGGAACAAAAACGAATGCTGGCATTTATGGAATCGGTGCAGCCGGGCAAAACCGTCATGGCGGTTGTGCACGACAACGGGGCAAACAATTTAGGCGTGCAAGGCGTGCTGGCATTGCGGCAAATCGGTGTTATGAGCGATCTACGCAAAGCCCCGCTGCGCTTGGCGCATCTTATTATCGGAAAGAAAGGGGCTCCGGTTGGATCCGCGATTGAGATTACTTCTTCAACAGAAGCAATGGTGCTGCAAACCGGACATTCATTCTATTATTCCGGATTGATTACCGGAAAGCCGAAACGAAGATTGTATGCCACCATCAATAACGCTCCGGAAATTTATGATTTGTATAACAAAACATTTCCTCAAAATTATGAAGGATTTCTGATTCAAAACTCCAGTGATATACAAAACGGGGAATTTCCTGTGCCGATTCTGGTTTACTCCGCCCCCAAAAAAACACCGCCTATCACGCCAGATCAAGCATCCATCCAAATTCGCGGGAAGGAATATTCACTCAATCAAACCGGTTATAATATTGTGGTGGCAGACGGGAACACCTTAGAAGTTAAAGATCAAAAAATTTTCAATCTTTTGCTGGATTTACAAAATGTAGTAGAACGGCCTGTAAACAAAGAATTTCAGAACTATTTACGGTCCGTAGAAGAGGGGGATTATATTTTTGGTGCCATACGCGATGAAGCAATCGATTTGATGACTACCGAAACAAGAGATTTATTGCGTTCATTCGGCTCCACACTCAATGCCCCCATTGAATCCAATAATCCCGATAACCGAAAGCGCTTTTCCCATGCCTTTATGATGATCAAAGGCACCAGCACCTGCATAGAAGCCTATGGGCAAGATACGGATGCCGTGCTGTATACGCGATACTCCGGCGGACCGCGCTTAATGGACACCGATTTAAAGTACACCAACCAACTGAGCCAAAGCTTTGATACCTATCAAGAACTCATCACCGAAGCGAGCGGAACATTGAACATTTCACAACCGCCAGCCGGAACCGAATGGCTGGTGGAAGAAAACGGACCGGGTGAATTGTTAATTACCGGAAGAAGCAGTGGTGGTATTTTATTTGTAAGTGAGGTGTTTTATCCGGGGTGGAAAGTCTTTGTAGACGGGATTGAAGCACCGCTGCACCGGATCAACTATTTCTTTCGCGGGGTCGAGTTAGAGCCCGGGTATCATGAAATTCGGATGGTTTATACGCCGGAATCATTTTATTCCGGCGCAATGATCAGTTTGTTTTCTCTATTGCTGCTCTCGTTTTGGATCATTCGTGTCCGTTTTAATTTAATAACTCATGTTACGCATTCAACGCGATAGACATATAGCGTTGATTTTTCGCTGCATATATCGCCCTCGCCCTTTGGGAGAGGGTTGGGGTGAGGGCTTATGGAGACAATCCCCTTTTTGTACGCTAATGAGTAGTAGGGAGCAACCGCTCTCTTCGCCCTCATCTCTTATCTTCTCCCATAGGGAGAAGACGATAGATCATCCGTTTGATTCAGATAGAACAGCTATTCAATCGAATCCTTTTTTTATCCAGTATTGATCCTCTTCCGCGTAAGGTGAGTTCTTAAGTTTTTTCAGTTTTTTAATTGTTTCTTTTCATAGTATTCCGGCAAATCGGTTGAGGTTGGAGCCGTTTTCGTTCCATCGTCATGCCAGGTCATGCCGCGGCGGAACCATTCGGTTTTCTTTTCTTCCGGCACCAATAAGCGGTCTTTGGTGTAAATAAAATCCTCGCGTTGAGAACTGGCCGCTTCCCAGTTTGGCCCTAATACGATGGCGTCTTCCGGGCAGGCTTCTTCGCAAAACCCGCAGAAGATACAGCGCAGCATATCGATTTGATAATACGAGGCGTAACGCTCTCCATGTGAGACACGGTTTTCCGGTGTGTTTTCCGCGGCTTCCAAATAAATCGCGTCGGATGGGCAAACGACGGAACACAATCCGCAACCCACACAACGCTCTAAGCCATCATCAAAGCGCTGCAAACGGTGCACACCGCGAAAGCGGATGGATTGATGGCGTTTTTGGTTGGGGTAATTGAACGTGACCGGTTTGCGGAACAAATGCAGAAATGTTATGCGCATTCCGCACAAAATTGCTCCAATGATTTGAAACGCCTGCCCCCAGCTGAGCTTATGCAGTTCGCTGCGGCTTACACGCAATTTCACACCCGGACGCTTTTGCACCGCCGGCATCGGTTGAAAGGTTGTTTCTTGCATCTCGATTGCACCTCAGATTGAGATCAAAATTAAAGCATCAGTGTACTTGAGATTCCGGTTTCATGCAATGTTGTATGAAACCCGGCAGGATGTCTTATACGTTTTGGGGCGAATACTTCTTTTCCGCCGCCTGCAATCCGTCTTCATCCCAAATTTCAATCGTGTAGTAGACGCCGGGAGTTCGCGACCTTTGGAACGAATCGACGGTTTGGATGATTCGGTGTTTGTCTTTGGATGCATCGTTTTCTACGGCTAAAATAAACATCGCGGTGTGGTGGCGGCCCAGGGTTTTGCGGCACTTTAATGCCAGTGCTTCTATCTGATTTATGGTTTCATCAAAACCGGGGTATTCCAACATCACAAAAAACACCGTGTCCCCTTTGATTTCCAAATACCCCATCGTGCGTTCCGCGTCTTCTTCGCGCACAAACGTTCGGAACGGGCCTTCTTCCGCGTCAAAGCTGCCAAAGCGGTACTCCAATTTCATGGGAGAATCAAACGTTCGCAGCCCCATCGCATCCAAAACATCTTCCACGCGTTTCATATAGGGTTTTTCATTCATCAATTCTTCATGCGAAACCGCATTCCCCCTTCCCGAAGAATAACATCCTTGAATTCCAATAACCCTAACACCGACGACACTTTGGAGATATTCCACCCAACCTCACGGCATAACTCATCAATATGCTTGGGTTCCGTTGATAAATTGCCATACAAAAACTTTTCATCCTCGGATAAGTCCACTTGCGTTGGAACGGATTTTTTTGCCGGTTGAGGCTGCTTTGATGGTTCTTTCACAATTGGCTTTTGTTTGGGCGGTGGAGGGGCAGAAATATCGATACGGGGAATTTTACCATCCAGCTCATTGCGGTAATAAGTGATTTTGTCTTCCAGCTCGCTCAAAATATCAGCCGCCGACGTAATCAACTTCGCGGCGCTGTCTTGGATGAGCTTGTTTGTTCCGGGGCTGGTTTTCGGCTCAATTGTTCCGGGCAGTGCAAACACTTCTTTGCCTTGTTCCAAGGCATAGTCTGCTGTAATTAAAGAACCGCTTCTTTCGGACGCTTCTACAACCAAAACACCGAGTGATAAACCGCTGATGATGCGGTTGCGTGGTGGGAAATTCCGCCCTTGGGGGGTCACATTATAAAACAGTTCAGAAATTAAAGCCCCCCGTTTTTCAACTTGGTCTGCCAGCAAACCATGTTCTTTGGGGTAAACCATATTTAACCCGTTCCCCATGACGGCAAAGGTGCGGCCGGATTTGCTGCGCAACGCGCCTTTGTGCGCGGATGCATCCACGCCCCATGCGAGACCGCTGATAATGGTGATGCCGGCCTCCGCCAATTCGCAGGCGATTTTGCTGGAGAGACGCCGGGCGGAATCGCTGGCCCCCCGCGAACCGACTATCCCAAACGCCAATATATCTTCCGGCTGAATCGATCCTTTCACATACAATATGGCCGGAGGAGATGGAATATGGCGCAGCGAATTGGGGTATCCCTCATCTGAATGTAATAAAATGGATACGCCTTCTTTCTCGGCCCATTTGAGTTCGTTTTCAATCTCCCGGTCGAACTTGCCCTTCGCGGCTTCTTTAATGGAATTGCCGATGTCCATCGAAAAGCGGTTGACTTTCGCGATTTCTTCAGGGGATGCCTTCAAGGCTTTTTCAATCGAGCCGAAGTGTTTTTCCAACGCCATCGCCCTGCCGCTTCCCATAAACTTCGCGCGGAGTATTGCTAACCAAGGGTAGAGTTTTTCACGATCAATGGGCACTTTCATATACCTTCATAGACAAATTGTTCTTGCGGCTTTGTTTCCTTTAAATGCTTTGAAAAATCCGATATCTGCTGCCGGTTACCCAGCACCACCAATACATCTTCCGGTTCAATTGTCAGGCTGCTTTCCGGATTGGAAATGAACTTCCCTTTCCGGCGAACCGCCATAACGGATAAACCAAAGGTTTGGCGTATATTTAACTCTTTTAAGCTGTAATTGACTAGATCTGAGTCATTTGGCACACAAAGGGGCATAATCTCCATATCGGTGATTTGGGCTTGCAAATCGCTCATGGTTGCCGGACGGTGGCTTTCGGGGTCACGAAACCACTCATAATCATCAGAGCGAATGCTGTTGAGCAACTCTTGAATTTGCTCATCCGGAATGAGATATTTTTTGAGCAAGCGGTGAAAGATCGCAACCGCGGTTTCGTATTCTTCCGGGATCACTTCATTCGCTCCCAGTTCATGCAGCGGTTGCACCTCTCCGACAAAACGCGTACGCGCGATGATGTATAAATCTGGATTTATCGACCGGGCAACTTCGGTAATACGCCGGGTGGCGCTGGCATCGCCGATGGCAATGACCATTACTCTGGCCCGTGTAATATTGGTGTGATCCAGCACCGGCTTTTGGGTGGCGTCTCCGTAAAAGATAGGCTCTCCTTTTTTGCGTTCGATCATAACCGTATCCGGATTCATTTCACAGATGATATAAGGAATATCGATCGTCTTGGCTGCTTTGGCAAGGTTGCGGCCATTGATGCCGAATCCGATGATGACCAAATGATTGGTTAGATGCTCGTATTCGGATGCATCCGAATACTGCTTACCGGAACGGTAGCCGTTGCGCAAGATCATGGGGAACGGCAGGGTTAATGTCATGTTGGCGATGTTTCGGGAATACGCGATGATTATCGGTGTCACCAACATGGTAGTCACCGATACCGATAAAAATAGTTGAAAAAACTCATCGGATACCAAATTGAATTTTCTGCCGAATTCAATTAAAACAAATGAAAACTCACCGATTTGGCTGATGGCCAACCCTGCGATGATGGCATTTTTGAATGGCAATCCTAATACAACCAATGCCAGCGCAGCTAAAATTGCTTTTGCCGCTAATACAGAAACAGCCAAACCAAGCACTTGTGGAAACATAACGATCATGTTTTGCATATCCAGCAGCATGCCAATGGATACGAAAAAGAAACTCAAAAACACATCGCGAAAGGGAATAATCCCTTCCAGCGCTTGGTGGCTGTATTCCGATTCAGAGATAATGAGCCCCGCCAAAAAGGCCCCCAATCCCAGCGACAACCCCAGCCATGAAGATGCATAGGCTACCCCGCAGCCTGTGGCAATAACCATCAACAAAAACAACTCGCGGTTGCGCAGGCGGATAATTTGATACAGCAATTGCGGGAAGATATATTTGGAGATCAAGAATCCCGCGGCGATCAGGATAAATCCCTTGCCGGTCATAAGCAGCAACGCTTGCGTAACGTTTTCGGATCGCCCCCCCAAAATCGGGGTAATGAGCAGCATGGGGATGATGATGATGTCTTGGAAAATCAGCAGCGATAAAGCGCTTCGGCCAAAAGGACTGTTGATCTCACCACGTTCTTGCAACAGCTTCAACACGATGGCTGTACTACTCAAGGCAACAAGGAATCCGATAAAGACAGATTGATTGGATGAAAATCCCAGCTGTGTCAGTATTAAATAGACAAGTGTGATCGATAGCCCGGTTTGCAGCAAGCCACCAAATACCACCACCGATTTTTGCCTCATAAATTGTTCGATGGAGAATTCGATCCCGATGGCAAACAGCAACAGAACCACACCGATTTCCGCCAGAATTTCTACAGCGTGAACATCCGATACCCCGCCAAGTCCATAGGGGCCGACAATCATTCCTGTTAGCAAATACCCAATAATAACGGGGATTCGAAAGGAGCTGCACACGAACAAGACAACAATCGAAATACACAGGATAACGACCAAATCACTTAATACAGGTATATCCATAACCAATGAGTCCTACCATAAACAATTTGTGTTGACGTTTATTGTGCTGATTTGATAACTCATGTTACACAACGAAGAGACTGTCGTTGTTATCCCCCCTTATTAAGGGGGGTAGGGGGGATCAAAGCACGCTTTCAACAACGCAAAATCCCCCGGAGCCTACGGCTCCACCCCCTTACATAAGGGGGTTATTGTACTGCATTTCAAATTTCTCAACGTTTTCATACGGGCATTTCTGCTTCCATATTTTGTTGTATTTCTTCTTATTTAGTGACTATCGAAACGGATTT
>CAYVAZ010000159.1:0-11409 GCA_964449065.1 uncultured bacterium
AAGGACAAATTGCACCTGCTACAAAATTACCCTACTTTTGCAACAGGTCTATTGATTACGAAGCAATCGCCCGTGATTTAGCAATGGATTACGCCGAGGCCGTTGTTGCCGGTACACGCTACATTTACCGCATTGATTAGGAGGTGCAGCCATGAAAAAGACAATCAACTGGCAAGGCATAGATATTGAAATCACTTATATTGAAAGCTATTCCAAAGCCTATCTGGATACCTACGGCGACCATTTGACACATATTGAGTTGAGAGCCGAAGAGCCGTTGCCGGTCACAGAAACCGGCTATCGGTCATATTTCACCCCTGCCCCGCTTATATCAAATTTTGATACGCCGGAAGATTTCGTTAGGGCTTGGCTCGATCAGGAAGCAGAGCGACCCGCTTGGAAACAATCCCAAGCGAAACGCGACCAATATACTTTGTTTTGATTTTAGGCGTTTTCGCCCACAAGCGTCCGGCGTACTGCGTCCGGCTCTTTGTCAATCACGAACAGGAAGTTTTTGGATGCCCCAGTCGGAACACGCCGCCCCTGCTCCCAATCTTGAATGGTGCGCAGGTTTACGCCAAAATAATCGGCAAAAACGGCTTGGCTCATATTGAGTTTTTTGCGGATGCGCCGGACATTGATTTCCTCTGGAATATGAACAACACCGCCCGTTTTCTCGCCTTTAGCAAAGGCAAGGGCTTCTTCCATACCCTTAATAATGCTTTCGCCTACTTCGCTCATTTCTTCTGACTCCTGTATATATTTACAATGGCTCTATATCCGCCACTTTTGCCTTTGTCCTTACCGGCTATTCTTAACTTTCGCATCCCGCCAGTGCCGGAAATCTCATCACCTGCATCCGGATTAGAAGCAATCAGATCAACAATCGCCTCGCGTTCTTCATCCGATAAGCCCAATTTCTTGGTGCATCTAATAAATTCCGGCAGCTCTACAACAGAATGCATCTTATACCCTTACTATACGGCATTGCCGTAGTTTTATCAAGTTTTTAGGGAAGCTACATATGCCCTAATATAGGCTTTCACATACGTGTGTATATCCCTAGCTTGCACTTTTGTACATAGAAATCACATAGCTATGAAAAATAACCTTTTGTATCATGTTGTGGCTCAAACGCCTGCAATAAAATGCTTTTATTAAAATCCGCGCTTTCAGGATTGTGGTAATAATCAGGTAAATTCAGGCATACATTTGCATTCCATCCCTTTTCTCTCAAACAGCCCTGGCGTTCTTTTTTTGCTAAGCTAGAGGCACGATCTGATTTTGCAATGACGGATTTTCCCTTGCCCTACCGGTCATTCCTCGCGGAACAAAATTCTATGCAAAATCATTCCTTCACCTCTGTTCGCCACGCACAAAGATCGCAATGGTGCTGATCTCGAATTAAAGGAGAATGAAAATGAAGAACACTGAATATAAAGCTTATCTGGTTACACCACGCAAAGAGAAAGACGATTTTTGGAATGGCATTGGTAGCGCATTCCCATTTGAAACTAAAGATGGTCGTATAGGTTTTAAAGTTCCTTCGCTGAATTTGGTCGTTATCGAACCAAAAGACAATGAGGAAAGCAATCAAGAGCCCCCCGCAGAAGCACAATCATAATCAACAAATCAGGGGAGGCTGCCCGCCTCCCCTTTATTTTTAATAAAAAATAATAAAAAGAGGTTTCACAGGCATGTTTCCCCCCTAATCTCATAAAACATAGAGTTATCAACACGGTTGCACGCGGTTGCGGGTTGCATAAGGGGCAAAATCCGGTTGCAACTAGGCAGTTGCACGTGGTTGCATTTGTGGATAACTTGGTGCATATTATATGAAACGATTCTGAATCACTCAGAGAATCGGTCACACTTTGAACCTACCTCTTCCTATTTCAGGAAGTTTTAGAGCCTAAACATAAGAAAACCCGCTCGATGGCGGGGTTTCTAAAAATCTTTGGCAATGCGCCGATGTGGTAGTCCAAGCATTGCCGATTTCCGAATCGGATGCAAGTCTTTTTTGCATTTTTCCGAACAGATTTTTAGTGCCTCATAAAAGTGCGGTTTTCTCTTAACAAAAGGAGAATCGCATGTTGAACCAAGTTCAAACATCACTGGCTGGCATATCCATGCCCGCGATCCCGCCAGCTTCCAAAAAGCCGACCGGAGGCCGCATATCAACCCCGAAAATTCGCTCTTATCTGCGTGATCCTGATAGCGAGGAATACGGCCTCGATCAGGACTATGACCGCTATGAGCTATTATTGCTGGTAAAACGTGCCGGTAAAGCCGCCGGTTTTTCAAGAAGCATGACAGCCCTTCTTGAACATTACATCATGTACACGCAGGATATTGACTGGCAGGAAGGCAGCTTCCCTATCGTTTTCAAATCGCTTGAAAACATTGCCCTCGATATGGGGTTATCACCGCGCCAGATACAAAACCTAGAAAACCACCTTCACGAAGCCGGTGCAATTACGTGGAATGATAGCGGTAATCACAGACGTTATGGCCGCCGGTGTTCTGAAACCGGCATGATCGAGTTTGCTTTCGGTGTGGAGTTGACCCCCCTCGCCGCTTTAAAGCCGGTTCTGGAGCAGAAATTGACCGAAAAACAAGCCTATGATAAAGCTTGGAAAGAGGCCAAGCGTCAGATTTCTTATTACCGCCGCCAAATTAGAGCCGGACTTGATGCCCTTGAGCAAATCGAGAGCCGTGAGCTGGCCAAATTAAGCAAGGAATATGATGAAATCAGCCTATCTATCCGCGCCCATATGGACTTAGAGCGTCTTAATGACCTTTTGGCAAGCCATAAAGAGCTGTATAGTGCGGTAGATAGTCAATTCGATATGAAGAACGAGCCTTGTGAACAAAACAGTGAATTGTCACAAGAAATTTCGCCCAAGGACGTAAATAATTGCGCCCACATAGAATCTACAATCCAAAAACAAATCTTTAAAAAGATTACTTGTAGCGACAAGCGCATATGCTTTCAGAAAAGCCGTAGTCGAATTTCGGAACATAAAACCGAAAAGCCGGTGCAAACGGATAGTTCAGGAAAACATAGTTTAGTGGAATCCGCAGGATTACAGCATATAACACTCAAACAGCTTCTTAATGCCGCAACACCGGAGTTTAAAGATCATATTCCTTTAGCAAATCGGGCTATGGAATGGGGCGATTTTGTTGAAGCGGCCAGTAAACGCAAAGATCACCTTGGCATCAGTAATGCCGCATGGGGGCGGGCTTGCCAAACCCTTACGCGAAACGGTGCTGCCATCTGCCTTTTGCTGGTCGATCAGGGTGCGCAGCGTGAAGAAAACCGTGTGAGAAGCCCTATTCGCTACTTTAACGCTATGGTTAGCCGCGCCAAATCCGGCGAGTTGCACTTACAAAAATCAGTTATGGGGATTTTGAAACGGGAGTATGAATATGCCTAGCGGCCGTCCTTCTGATGCGCTTCTAGAATATCCAGTGCGCTTTGGACTGAATCATGTGCCGGTTTGTTTTCGTTTCCGGCTAGATTGTTCTTCATTTTAACGTATTGGCAAATTTCTTGGAGCTGGCGTTTATTGGTCGTGATTTCATCGCTCGTATATAAAGGAAGAAAGGCTGTATGTACCGGTATGTTATTGATACAGATAACCAGATAATGAAGATTGCGCCGCCAGTGTGGCACTAAATCTTCGGTTCGGCCATTGTTGGAATTATAATAGCTTTTTGACTCATATGGTTCAGGAGCAAGATTAAAGCTCAAGATTGAATCTTTCAGTGGAAACGACTTATTATTGATAATAATTTCATCGTCATAGACATCAATACTGGTTTTATACCGGAATTTTAAACGGGGTAATATTCGTATCAGAATATAACGAACACATTTCGGCCCTGCGAAAAACATAAAGACCGGCACAATAAAGGGATCATATCCAAAAAATATCGGAAATTCATCGTTAGTTGCGTATTGATGCCCCAGAAACCCTGCTATTCCCCACGCAATAACAAGGCTCATAAGCCCTAAAGAAATCCAACGTGCGCCTGTTATTGTGAATTTTTGCTTTGGATTGAATTTAGATTGAGTGGCTATGTAGTAGGAACTTCTTCCCGTGCTTACCATTTTATTGTCCCCCCATAGTCATGCTATTTGGAAGGCGAACAATAGAATCTTCGTATGTTTGCAAAACTTCTAAGGTTTCAGCAAGCCGGTCGCGGGCAACTGTATTATCTATATTTTTACGTCGTTGCATGGCTTTGACATAGAAGGTTAAAAAGTCTAGCTTTGATTCTGCTTTAAAGGCATCCGCGCCTGTATAAATTGGCACGAATATTTTGGCAACGGTGCTGTCATTGATAATAAAGCTAATATTGTAGAGGTGTTTTCGCCATTCAGGGGTTATGTCTTTGGTATATCCCCGCCATGCCCAATAATGCTTTATGGGTTCATGTTGTTCTTTTTGAATGAGGGTTTCAAATATGGAATCTTCTATGGCATAAGTCCGGCCATCTATAACGATTTCATCATCTGTAATTTTCAGATCAGTGCGGGTTTTCTTCCTTCCAAAGAGCAAAAAGCCAGTAAGAAAACGAAATACAAAATAAAATGCTATCCCCCCTATTATAACAGATATGAAATTGCGCATTTCCTTGTCGTCAGGAAGGTTTTGGTTAATAAAAGCTACTTCATACGTCAAATCAACTAAGGGAAAATATAGCTCTTTTGTGGCACTGAAATACGTGAAAGCCAATGCTATAATGATCGAAGCCATTTTCACGCGATCAAGGGCGTGGCTGGATGAAGGGTGATATGGCCAAAATGTTTTTATTGTCATTTCCAGACTATCATCGTTCCAGATAATTGCCGGAAAGCCTCTCTTCATAAACCGTTTCAAGGTTTCGTTCATGACAAATGCTCCTTGAAAAGATCGAAGAAAAATCTGTTTTCTTTGCTATCGTCATAATGAATTATGCGTTGCAGGATCATCGGGCTGTGCCCGCTATGAATGATAAGTTGCCGGTGCAAGGGATCATCTCGCCCGAAATACCGGCTGGCTTCCTCTGCGGAAATCAGGTCTGTAACAGTCAATGAACGTGTTAAACGCTCTATCGGGGCATCTTTGCGCTGTTCTTGCGGGGTTGTTGAGCCAATTTGTTCAAGAAAAATCGCTGTTTTTCCAACACGCCGTTCTATAAATTCCAGTGTTTTTGTGTCGTTGTTACCAAAAAACTGGATTATTCCCGAATTTCCGAGGAATGTTTGCCATCTGTCTTTGTATAACGCTTCCAGTTGCCCTAAATCCTGTAGAATCGTCCACATTTTAACCCCGAAACCGGCCATAAGCCCCGCCGCCGTTTCGAGCTGTTTCATATAGCCAAGCACTGGAAACTCATCCAGAGCCATTAAAACCGGTGGTTTTTCAAGGCTATGATCGACTTCCCCTACTCTTTCCATTGCATCTATGGTGAGATTGATAAAGAGCCTTAGCCATCTGTTACAGGTTTCTAGCTTTGACGCGGGAAGGCACATGTAGATTGTTGCGCCATTCGGGTTGGTTTTGAGTTCCGATAAATCAAAACTGCGTTCGCCATCACTTAAAACATCTTGCATTTCCCGATAGCGCAAAAAGGATAGATGCCGTCTGGCTGTAGAGAGAACAGAGTATTTTTCATTATCTGGACGCTCTGAAAAATCCAGAGCCGCCGCCTGTATATTGAAAGCCACATCGGTCAAATTGTGATTATTCGATTTTTCACCCTTTGTTTTTAACCGGCTGGCGTTTTGTTGCATTTCGCAGATCAAACCATGAATGCCGGTATGATCGACCTTCTTGCCGCTTTTGCTTTCACTGCAATCTGTACCGTTGGCGATCAGTTGCCATACCGTTACAAGGTTTCGGTTGTTCTCATAAGCTTTGATTTTCGCTGTGCAGACGTGAAGGATCACGCCTTCGATCAGTGTTGCCGCAGACATATCCCAATGGGGGTCTTTGCTGTCCGGATTCGGAACAACCAGTGCATCCGTAATAATGGCGGCATTCTCGATTATATCGGGATCATTTTCCCCCATATTGGAAAGCGGGTTAAAAGAAGCTCTGTAATCGGTTGCATCACCGTTGCAACGCTTATAGGGATCGAGGATATAAACGTCCTGTCCAAGCCCCCTACCCCGCCGAATGGCCGTTGAGCTGGCCAGTTCTGCTTTAGGATCAATAACCAGTACCGAGCCACGGTAAAAAACAAGGTTTTGCTTTAATGCAACTGACTTTCCGCTTCGTGATCCTGCGACTGTCGTAATATGCCGGTCGTCATTTATTCCGATCGGTTTTTCATCAATGCAACCGAGCAAGATTTTCTTGCCGTGGTCGTCAGGATTATCAATGTTGTATGTTAAACGGGAATCATTCAGGATTTTTTCCAATGGCCGCCATCTAGCCGTTGGAAGTGTATTTAAAGGCCGCTTTGCTAAATCGCGCGGTAGATCATACAGTAAATCCTTCATTGTGCTCTATTAAGCAAAAAAAGAGCGCAAAAGGCAATCTAGTTTCCGGCTGCCGGTTCAATAGTTGCAGCGTCAATTTTTGCACTCGCAACTGTTAATTGACCGGAATACAAGGCATAGCCCCCTACTCCGACTATTAACGCAATCACTGCAACTGCAACCATAGCCGTCATATTTCTGGATTTATTTTCGTTTGCCGGTTCTACAGGCTTTTCTTCTTTTTGGGCGAGTTCTTTTTTGGTTAAGTCCTCGATAAGCCGGTCATGCCTTGAAACGGTATCAATCAGGTTGTTGATTTGGTCTGTGTAATTTTCTTCTTTGCCCCTACGCTCACGAATATCATCTTCCAGACGGCGATTAGTGTCTGTGAGGGCTTCCAATCTGATTTCAAGTTTCTCTTTTTCGTGCAATGCTTCTTGCAACTCGCCTTTTAAATCCGAGATTTTAGGGTTTTTGCCGACAGTTGCGGAGCTGTTGCTTTTGGTTGTTTTCTTACCGCCCTTCCCTTTTTGGGAATCTTTAAGCCTCTGCACTTCGGCGGCAGAAACTTTAAATTCGCCGGTTGCATCATCTTTATCGGCAGAGAAAACCCCGCTTTTATGCCATCTTGAGATAGTAGATTTATTCTTCCCAAGGATTTCTGCGGTTTCCTGAAAGTTAAAAAATGGCTTGTCTTGTATGTTCAATGTCATGGTTGCACCTAGTTTCATAGCTTGTTGCGCAATTAGATATGCAATCAACTGTACAACTCTACCAAGTTTTGATGGAAAAATGAATCTGGTTTTTCCAAAAATTATGAGAAACCCACATGCAACTATGCGCAACCAATTTTAAGGGTGTTTTTAATGTGTGATAAGGAAGCGGTTGCGCAACTGGTTGCGCATATGATGTGGAGTAGGGTAGGGCGGTTGCAATACACGGCCAACATCAAAATCATAATAAAAACAGCACTTTGCGGGAGTGTGATTGCCAGTTGCATAAAATAAGTTACCGTTGCATCCAGTTGCGCAACTAAAAATCGTTTAGTTGCAACGGGTTATTTGCAACCGTTAAAGTGTTGTTGCAACTTAGTTGCCTGTGATTCCAAATTGTCGTTTTATGAGCTTGAGCAACCGGTCGGTTTCTTCAAATCTCCTATAAGGCTCAGGAATATCCAGGCATTGTATAAATCGTTTGAGGAGTAGGGCGGTTTTTTGATCTTTTTTGAAGTATGCAAGGCAGTCTTCGTATTCGTAAGGCTCGATAGGGCGATCCATAGATTCTGTTTGTATTCGTTCTAATTGTTCGATCAAATCCCGCGTATATAGATTATCGGCTTCTTGATCCTTCCAGGAAGCAAAGGGCATGTTTGCCATGAATTTCTGATATGGGTTAGATGAGAACATAACAAGAACATTTATCACGTCATATTCTGGAAGGCAATTAAAAAGGGTGGCCTTGTGAGCCACCCCCGCATCGTAACGAAATATGAATAATTTTACCTTCTTTAACCGATTAAAGTCAAGGCGTGAAGCCCTGACTTAGGTGCGGGCTTGTGACGGGAGGCGGGTGCGCCGATAGCTTAATCGGATAGAGCAGCATCGTAACGAAATGCGAGGTGTGGGTTCAAATCCCGCTCGGCGTGGCCTTCCTATCGGCGGCATATAATTTTACCACAAGCCCGCACTGGAATGACTCCTTGATTAAAAATCCTGCAACCGGATGAGAGAAAATACCTATGAAGCGGGGCAGGGGTGTCAAAGAAAAATAGGACGGTGCAATTTAGCCCGAAGACTTGAGGGCGCAATAATTGCTGTTTGCGCCCGCATTTTTATTGATAGCCCTGACAGGCTATAGATCATGTCGTTCCCGCGTTGCAGAAACTTAAATAATGAATCTTTCGATGCTTTGTGGTACATTACTTCGTAATGTTTTTTATAAAGCAAGCCATGTATTGTCATGACAATACAGCTTGGCAAGGGGGTAACGCCCCCCGTTGCATCCAACTAAAAAAGCGCAGGGAAGATGGAAGAAACAACTGAACCAGCTACGCAAAAACGCCCCGTTTATGATGATAAGATCGAGCTGCGGTGTTACAAGCATGAGCGTGAAAACGCGCTCGAAAATGCGAGGCTGGCAGGGTTCAGGTTTCTATCTGCTTACATTCGTCATCGTTGCTTTTTTGATCCTGTGACCGGTGAGGCACATGACCAGCCCAAAAGAAAGCCAAGCAAAAAAATGCCATTGGCTACGATGGACGAGCTGGCCAAAATGACCAGAGAGTTGAACGCGATTGGAAACAATTTAAATCAGCTTGCAACTCTAGCGCATACAGACCGCATTCCTAATGCGGATCGTTATGAAGCCCGATTGGAAGAGGGGGTGTTTGAGTTGCAAACCTGCGTTGCAACCATCATGAAATATGTAGGGGGTACATAAATCATGATTATTAAATCAAGTATCAGAGGATATTCCGGCGAGTTGGCGCGGCATTTAGGAAACGGGCATGATAACGAACAAGTCCGGATTATTGGTGCAAGCAACAATTTTATGCGTTTTGACCGGCTTGGATTGTCCAATTCAGAAGAATTGCACCTGCTTCTAAAACAGATGGATTTGGAAGCAACCGGTCATAAAAAGGACAGCAACCATCTTTGTCATGTGAGCATAAGTCCGGAAGTTGAAATGGACGAGATACAATATGCCCGTTCTTGGGAGCTGTATGAACGTGAGTTCAAGCTAGAGGGTAGAATGTATATCGAGGTTGAGCATGAAAAAGAAGGCCGCACACACCGGCACCGCGTATATTATGCCTTGGACGAGAAGGGGCGTTATATGAATAATTCCAGCAGTTATCCCCGCAACGAGAAAGTTGCACGGTTGCTTGAATTTGAATTTGGCCATGATCCTACGGCAGGGCGGTTTAATCAGGCCGTCCATAACTGGCTCTTAAGCCGTGATAAAGAGATCGAGGTCGCGGAATGGATGGAAGATTGCGGGTTGCTTTATTGTGAAAGGCCGGTTGCACAACAGACATTTCGGGAAAAGCAGATTTCCGAGCGCACCGGCCTCGATCAGGCCGCCATAAAAGAATTTGTGGCTCTATCCTACGAAAATTCAGATACCGGCAAGGCTTTTGAAGCATCACTGGCCGAACATAATCTTTATCTGACCAGAGGTGATCGTGATTCAAGGCGCGGCAGGGCAGGGCGGTTTGTTATTGTTGATGGTGGCGGTACGGCAACGTCTTTAAATCGTTGCGGCGTTAAGATTAAGGAATTTTCCGAAAAGTTTTCAGACATACGATATGAGCATTTGCCGACCGCTTCTTCCGTTCAGGATCATGTTCGTGAACAAAATAAGGATCAGGATAAAGAGCGCGAGGGCAAAGATGGTGGCGGTGAAAACTGGCGCGAGTTAAAAGCACAGAACAAATTGTTAAAATCTGAATCTGAAAACCTGAAAAACCTGGATGAAAAATTCGCGAGGCACATACAGGGGCTTTGGGATCAATACCACAAAGCCAAAGAGCCGTATCAGGATAAGATTGATAAGGTTTACTATTACAAGAAGGAAAAGCTTAAAAAATCTTATAAGCCCCAATGGAGGAAGCTTTTTCGGAAGCATGAGAATGATATTAGGCGCGCCAAAGCCGACTATATCAATATTCCGAACAAGTTAGTGCTACTATACAAATATAGAAAAGAGATCAGGCAGCACTATGGCCAAAAAGAGTTTTGGAAATATGCCCGTTTTTGGTTCAGTAAGAAGAAGCAGTTGGATTTTATTGAAAAAGGCCATCTGGCAGATAAGAAAAATCTTATGGAGCGATATAGCCGTGATTGCCTTGAGCTATATCAAAGAGAGATACCCAAAACCAAGCATTACATGAAAATCCAGACTTTGCGTTTTGAAACAAAGGCGGCTGTAAGTCAGTTGAAGAAAAAACAGGATGTTGTCCGTGAAACACGCAAGCAAGGATATATTGAACAAAAAAGACAGTTCTTGGAAAGGCAAAAAGAGCATGGCGCATCCTTGCGAGACGATATAGCCAAAATGAAGGGTAGGGGAATGGGGTTCCGGCCAAAACTGCGCCGGATTGATTTTGAAAAAATGCGCGAACAAGATATTGAGCGCAAAAGATAATGTAAATAATTTACATTTTTTGACATTTTATGTGGTATAATGATAGGAGTTATCGTTGAAAGGATAAACAATCATGGGAATACACGTATCTTTACCCGATGAGCTGGAATTAAAAATTCACCAGAAAGTCAGCACAGGCATGTATGGCAGTGCAAGCGAAGTTGTGCGCGAGGCCTTGCGCAATTTTTTTGCTGGCGATACCGCGACCGAAGAAGTCGATATCACCGATGAAGAATTTCTTACATTTTTCGGACCGATGATCGAAGAAGCCGACGCCACGCCTGATGAGGATTATATTTCTTGGGACGAGCTGCAAGCCGGTAAAGACAAAATACGCCAGAAATACCATGACAATGGCCAGTAAATACGAAATTCTTCTATCGCCTAAATTCAAGCGGGAATACGAAAAACAATATGAATGGTCGGTCGGAAGACACGGGCAGGTTCAGACCGATGATTTTTTCAATCAACTCGACAAAAAGATTAACAATCTAAAACAAGATCCAAAGCTTTTTGCTGAAAGAGCGGGCACCGGCTACCGCTTAATGCCAATCAAATCGGCGGTCGTTTTATACAAAGTGGATGATAGAAATAAGCAGGTTAAGCTTGCTAGTCTGGTTAAAGGCGAGCGTATGAAACAGATATATCAGGAAAGAGGAAGAGAACTCAAAAGAGAGAAGAAGGGCAGGGAATTAGGGCGGTCAAGATAAAAACGAAACGAATTGTTTTACTTATATTAGACCTGTTGCAAAAGTAGGGTAATTTTGTAGCAGGTGCAATTTGTCCTT
>CAYVAZ010000160.1:0-2611 GCA_964449065.1 uncultured bacterium
ACGCATTGTATTTCCGGTTTTGAATGAACACATCTAGCGGGATGATCTCATGCTGCACATAGGTTTCTACTGTCTTGCGCACCATGATCTGATGCGGGACATCACTTACCAAATAGCGCAAAATCTGCCGCCATAACCGTTCATGATACGGGTCTTCCAATTCCTTTTGCATTTGCCATTGCCAGGTATCGGCAACCGCCATCACGGCGCATTTTCCTTTTCCATACCGGTGCGATGCCAGCAAAACTTTATCGGCTTCTCCAGGCTTTTCCGTAACCGCCTTTCCCAACAACGCCCCGCCGATGCTCTTCATTCGCAGCGAATTCACTCCATACAATGGCGGCATCTGCTGCCACAAATACTGATTCTCATCCGGATTCGAAGACAGCGAAAGCGTTCCGCTCAACTCGCCTTCGAGAGTAGCCGTTAAATAATGCGGTGATGGATCATGGGGATTAAACGAATCATGCGAATCCGGCAGCGCCGGAATCATCCCCGCCAAAATCCCGGTCGAATCCTGCTCGGATAGAAAGGAGCGGTCCCCACCCAAAATCAACAACGCCCCGCCCCGTTTATCCACGAACTCCTTGGTCAACTCCAACTGTTTCAACGAAAAATAATCCGGTTCAATATCGCCAAAGATGATTCCATCATATTCAAACAACTCCTCCGCTTCACGGGGAAAGCCTTTAACCAGTTCATGTTCTTTCGCACCCAAGCGCAAAAACACAGCCTCATCATAACGGCTATACTTCTCTTGATCCTGCTCAAATCCGTCAAACAATGGGTTGGTTAAACTGGTATCGGCACCTTTATATTCAAATTTGGTTTCCGCTGCCGAAATACGTATTAAACTGGTAATCCGAAATTCCGGCTCATCAACAATCGCGCTACGGATAAACTTATTCTCCCAATTGGGACGGCCGCTAAAATACAATATGCGGTATTCTTTCTTGGATGCATCCACAAGAATTTCATGCTCATTATTCTGTGTAACAAAATCCTTACCCCGCACGGCTATATCCTGCACCGCCGCTTTCGTCGTACCGGTGGAGCTCTCCTTTAAACGAACCCGTGCCTTATACGCAATCCATTCCTGCCGGTCCGGCACAAACTCAAACTGCACTGTATTCTTTTGTGTTTCCGAATCCACAACAATCTCTTTAGAATCAATCACTTTATTTCCGTCAATGATTTCAACAATAACCGTCTCGCCATCCAATCCGTATGATTCGATATCCACATTCGCGATCACTGGATTCTTATCAAAATCCGAACGCGAATACGAAATATGCGCGATCGACGTATCGCTCCAATCTACTACATCTCCCGTTCCGACGGTATAAACCGGCACGGCAAAATCATCCAATGATTGCACCGGGTAACCGGTTACACTTCCTTGATCCTGGCCGTCTGAAAACAGCACGATCGCCGATACCCCCATCCCGCTTATATCCATCTTTGCCAAATGCGTGGACGCAACCAGATTCGATTCCGGCTGTTGAAACGTTAACTGCTTCTCATCCCGAATCCGCTCGATTGACCGTCCCACACGGTATTTCATAATACGGTAGCGGTCGGATAACTTATCTTCAAATGTTTCCGATTGCGCTTCATACTCTTGCAACAAGCGGTCACCCCGCGATTCTACCGTCTTGCCGGATATCTGCATGCTCTTGCTGTCATCAAATAAAATCAGAACATATTGATCGCCGGGCTCGGATAAATATCCGGTAATGGTTGGATTCATCGCCAGAAACAAAGCCAGCAATGTGATCAATGTTCTGGAACCGGTTAAATAAAGTTTTAGAAAAAAGGGAGTCTTTCTCAAATGAAGAAAATAGTAGTAGGCACAAAACAGCGATACCGCGATCAGCAATAAAACCGCCGATTGCGTATTAAACCAGAACTGAAATTCAAAACGCGGCTGAATGACAGAAGACGCATCCTCAATCCCCAACCACTGCATAAGGGTCTCTAACATAAATCGTATTTAGTCCATCGGTTTATTGCACCGTCTCCACTTCGGATAAGTGCTTGAAGTATTCCGCTACAAATTCTTCATACTGATGCGGCACGCTGCCTTCATCGGCAATAAAGACTTCTTGATCTTTCAACCGTTCGTTGATCTCACGCTGCAATTCGGATGCCGTCATCGCCAAAGGCATAGCGATTTTTTCCAAAAACAGATCATACTTCGGTAAACTGTTTTCATCGCGGTACCTCTTGCGCAGTTCTTCCAACTCTTCCCGGATACGGCTCACCTCATCCCGGTACCGTTCGTTATCCGCCAAAAACCCTTCCGCGTTTCGCAATGAATCCAGCCAATCCCGGTAGCCGCTGTCTAAAAAGTCATCCAATTCACTCTCATTGATCTGAGGCATAAACCCATCAAACGGGGCTGTATCGCGGTCATACCCGCCGCCATTTTGTCTTCCACCGGCTTGGCGGTTTTGTGCATCACCCGGTTGCATGCGGTCTAATTGACGGTCACTACGCTGTCCGTTTTGATTGCCTCGACTTTCGCCGTCTTGACCTTCACCACCTTGCTGTCCCTGTCCTGGTTGAAATTGTCCTGGTTGAAATTGTCCTGGTTGAAATTGTCCTGGTT
>CAYVAZ010000160.1:2711-11355 GCA_964449065.1 uncultured bacterium
TCCTGGTTGAAATTGTCCTGGTTGAAATTGTCCTGGTTGAAATTGTCCTGGTTGAGATTGTCCTGGTTGAGATTGTCCTTGTGGAGATTGTCCTGGCTGCTGACCTTGTCCCTGTTGACTTTGCCCCTGTTGGCCTTGTCCTTCTTGTTCTTGTCCCTGCTGATTTTGACGCTGAGATTCCTGGCCGCTTTGCCCGCTCTGTTCTTGTTGAGATTGCTGTGCCTGCGCTTGTCCCTGCTGCCCTTGCTGACTTTCTCCCTGCTGAGATTGAGAATCGTTCTCACCCGGATTTCCCATCGCAATGGAACGGGTCGTTTCACCAATACCAGCCTCCGCGGATGAAGCCTGTGTTTCCGAATCCAGCATATCCTTCATTTCTGACAGCGCCCGCCGCATTCCTTCCAAATCATCATCCACCATCAATTCGGCGACGTCCTTCAATTCGCCGGCAGCCGATGCCAGTTTATCCCCAATGGCTTCTTCATTCTCTAACGCCTTATCATAAATGCCATACTTCAACAAAGGCATTCGTTCTTCTTCCTGCATGTCTTCCAATATTCCCTTTTGGCTGGTGCGCCGCAGCCAATCGCCCAATTTTTGCGACATCAATTCCTGGCTTTCATTTGAGCGTTCCGCCAATTCTGCCGCTTCATCCATCAACCGGCGAAAATCTTGGGCCAATTCTTGTTTCTTTTTTAAGAGTTCTTCTTTGTTGTCTTGGCTGTTGTCTTCCAATGAGCCGCCGCTTTGTTCTTGTGATTCCTGAATCCCGTTTATGCTGGAAATAATATCATCCTGCTTTTCCACCATCGTTTGCATATCGTCCTGCAAGCGTCTCATGCGCTGTTCCGCCGCATCCCGCGATAGATTCTCAATCTCCCTCTCCATATCGTTCAACGCGCTCACCGCGCGTGAGCCGGATGTCCTCGCTTCCTGCAACTGTTCCTCATTCAGTTGTTCCAGCGTTTCATTCATTCGTTCGCGTGCTTCGTTCATGGCCTGCTCTGCTTGGCGTGTTTCCTCCGTATTCATATTATTCCGCGCCAATTCACGTTGGAGTTCATCCAGGCTTTCTAAATTGTTGCGCTCTTCTTCCCGCAACCGTTCCAGTTGCCGCTCCAACTCTTCTTTATCCTTTTCTTGCTGAAGTTCCGAAATCAACCGCGCGATCTCTTCATTCACATTCTTTTGCCGCTGCGTTAGTTCTTTTAATTTGTTTAATACTTCATTGGATTGCTGCATCTGCTGGCCGGTACGCGATTCTTCTTCATAAAAATTACGCTGGCGGTTCATCTCCAATTCATTTAACTCAGCCAACTGATTTTGTTGGCCTCCACCGCCGCCCCCGCCGCCGCCTTGCTGGCGTGTTTGCTGGACCTGACGTTCTTCCGGTTCCATCTTCAACAAATAGTGATGGGCTAACTGCGCATTCTCTAACGCTTCGGTTAAGTTCCCCTCCGGTTTTGGAAGTTCTGACTTCTCCATTTCCACAATAACGGTATTCATCGCCTCGATCATACTGTCCCAATAGGGCGAACCGGTTTGTCCGTTCTGTGCCGTTTGCTGCAAGATGCCGGCTTGCGCTTCCACAACGGCATCCCGTTTTTCGGTATATTCCTCTTCGTTATAGTCCGCAGCCGATTTCCGCAGATTCCAAATGGCAATCGTCACATCCTTCTGCTCCCCGGCTTGTGTTTCTTGGTTGCCCTGCTGCTGTTGTTGTTGACCGCCGCCGGCATTGCTCATCGCCTCTTGAAACAGACGGCGGTAGGGACGGATCTCGATAAAGAACGGATCGCCATAAGCCTCATACTCATTGCGCCCCGGCATCTGGTCTTCCGCCCAAGCGCTCCATGTTATCAAATCCCCCGGTTCTACACCAATTTGTTCCAACATCATCTTATGGTTTACGGTAACGTTATGCGGATCATGCCCAGATTCTTTCAAAGAAACACTTACCGCATCTACTTTTCCGGCAATCTCATAGATCAAGCCATAATCTTTCAAGCCATAATCATCCGAAAACGCGATCTCATACGGAATCTCTTCCAGCATCGTCACTTCCAAATCATCCCGTGGGAACGCAACCTGAATCTCCGGTGCATGATCTTGTTCAACCGTAATCTTATATTTGATCTTCAACTCATTTTCATTGCCGTCCGCATCCAGCAAACGCAGATAATATTCATCATTTTCGCTTAATTCCAAAACGCAGCTCCACAACGAATCTTCTTCCTCATTAAGCCCCATCCGGCTGCCGTCATCATATACCATATCTACCACAGCCAGTTTTTTGTTGACCCAAACATCGACCTTAACCTTCGTCCCCTCAATCCCGGATATCTCACCGCCATTTGGAACATGCTTCTTTTGCCGGTTCAAATACTCCGGATATGTATAGGTCAAATCAATCGATTCCACTTTGGGCGGCACCCAAGTTTCGATCTGAAAAATCTCCGATGTCATATCCCCAAAAACGACCTGATACTCCAAATCGCTCTGAACATTTCTAAATTGGTGGTACGCGGCGTTCCGCGTGGCATTTGCTTCCATCACCGCGCTTTCCCAATCCGCGTTGGACAACCGCCAGCGAATCGCCGAAGGCTTCAGTTCTTTCTCGGCTTTGACCAGAACAATTTGATTTTCCCCCTGCTGAATCCGCGCATTCCCCGGTTCAACCGCAAACCCGTCTATCGCAATCCGATCAAACGGCTCACCAGCCGTGGTATCCGGCTTTGCGGAAAACGTAGGCACCCAGACCGAATATGTCCCGGTAAAGATCGCCGCAACAATAAGCGCGAAGCAAGCGGTAACCATCAGCATCTTAATGATCTGGTCCGAATCAATCACATCATAAAACGATACTTTGGTAGTCAGGTCTTTTGATTCTTGAAAAAACTTCTCAATCATCCAAGTGGTATCATGTTCATTCGAGAAAGACTGCGCGCTGATAATCCGGTTTTCCAAATCCGGATAATACTCTTCGATATGCAGGGCGATTTGCTCATCCCTCACCGGCTGCATCAACGGCTGGCTCACCAAAAAGTAAAAAAGAAACATTTCAACAGCAACAAATCCGCCTATCGTATAAACCTTATTCCAGCCTTCAATCGGGAACATTCCCAGCAAAACGGCAGCGGCAATCACCAACAAAATAGAAGCAAACCCAAACCGTACCCAGCATTTCATCAAGCGGGCATGATGATATTGCACCGCAACCTGGCGGATCTGAAATTTCAATTTATCCGATACGCGTTTGCCTTCATTCATAGCCACTCTCCTGCTCATCTCTCACAGCGTTCATTGTGTTTTTCTTTACGTTAACCGGGATGAATACCACATCTCCAGCATCAACAACCCTGCCACCGCGATCACAAAAAAAATACCATACTCATTCCTCTGAACCGTTTCTTCTTCAATTAGTGTATCTTCCTTCGTATCAATCCGTTCCAAATTGGGCGAAGCACAATACCGCAGCACAAACTCATCGGCCGGCACCGGCTCCACATCCGCTTCTTCGCTATCTACATTAATCGCATAAACATAGTGTTTTTGTTCATTCTCTATTTCCTGTCTCCACTGCAATAACCCCGGTTCATCATAAACCGTTTTCTCATTCCCAACCCAATCCTGCCATGTATTGCTTTCTTGGGTAGAGTAGCGGTACGATGCACTCTCCTCATTTCCTTCCATTTCAGGATACACTGCAATCGCTTCGCCAACTGTCCAATGATCCTGATGCCCGGTCTCTCCATACAAATAGAATAACATTTCATGCAGCAACGGCACAAATTTTTTGCTTTTCGGAAAATTTGTCCAATCCAACTTCATCGCATACGGCACAATCAATATTCGCGAATTCTCATTCGACATCTCGACCAATGAAGGGTATGCGGTATCATTCTCTTCGCTCTCAAAATACGATATCACCCGCGCCATCCGGTTGGATTGTTCGGAAGATTCTTCTACATTCAAACGGTAATAACGGTAAAACCGGTAAGACGTAAAATCGTTAAACTTCTCTCCCTGAAAGATGGTAAACACGGGATGATCAAAATCGATTCGTGAAATCAACGAATAGCGTCTGGGATCAAATGTCTCACGGCTTACACCGTCATTTCTGATGTTTAAACCGGTTAGATAAGCGGTAAGCGTATCTTGGTTTGCCGTCTCATCCAAAAAGAAAATGGCTTTCATACCGGCATTCCACGTTTGCAGCAGGATATCCAACCGGTTTGAATTCAATCCGCTCCAATCACTAACCAACAGGATGGATGAATCATCATTGGCTTCTACCAATGCATCAGCCAGTGGTAAGGTGGTAACATCCCACGGCATCTTCTCCGAATATGTCAGCGCTTGATGAATAAACCAAGCGGAAGAATTAACATCCTGATAGAAATTCGATACCAAAGTAACCGGTATTTCCGCATCCGGATTCTTGACAAAATAATGTCTGTTATCCCTATTAAGATCGTCTTCATCCACTTCAAGCCGACCGGAAAATACTTGCTTCGTCTTTTGCATATTAAAAAACACTTGCGAGGCATTCCCCGCCTTCACATACACATCACGGGTGGCTGCCATTTCATTGTTTACCCACAAATCAACCGGTATCTCTTTGTCCTCACCAGTCCAATTCTTTATCTTTCCAACCACACGCAGGTTATCCTGCCGATCGCGAACATGGGTATCCAAAACCGAAACATTGTTCGGCGCTTCATATTCTTCTTGCAGTGAAACCACTTCCAACTCCATCTTCGATGACAACTTCCACCCCGAAGTCTCTTTCGCCATCCCCACACGCTGCATATCCGAGATCAAATAAATCTTTAACCGCGGCTCATTCTCATCCATCCCCTGCACCGCGTTCAACAGCTCTCTCTCAACATCCTGCAAGCAGGATACAAAATCAGTGGATTCATTGCTTAACGCCGCGCGCTGCAATTCCCGCGCCATCGTCTCTTGCGACGCGGCCGCAGAAACCTCTCTCATATTCAAGTCAAAATCAGCCAATGGTTTTCGATGAAAAGGGATCAACTTTACATAATCGTTTGTGGATAATGATGACAATATTGATGCCGCTTTTTCTTTTCCTTCTGCAAACCGCCCATCCATTCCCATGCTGTATGATACATCCAATAAAATCGCGTTAATGGTTGTATTCTCATCAATCTCAGCCGCGATATCGCTTGTCCAAAAAGGCCTTGAGAACGCAAGGAACAACAGCAGAAACAACAGCATCCGCAACAGCATTAACAGCCAATGCTGAATCCGCCGCCTCTCAATCACTTCTTTCTTCACATGCGGCACAAACAACAAACTGCTGAACTCCACCGGTTCCCGTTCGGGCCTGCGGATATGATGCAAGATCCACGGCACCACCACCATCACCGTACCGGCCAACAATGCAGGAAAGAGAAACGAAACCATCACGCCCCTCCTGCCGAAATGTTTTTATTCACACTGGATGTATACAACGCGTGGTTCCTGCGGTGCAAAAAATGATGCAGCGCGCGGTCCAGCGGTTCGGTCGTCACAAACTCTTCCACATCAATCTCCGCCGCGCGGCACTCCCGCTGAATTCCGGCAAAATGATTCCGCCGGTTCTCCAAATACCCGCCGCGAACCGCGTCCGGTACCACAAACTGCTCATCCTGCGATTCCACATCCACCAGCGTCACCGTCCGGTCAAACGGAAACGTCTGTTCCGCCGGGTCGCTGATCTGCAAAACCAGCACATCATGCCGCCGCGCCCGCAGCGATTTTAAATGCTTCAGCATCTCATCCAGCGGATGCAGCAAATCCGATATCAACACCACCATCCCGCGCGGCTTTAACACATTTCCTACGTAAGCCAATGATTTATCCGTATCGGTCTTGCCCTGCGGCTTTACATTATCCAACGCGGTCAATACATGAAACAAATGCTGCGGGCTGCTTTTGGGATGCAAGTGCTCAAAAACGCTGTGATGATAAGCCATAAACCCTAACGAATCGTTCTGCTTAAACAGCATCATGGTTAAACAAGCCGCCAGCATTCTTGCGTACTGAAATTTGGTAAGTTTCCCCGACCCGTAATTCATCGAAGAACTGCAATCCAACAAAATCGTGCATTGCAAATTGGTTTCTTCATGAAACATCTTCACATGCAGTCGGTCAGACCGCCCATACAAGTTCCAATCCACAAAGCGCAGGTCATCGCCTTGCACATAGGGCCGGTATTGTGCAAATTCCAATGAAGAACCATGCAGGGGGCTGCGGTGCATACCGCTGAATGAGCCTTCAACCACCGTCCGCGCCAGCAATTGAAGATCGGATATGTTCATTAAATCGGCTGGATCTACATGCTTAAATTTCTTGGAATTCATACAGACATTATGCCAAACCCGATTTCGGCTCGGCAACCGTTTCTAAGATTTTTTCAATGATGTGATGAACCGTAATGTGATCGGCTTCCGCCCTAAAGTTGGTCAAGACGCGGTGATTCAATACATGCGGTGCCACCGCGCGAATATCCGCAAACGTTACATGAAAACGCCCCTGCAGCAGCGCACGCGTTTTCGATCCCAATATCAAATACTGCGTCCCCCGTGTTCCCGCGCCCCAGCTGACCCACTCCTTCACAAAATCCGGCGCATTGGGAGATTCCGGCCGCGACGCATGAATAATCTGCACCGCATACCGCGCGATCGGCTCCGCGATCGGAACCATCCGCACCAGCCGCGCAAAGTTGATCATATCCTCACCGCTAAACACTGGAGTTAATGTATAATCCGTAACCGCGGTGGTTTTGGTGGCAACTTCCAACTCTTCTTCTACACTCAAATAATCGATCTTCACGTTAAACATAAAGCGGTCGAGCTGCGCTTCCGGCAGTGGATATGTTCCTTCCAATTCAATCGGGTTCTGCGTCGCGAACACATAAAACGGCTTATCCAGCGGACGACCCACACCGGCCGCGGTAACTTGCTTTTCTTCCATCGCCTCTAATAAAGCCGATTGCGTCTTCGGCGGCGTCCGGTTAATCTCATCCGCCAGTAATATATTCGTAAAAATCGGCCCTGGGATATACCGCAACTCCCGGTGACCGGTGGTACGGTCTTCATCAATGATTTCCGTTCCCGTAATATCGGAAGGCATCAAATCCGGCGTAAACTGAATCCGCTTGAACTGCAAATCCAAAATGTCAGACAGCGAACGAATCAAAAGCGTTTTTGCCAGCCCCGGCGCTCCCGTCAGCAAACAATGAGACCCGGAAAACAGTACAACCATCAGCTGCTCAATAACCTTATCCTGCCCCACAATAACTTTCCGCAATTCGGCGTTCAGTTTTTCTCTACCCTGGTTAAATTTTTCCAGAATTTCTTCTTCTTGCGTAATGTGCGGTATAGCGGTTTCGTTTTGCAATGTGCCTCTCTCTTTCTGAAATGATCGTAACAGGCCAGCGGTATGAAATGAAAAAAGTTGATACTTATCACTCCTATTTAATACTCTATTTAACCCGTTTGACAAATCGAGTTGTTTGTCAATCAAAAAATGACGGCTGGCTATCCGTTGTACCCCCTTGTTAAGGGGCTTCTAGGGGGGATCGATCCCCGTCATTTAATCGTTGACACAATACTTGAAGTTTATTGTTCCATGCGATGGACGGTTTCGCGAGCCACTCTTTTTCATCTCTCATCCCTAATCCCTAATGCGTCATCGCATATACAACAATATTGATTCCCAATGGATAGGCTTTCTTTTTGGATATTTCTTCAAAATATTGTGGATTTTTAGCTTCTTCTTCCCAGCCGTCGCCTAGATCGGAATTATGGTTGATCACCGCCATCAACCGCCCATTCTTATCCCACACCCCTTTCAGGGAAACTTTGCCGTCACCATCTCCATACCGGACTTCTGAAGTCCGTCCGCCCGAACCGGCCCAATACCCAATCCCCGGTATCTGCGGCACTTCTTTCAACTCAAATACAATATGAAATAATTCATGCTCCAGCGGGATATCAATCATGGGATAGTCTTCCGGTGGAAACACCTTACTGAACTCAAATTCCCAGTTTTGCCAATCCCGCTGTCCCCAAAAATCATCCACCAGCAAAAATCCCCCGCGCAACAAATACTCGCGCAGATTTTCCGCCTCTTGTTCGGTAAAATACAAATCACCGACTTCCAGCATGTAGATGAAGGGATAATTAAATAATTCTTCGTCGGTCAACCGCACCACGGCATGTTGATAGTTGCCGTATTCATCCGTATTGACTTTAATCGTGGTCAGTTCCGATAAACGAATGGAAAAATTCTCTTCCGATTCCGGAAAATCAACCGCCCATCTGCCGCCGCCCCGGCCCCAGCCTCTGCCGCCGCTGTTATACATCACCCGGCAAAACGTAAAACTGTCCGTTGGAAAAATATCTCTCTCGGGAAGGGAAAGCGAGCGGTCTCTTCTTCCACGCCAACGCTGCGCATTGGATTCTTCCACCATGAAAAATGGAACAATCAGCAGACTAAGCAATACGATGGGTAAAATGTATTTCGTCATAATTTATTTAACTCATGTTACGCAACGAAGAGACTGTCGTTGTTATCCCCCCCCTTATTAAGGGGGGGTAGGGGGGGATCGAAGCACGCTTTCAACAACGCA
>CAYVAZ010000161.1:0-11322 GCA_964449065.1 uncultured bacterium
CCACCAAATACACAAATCCGCGCGGCAAGGGGATGTACGTGATATCCGTCATCCATGACGGTCCAACATG
The DNA here is from genome assembly GCA_964449065.1 of uncultured bacterium. Taxonomy (GTDB): domain Bacteria; phylum Hinthialibacterota; class Hinthialibacteria; order Hinthialibacterales; family Hinthialibacteraceae; genus CAYVAZ01. The sequence continues at coordinate 71 of CAYVAZ010000161.1, forward strand.
CGATACACGGTGGACTTGGGCACGGGATGTCCAGTCCTTTTCTCATAGGCTGCTTTCACTTCACTTACCACCAAAACGCCACCCGCTTTTTCCTGCTCATGAAAGTCTGCTACGAGGGAATTCTCTTGGTCTAAGGTTAGATTTTCATGACGCCGCCCTCCGCGCCCCACGCCAAAGAACGCCTCCGCTCCTTCGCGGAAATATTGCCCTTGAACGGCTTTGACTCGACTCACACTCCAGCCAATGGCTCGAGCGACCTGATCCGCATTCAAAGAAAGAGTGGCTCGAAGCCACATACACATTACCCAACGAAAATCGTCCTTGGTTTTCGCCCGGTTCAAGCACTCTTGCAATTCGTTTTGTTGCTCTTTGGTTAGGGGTCTGGAGGGGCGCATTTCTTTTCCTTCGATGTAGAGTTTCATCAAAGGTTATTTGAGTATAATATTTTTTTGAATGCAACTTAGTATTAGATTCCTAACCTCCATAAAATTAACTGGCAAAAACCGAATGCTGGTAATTTAGGATTATTTCAACTCTTGCAAATATCTAAAAAGTGCATGATTCTTGTTTGCAGTAAAATATGTTGCGCACTTCACACAAAAATGATTTAATTATTTCGCTATGAAATTTAGAATTATTTTATTTATATTTTTATTGTCTAGCCACAATTCTTTTTCAGAACCGACTGGCCAAGTACGCTTTTGGGACGTGGAGGATGGTTTCGATGAACGGTTTCTTCACAAAATCAGTGTGACTCACGATGACAACGTCATAGCCGTTCAAGGGCATGTAAATCATATTAACGTACTCAATGGGTACGAACGAAAACCATTGGATACCCCAGGATATTGGCAGACTACACTAGAGAGTCCGGATGGAACCTTGTGGGCGGGTTATGGGGATTATTTAACAAATCGGGTACATGGTCTGCAACGGCGGGTAAACGGAGAATGGCAAAGGTATCGCATTCCGAAACTTGCATCACAGAAAATTCCTACGGTAATGCATCCGCTTCCTTTTATCCCTTTATCCGCTTCACACTCATTATTTCTTTCGACATCTTCACTACACCTGTTTAATGCGGATTTAGACTTGAGCCGTCTGGTACTTCATGCAACCGAAACAAAATTGGCTGCCTTTCATCATATTGTGGCTGACTCCACTACTACTTTTTGGATTACAGGCGCCAAAGGATTGCAGCGCTTTGCAAAAAGCAAGGACGGTTCCGAACGAGTTATACCCAAAAACGAATTGTTATTCGATCCCGCTTCCGGATACAACCGGTTACGCAGGGTGACTATCCAATCTAACAATGATATATATGGACTGGTTGATTCTCTTTTCAATCCCGGCGAAATTCTTTTTATTCGATACCAGAACGGTACATGGGAGTGTTTGGAACGTTTGCAGCCAGAGCGGTATATTGATCCGGTCGTTATGCCGACTCAACAGGGATATATCTATGAAGCCGCCGGAACGCTTTACCATAAAATAGAAGACCAAACCATCCCGTTATCTCAGTCATGGCATTTGCAATCTCCTTATACGGATTATAAACAGCATGAAGACAATTCGTTGTTCATTGGCACATCTACCGGCCTCTCCCGCTGGTCTCCCTCACTTTGGAGAAAACCGAATTACTTCTATGCCAATCCGGAACCGGTGTTGGATGCGTTTTTAGATGCGGAAGAGCGGGTTTGGTTTCGGATGAGCAATCAGTTGGCGCTTGTGGATGGGGAAGAATGGACATCGTTTCCGTTTCGGGTGCATTCCTGCTATGCAGACAAACGTGGCAATGTATGGGCCATCCAAGATGATGCATTGCTTCGTTATAATCAAACCGGCTGGGTCAGATATCCTATGACTGATGAGTTGCGTTTAGAAAGCGAACTGATTGAAAGGCCCTTCCCCAAAACAAATCTTATCGCTCAATTGCCGGATGGTAAAATCGCGATTACAAAATCGTCCAATTCGGTTGCGTTATTTGATCCACAAACAGAACGGTTCCATACGTCCATCACTCTCCCCATACCAGAGGATCAGTGGATTGGCCGAATCTATGATTCGCCTGAGGGCATTTGGATCGAAACGAGTTTCCATTTATTTCGATATGACGGAACCGAAGTTCAAGTGTTGTTTCGAAAAAGCAACCAGCGGGATACAGCCAATTGGCTGATTGATTATTTTGTCACGGCCGGTAACGAAATTTGGATCACTGAATTTGAACGTGTTTCCCGCTTTGTGGATGATACCTTATCTTCTTTTAAAGAAATGGACGGCCACACCATTGATGGAGCGGGGGAAATTCAGCAATTGCGGAATGGCCATATTTGGATCGGAGGCTGGCAAGGCGCCACCCAACGTTTTGATGGCCAACGGTGGAGCACAGTTTCCGGACCGAAATTTTATGGCTGCAAAGATATTCTTGAATCGAGAGACGGAACAATTTATGTCGCTTCGGGCAATCATATTTATCATTTCAGAAACCAATCATGGATTTCTCACGGAAGAGAAGAAGGCTTGCCGGATCTTTGGGTACGAAAGATTCTGCAGGATCGACATAACAGAATATGGGCATTGTCATCGTTATTTGATAAACAAAACACACAAAATGAAGTCCGGTTATACAATCCGCAAGTGGATATTGACCCACCCGAAACCAACATCGATGAATCGGTCAAAGACAATGAACAGTATATTGCCGGGTCCGCAATTCAAATTCCCATCCAAGGTATGGACAAATGGAAGTATACTGAACAAGACCGTCTGTATTATTCTTACCGTATCAATGACGAACCGTGGTCTCCCTTTCAATCCAACCGGGTTATTACAAGGACATTGCCGGCAGGCCGCTATGCATTTGAAGTGAAAGCGATGGACCGGAATTGGAACGAAGATCCAACCCCGGCGTTTGTCCAATTTCAGGTGGTCTCGCCCTGGTATCAAGATCCGCAATTTTTGGTTGTGGTTTGTTTTTTATTGATCGTGATTTTACTTTTGACTGCATTGCATTTTCGCCATCACATCAATCTTGGAACTATGGTCAAACGACGAACATGGGAACTAAGCTCAGCCAACAAGAAACTGAAAGAAAACCAGATGCAATTGCGGTCTTTAGCAAATGAATTGATTGTCACCGAAGACCGGGAACGGCAAAAACTGGCATCGGATTTACACGACCGCATCGGGCAGTCGCTGGCCATGTGCCAGATTCAGCTCGATGCCATGCGGGACAAAACCAATCAGAAAGAAATGAAAGACTTTTTGGACGGGATATCCAAAGAAGTGGAACAAACGATTGATGATGCCCGCACGCTGTCGTTTGAAATCAGCCCGCCGGTATTGTACAAAGTCGGGCTGGAATTTGCGCTTCGGGAACTCCTGCGCCAATTACAAGAAAAATACAGTCTAAACGTGAAATTACAATACAAGAGCATTGACAATGTATTGGAAGATGATCTGAAATCGTTCTTATTCCGTGCTGTGCGGGAATTGCTGTTCAATGTTATTAAACATGCCCACACCAAAGATGCATCCGTAATTATCCAGCAACATGACAGTGACGTTCAAGTCGTGGTAGAAGATCAAGGAAGAGGAATTAAAAAACTTCCCACCAAACCCAGCGGTTTCGGTTTGATGAGTATAGAAGAGCGCGTTAAATTTTTGAGGGGGACGTTTACGATCACAACTTCTTCCCATTCAGGCACCAGGATCGAATTTTCTGTCCCCTATCACAATTAATCCTTGACGTAATATCACCGTTTATACTCCATTGGATTATTCCGTTTTACTCCAAGCGACTAGCGCGAAATATAGAACATTATGAATATCAAACCCGCTACTTTTTCTCTATCCTATAGCCGTATTGCCAATCCAACAAAATATGGAGAGATAGAAAATGATGATACCAGCAAAAAACCTTGGGCTTTATGTCCTACTTATTGTACTTTTTCTTCGTGTGCTCAATCTCAACCTCCATGCGCAAGAACTGATGGGAGAGGGGCCGCAATTCGATAACCCGGTGGCAATGGATATCGATCAAAACGGAAACCTATTTGTTGTTGATAATGTAGATGGAAAGCGCGAATTTGAAATGATTCAGGTTGATCTCCAAACCGGGAACCGGGAAATCGTCCATACTTATAATCTTTATAACGTGTTGAAACGGTATCAAAACTTTTCCTATTCTATTGTCGATATCGCGCTTAGCAGCGGCAATAATCATTTTGTCGTTGTGAAAAACAGGAGACGTTCTTACATCGTACGGGTCAATCCGTTTGAACAAACCCAAACAATACTAACCGAAGGAAGGTCCGACGACACATTTAATCAAATTTTGTACACAAAATCCGATCGACTGTTTGCTGCTTCTGCCCATGCAGGCATATTAGAAATCGATCTTGAAACGGGGTCGCCCACTCTGGTATCCGGTGAGAATAAAGGCGAGGGAGTTGATTTTCGTAGTTTCTATGATTTTGAAGCGGATACGAACGGTTATTTATACGTATCTGAATTCAGCATCACTCCTTTTTCATTTTATGGTGTTGGGATAACCCGCATTGACATAGAAACCGGAAACCGGCACCGGTTTTATGAATTCCCTCCCTTCATGCATGGTGATTATGTGCCGTGTATGACCCTATCTGAAGAAGGTCATTTGGTGATTGTCGATAGAACCTTTGACAAACGCCAAGTCATAGAAATTAACCCAACGAATTTTGAACAACGGATCATGAGTGACTTTACCCAAACCGAAGGACCGGGGTTTATAAATCCAACCGAAATTGTGCAGCATAATGGAGATTTCTATATTTTGGAACAAGCAAATCGTTCCCCGCAAGAAGGAATCGGGGTTGTTATGGTGAATGGAGAAACGGGACAAATGAATATGATTTCTGGGTACAACATGAAACCGCAAGAGGAATTAAACAGTCTTACAGCAGTAGAAGCCTTACCCGATGGAGAGGTTTTACTCCTGAAACATCATCATTCTTTCTGGTTTTCCGGTTTTGGAACATTGTTCAGAATGAATCCGGATACTGGAGAACGCACAATCATTTCTAACCGCACTCAAGGCGTTTGCCGTGAACTGAGGTACCCTCATGATCTTGCAATTGATGCGCTCGGAAGAGTTCTTGCTGTCGACCCCTATTCAACACCAAGAAAAAACGTGAAGCAGTTTGACCCCGTTACAGGTCAAATGATTGGAGCATACGAATTGAAAGGAATTTTATTCGGATCGCGAATCGTATTAGAGCCGGATGGCTCATTTGTAATGGCTGGGGGTGATTCCGTATACCGTTTTGATGAACGAAGCAAACGGATAGAAGAATTCGCAACGTATCAAAGCGATCAGTACTCTGATGACCAATACACATCGGCCGCAGTGAAACAGGATGGGATAATCTTGGTTGGCCGCAGTTGGACCAATACGATTCTTGCCATTGATCCCGTATCCGGAGAAGTAAATGAACTGAAGGTAGAAACAACAAATGAACCGTACCGGATTTTCAATGTCAGGAACATGATTGTCAATACAAAAGATGAAATCTTTGCCGTTGTTGGAAGTGAAGAACGGGGCCGTTTGGTAAAAATCGATGAGATGAATGGAAAAATCATGTCCGTATCCAATCAACCCGTTGGCTATAAAGATATGACCGTTCTTCCCAATGGGGACATTATCACAATCTCAAATGATAAAGTATTTCGAGTCAACACACAAAACGGTGATGTTGAAATTATCAATGAAAACGTGATGACCAACGTCGATCATTGGACACGGTTTTAATCAGAGTCCTTCATTAAAAAAGAACCCCTCTGAATATATGGAGGGGTTTTTTATGAATATGTTTCACTCCTCCTCTTTTGGAGTATGCCGAAATACACCAAAACATCTTTCAAAATGAGCAATATTCCGAATAGAAAATTCTTCGCCAATCCAATAGAATTTCTCTAAATCAAATGAAAGGAGAACCGATATGGATAATTCAGAGAAAAACATGAGTCGAATGAAGGTACTCATCAATCTATGCTTGCTCATCATCATAATTTTGCTGTGCATCATGGGGTACGCGATGTTCAATCTGATTCAAATCAATCAGGTGGTAGGGATTCAAAGCAAGCGAATCCGGTCGTTGGAATTGGATGGACTTCACTATCAAGCCGCGATGGATTATTACCGGCAGCAAGTATCCCAAGATGATCTGAGTGATGAGAATCGTAAAACCAACACGCAAATGGATTCAACGTTATCGCTACTCAGTATTCCCGATTCAAATTCTTAATTCCAGATTTAAAAAAAATACAAATAAAAAGGAGAAAAAAACATGAGACATACACAAGCAATTACTATTACGGCATTTATCGTATTATTCATTGGATCAAACAACAGCGAAGGCCGTATTATCACCATCAATCCAAACGGCGGTGCCGAATTCACAACCATTACAGCAGCGTTAGAAGCTTCAGCGGAAGGGGATCGGTTGCTCATCCAAGAAGGGAAGTATACAGAAGAAATTGTCCTCAAAAACCATCAAACATTGGAAGGAGAAGGCAATGTTATCCTTTCCAATCCAAACGGAACAACCATCACTACGGCGGGCAATAATGAAATCCGAAACATCAGCATTATTGGTTCGGGGCAGCATGGAATTGCGGGGACCGACGTGGAATCCATCGTCATCGAATCGGTATTGATTGAATCATTTAATCTTCAAAAAAGTATTGCACGAAAAGTAGTTCCCTTTGGGTATGATGCCACGTATGAAGCAATTTATTTGAACTCATCTGGCACGATCGCTTCCAAGATATTTTTAAAAAAAATCCAAATTATGAATGGTTTTGGAGGGGGAATCAATATTTCATCATATAAATCTTCATCTATACAATGCATACTTGATAATGTTGAGGTAAGGAATATCGACGCCTCGAAGTTTATTACTTTTCCATCTGATTTCCCTGCAAGTCCTGGATTTCCCGGATTGTTTCTATTCAGTGCGGATATCAGCACACTTGAATGCACCATTGAAAATATGGAAGCAAAGGAAATTGGCAATTCAGGTGACGGCATTCTTGTTCAAACCAATGATACAAGCACAATGAAACTGACCATTCGTAGATACTTTTTTGACGATCCCACCGATATTGGTGGTCCCATTTCACAAGGTTTAGAATTTGCATCAGGTTCTCCCAATTCATCCATTTATGCTATGATGGAAAATTCAGATATCTTGAATGCCCAACGTTCTTCAATAGGGAATTTCAATTGGTTTGGCACAAACAATGGATTAATCGATTTAGGAGGAGGCGAGTTGGGGAGTGAAGGTCGAAATCGATTTATCGGCAGTCCGTTTCACTTTGATGGAGCAGATTCTCTTCCGATAACGGCAAAGAACAATTTTTGGGGGGAGAATTTCGAAAGCGACCTTTCGATTCACAGTTGGCAAGGCAAATTATCGGTCGACTATGAACCTTTTTTAGAGGATGATCCCCGGCCGAACGGATTCGATTCTTCAGTCAGCAATTGGGATATTTATGAATAACAAAACGAAGATCATTCTGGCGGATGACCATGAAATTATGGTCGAAGGATTGCGGGTTTTGTTAGAGAAGCAAGAGGGCTTTGAGGTCATTGGCATTGCAAACGATGGCCTCGAAGCCCTGCAAATGATTCAACAAGCCAATCCGGATATTGCCATACTGGATATCTCGATGCCTAATTTGAACGGATTGGACGCATCGGCACGAATTCATAAAGAGTTCCCGGATGTGAAAGTAATCATTTTGTCAATGCACAAAGATGACGGATTTATTACCAAGGCCTTTGGAGGTGGGGCGAAAGGATATGTTCTGAAAAACAGCGCGTACCAAGAACTTGTTCAAGCAATCCAAACCGTACTCAAAAACGAAGTGTATGTAAGTCCCAAACTGATGAGTACAGTCATGATGCAGTTCATATCCAAAAGTGATCCTACCAAGCAGAAATCACAACCCGAACTGACTCTGCGGGAACGGGAAGTACTTCAGATCATCGCCGAAGGCAAAACCGCGAAAGAAATCGCTTCCATGTTAAATATAAGTGTAAAAACAGCCGAAATTCACCGCCGGAATATCATGAATAAATTGAATGCCAAAAGTACGGCTGAACTGACGAAATACGCCATCAAAGAAGGGTTGACTGGTTTAGACTCTTGATTTCCGATTAACTAATCCATGTTGCTTTTGCTACATTTGGACAACTGCTTTCTATGCAGAACTCTTGCATCCAATACAATAAGATAATTTTGCAATTTTTAAAAATCCGGGTATCAGGTCAGCCGTTTGAAGTAATGTTTCATTAAGTGTAATATATACAGCAAGTTACGAAAATTCTTATTAAACGATTCTTGAGTTTTTCTTTTTGTTTAACTAACTGAATATACTTGTGTTATAAAAAATCCACTTCATACCGCTGACCTATTACAAATGCTTCTTGGCAAATACACAAATAGAGAATCAATAGATGGAAATCATAAAATGTTAGAATCAATGAAACCTTTAGAACCAGAGCAAGCGCAAATTAAAAGTTTAATCAATATTTAGTAGCGGATATAATAGCAAATAAAAGGGATGCAGAATTATGGGGAAAGAGAATATGCAAACATGCCTCAATTGTATATTCATGGGGTAGTGGATTTGATCCATTCTTCGGTCATGACATGTTAAAGCAAAATGATTTAGAGGATAAAATCCATCCCTTAAGTATTGATGAACAACAACGTCTGATTGATAGTATCGAATCATTCTGGAAACCCTACTTGCTTGTTGCGTTACTAACAGGGATGAGATTAAGTGAGTTATGGGGTTTAAAATTGAATGATATTGATATGGAAAATAGAGTAATTCATCTACTACGTATGATCACAAGGAGTCTTGGCGGTCAATATGTTGAAGGACCAACCAAGAATGAATACAGCAAACGAGATATCGACATCAAAAACGATATATTGTGGAAAGCGATTGCTGATCAGAAGAAAACAGCAGAAGAGTTAGATTCTGAGTACTTCTTCTGCACGAAAGAAGGGTATCTATTTCATCAATCGAATTACAGATCACGTATTGGATACCAGCCTTAGAAAAATCTGGATTGGAGTATCGTTCCCCTAAACAAACAAGACCCTCGTTTGCTACCAATTGTCTTTCTTTCAATGAAAATCCTTCATGGATTGCAAAGATAATGGGACACAGATATCCTGAGATGGTGATAAAATTACTCAAGCGTATAGCAAATTGGATGGAATAAGTTAGGCGAAATAATTAAATTCATTTACTATATGTTACAAATCTGAAGATGTATTTGGTCAAAATTTGGTCAAAAAGTGGATTGAAAAAGGCTAGCATTTATAAACAAAGCGAGTAAAATCAAGGAATAAGCCAACGTAGCTCAGTCGGTAGAGCAACGGTTTCGTAAACCGTAGGTCGAGGGTTCGATCCCCTTCGTTGGCTTACTATTTTTTTCTGAGTTCAATTTCATCGCATATCACCAAAGCTATTTCGAATTCGCCATTATAATTCTTGCGTAGCAAACCAATTTTCTTTAGAATTGTTCAGAAAAAAAACATCTGCATCTTTCTTTCGCTGAGACCAATCGCCGCGCTTTCTCTACAATCCAAACTGGAATCGGTATTATTCGTTTGAAAATTGATCCGGAAACCAGTCATACGTGGGCAGCCATGTTCCGTCTTTCAGTTGTATGCCTCTTAGAGAATATATGGTTTTGCCGTGATTGGCTTCCGGCTGCGTGGATAACTTTTGGATAATCGTTTGTTCGATTGGAGTTACCTCGCCCAAGTCAGAGATTCCGTTTTGATTCGCGTCTGCCCACAATGCGAGACCGCGTAACTCATGGCCGGATAGATATCCATCTAAATTATCATCCAGCATGCTCATTGCTTGATAGCCGTTTTCCCAAAACAACCACCATGTGACCGAGCCGAACAATTGTTTGCCGGATGTGATTTTTCCACGCTGTTCCGGGTCCCACACCAAAATACAAGTATTCGGTTTTACCCATGACCAATAGGTCTCATTGCTGAAACCGTCCATCATAAATTGAACGTATGTATGAGGGGAAAGCAGTTCATCAATGCTTTTTGACGGCTGCAAAGACAGAATGATGGGTGTAATAAATCCTCCTTTTTCCTTTGCTATTTTAATGGCTTTTGTTATCGCCTCCACTTCCCAGGCGTATTTTGGTTGGTTGGATTTGCTGCCAAGTACGCGAATAATACCCTGACCGGCTTCTATACCGATTTGGTTATCCCGGTTGTTTAAATTTCTGTATTCAACTGAAAGGTCTCTTGCGATCCCAATCGTAAACGCGCTGCGGTAGAACCGCAAACACTCTTGTTCCCATATATTTGGGATAAACGCGGAGAGGGCCTGTTTTTGTTGGTCATCAATAGTTTTCCATGCTTGTTTGTAGGTATGAAAATGACTATGTTGATAGTTATTGAGCCAATATTCAAAGTTTATTGTTTCAGGATCACCTATCAAACGGTCATATAAAAGGTCAAAAATTTCATCGGATTGACTTTGCAAAGGTGGAAGCCCGATCTCATTGTTGAATGGAAGCGCTTGTTCCATCATCCAGCCCAGACCTAAAAAATATAACCCCCGGGTTGGGTTTAATTCCGTCGCTGTTTGGTAATGTTTAATGGATAACAATAAATGGTTCTTTTGGGAATCACTGATGGAACCGTTCTCTACTTTAGCTTCGAGCAGTGAATCCCACGGCGCGAAACGGGGGACGGTTTTACGTATGGTTTTTTCATAATCCTCATACAGTTGAACGTTGATTGTGTCTTGTTTCGCGAAGGCCAGGCTGTGAGCCCTGCCCAAGAGATAATGTCCATGTGCATCATCCGGATGGCTTTTAACATACGTTGATAGGTTCTCAATTAAGCGGTTTACCGGTACCGGATCGGTTAAGTCAACAAAAGTTGTGAAACCTTGACGGGATAAAAAAACGGTGATTAAAATTGTCATCATCCATAGTTTGTTCATACCATTCACCTCTGATGTCGCTTAAAAAAGTCGGAAATGAAATTATACCCCCAAAATTTTTGTGAAAATCATAGTGTTCCGTTTTGATTCTATGGCATTTAAGAATAAACGTACTTGTAGAGCATGAAGTCATGCACACGGCAGAGAAAACGATCTGCCGGTTAAAAAAGTGTTTATACAGACGTGATTTGAGGTTGTTGCACGTTGAA
>CAYVAZ010000162.1:0-11304 GCA_964449065.1 uncultured bacterium
ATAAATATTCCATCCGCGGACTCGCTAGGACCAAAGAATTCACTGATATCTTCAATAAAGCGTCTCGTTGTTGTACCGGTTTCTAAATCAACTTTAACCACTTCATCTTGAGGTTGAGAAGTAGATTGGCCGATGACAGCATATAAGAATGAACCGGAAGGATCGACAACAATGTCACGAATGAAGTCTAATCCTGAAGGTGGAGTGAAGACAGAAATTTGATTCAATACCGGATTGCTTTCCTCCTCAAAAAGCGCTTCCGTATCGAATATATATAAGTCCCCATCTTTTGCTGTGGCGTAAATCCGGTTTTGATTCGGGCTTGGTGCTAAATCCAATAGATTAAATTCTACTGCAAGCGAATCCGCAAATGATTCTGTTTCAGGATCATAAACGGGAATAAAAGAATTGGATGTTGGATCAAATACAAAGATTTGATTTACAATGTTTTGTTTGTCATCACGGCCACCATAACCAAAGTATAATAAATTTGAAACAGGATGGATCACAAAACCACCTAATGTAAATAATGTAGATCTGCCCACATCCGAAAATAAATCTATGGTTTCGATAACCGTATCCGTGTTTGGATCAATGATATCCAATTTAAAATCACCTTTATCAACAGGATTTCCAACGAAATAAAGCACATAAATTCGATCGCCTTGGGGGGTAATCTCAACTTTATTAATATGCGTTTGGTCGGTTTCACCGATTGGTATTTCTTTTAGCAACGAGAATGTGGCGGTATCTCTTACAACGACTCTATCCGGTGGGCCCGCTACATGTAAGTAAAGTTTGGTGGCTTCATGGTTTACCACCGATGATAAACCACCAGCCATTATTTTTTGGTTAATGATTCGATCAGTGCTCGTATCCAGACTACTAAGCCCTGAACCGCCTGTTAAAAATGCAGTGATATCTTGAGAAAAAGTAAACTGCGATACGATGGCAATCACAAGAAGTGAATAACCGAAATATCTAATTGCATAAAACAATTGGAAGATTGTTACGGTAATTGATTTGATATTATATATCATGTTCTGTCTCCGTGTTTCAATGATGGATATACGTTAACGATAAGTATCATATCAAAAAGTTAAAAAATATCAGTCGTGGATTTTACCATTTTTTGTGGTAATGATCAGGACGGAAATTGTAGGAAAATCCACCACAGGTTGTATACAAATCCACCACAGCACGGGGGGGCAATGTCATTGACTTAATAAAATTCCGGGCGATTTGTGTAATAAAATAAGTTTTTGCGTTCTTCACACCACCCTCTGTCCTCCTTACACCGGACATTTTCCTCAATCATTTTGGGGGAGACAACGGCATCGGCAGGCTGGAAACCTGCACCACCATAAAAGACTGTTTGCTGTTCCGTCATTCATCGTGAACTTTTTCTATTTGAAAAATGGTATAACGCAATAAAGGAATGACAATGACAGTATTTGTCTATCCAACTCTGAGACCTCTAGGGGCATAAAAAAAGCCTCTTTCCCGAAGGAAAGAGGCTTTCTCGTGATCATGGAAACAACTACTGCAAGTTCGCGTCAATAAACGCGGCCCCGTCAACAAATACTTCTCCGCTGGACGGGTTAAACTGGTTCAAGAACGCCGGCAGGATGAAGTCTAAGTTTTTCGGCGGCCCGATTAAGTAACTCAGATCGGTAATCGCGCCATTCTCGCCTTGGTTCGGGTCGTAGGTGAGTTTGAGGATGCGGTAGAAGGATTGCGGTGCGCCCGCCCCGCTGCCGATGATGATTTCATCGCCGTTGGAGGAATCGCCGTCAAACTCTCCCTTGCCAACATTCAACGCGCCACCCGGATTCAAGGAGATATCACCGATCAACTGCTGTACGGAATTGGCAGGCCGTACAAAACCGGTTACCACGCCGCCTTCAATCACCGGAACGATTACGCTGATGAGGTTGCCCGGCTGGCCTTCGATCACGCTCTTGCTGGTGACAACGATTTCATTGGTGCCATTGCCGTCAAGATCCGCGACCACCACTTCAATCCCGCCGCGGCCTCGAAAGCCCGCGGGGAAGCCGACGAAGTTCCGGCGGACATGATTGCCGTCCGCGTCCACATCAATCACGGTGAATTGTGTTAATGAGGTCTCGCTGTTGGTTTGTCCCGCCAAGAGTTCATCCAGCCCGTCGTTGTCCACATCACCAGCCGCCAATGTGACGCCGCCGTTGGCGTTGTTATTCGCCGGGGTGTTATCCAATGGCTGGAACTGCACGACCGGACGCCATCTATTCTCGTCGGTGTTAAGTTCCCAAATCCGAACCAAACCACGTTCGCTGCTGGCGCCTTGGGCGGTGGCGATGAGGTTTTGGCCATCCGCCAAGAAGTCGCCGATGGCGGTACGGATTTCACCGCCGCTAAAGCGAACCGGATCACCGGTTCCAGCGGGGAACGCGTTGAAGGTTCGGCCGATTGGTCTTCGTTCAAACATATTGAACGGAATCACGATGTTCGGGAAGTTGGCGTTTTCCAGCACGGTACCGAAGGAGAATACGATATCCGTTTTGCTGTCGCCATCCAAATCACCGATTGAGAAGTATGTGGTACGGCCCCGGCCGCCACCGATGGCATTTAAGAACGGATCTGGAACTACCGGAAAGCCGGTAATGACTTGGTTTAGCCGGAATGGAGAATTCGGATCGAAGTTGCGGATTTGAACGCGGTTGCGGCCGCCTTGTCCTTGTCCCAAAACGATTTCATCTACCGCTGGAACTTCGCCCGGGGTTTCGCCCGGTACCGGTGTTACGGTCGGGGTTGGTGTCGGCGGTGTTGGAACTTGGCTTTCGATAACAACGTTATCAATGGCCCACCACCAGTCGTTGGTCGCGTTCAACATGCCCCAATTTACCACCATCGTGGAAGCACCCGCGGGATTGTTTAATGCAACGGTCACGGTTTCATTGGGGAAGTCATCATGGAAGTCCGGTGAACTCGGATCCGATGACCAACGCAAGACTTCAACCGGAGAGGTTCCATCATACGAAACGGTAATATTCGCGGATTGTGTGTCCTCATCGCGCCAGCTGGAATCGAAAGTTAGGTTCACCGTGTTCGCTTCCACGCCAACCAATGAAATCGGCGGTGTGGTCAAGAAACTGTTGAAGGTGCCCAGATCGCCCGGCGAATCGATGTCATCCCATTCATCCGGGTCGGCAATCGCAACGGTTCCGATTCCATTGACAAATTCGGACCGTCTTTGATCGCCGGCGGTTTGTACCCACCAGTCTTTGTTGGCGAAGGACCAGCCGATCCATTCGTCAACGCCCAAACCAGTGTCGGCTCCGACAACGCCTAAGTTATCAATGCTCCATCCATCCGGCGGGGTGTTGGTCCAAACGCCGGTGGCGGAGACTTCTTCTTCCACACTGTCACCAAGAGTTAAGCCTTCAAAGTCTTCGGTGAACGGCAGCGGAAGCCCAGGTACAGGTGTTGGGGTTAAGGTTGGCGTTGGTGTAGGGGTCGGAATCAGAGGCTGCACGTCAACGTTTGATGGAATCAGCACATTGTCAATAACATGGATCACACCGTTGGAGGCATCAATGTCAACAGACGTTATGTTGGATTGGTCAATTTGGATGGATTCGCCGCCTACAGTGACGGTTAATGGGTCTCCGTTTACGGTTGCCAATTCCGTGGCACTTGCGACTTCAGAAGAAATGACTTGATCTGCCACAACGTGATAGGTCAGGATTTGTGTTAAAACCTCCAAGTTTTCTTCTAACAATAAGGCTTCCAATAGTCCTTCCGGAAGCGCTTGAAATGCATCATCGGAAGGCGCGAACACGGTAAACGGACCCGTGCCGGAGAGGGTTTCATCCAAAGCGGTAAGTTGCAGTGCCGCAACCAGGGTTGTGAAGGTACCCGCATTTGTTGCCACATCAACAATGTTTGGTAAATTTTCGGGGATCAGAACGGTATCGATGGCGTGAATAATGCCGTTCGAGGCTTCTATATCGGGATCGATAATATTGGCACCGTTAATTTGGATACCGGTATCTGTCTGGGAAAATGTAACCAATTGCTGATTGGTCGTTGCGGTTTCCGCAGATGACAACTGAGACACCGCAGAAGAGTTGAATTGACCCGGCAAAACATGATACAGAAGAATGTTTGCGAGTTCCGCTTGATTTTCCGGTAAAAGCAGCGATTCCAATGTTCCTTCAGGCAGGGCGTTGAACGCGTCGTTGGTTGGTGCAAACACAGTAAATGGACCTTCACCCTTTAACACTTCAACCAGATTCGCTGCTTCAATCGCCGCGACCAATGTCGAAAATGTTTCCACGCTGGTTGCGGTATCAACAATGTCTGCCAAGACCACAGGAGTAGGCGTTGGAGTAGGGGTTGGCGTAAAAGTTTCCGTAGGTGTAGGTGTTGGCTCTGCCGCATCGACGGCGATGTTTCGAACTGTTGCGTCGCTGCCATCATATGCGAAAAGTGAGAAAGAAACTTGAGCGATTGTTGCCGAACTGATTTCCAGCCTTGCACTGACATTACCGCCGGCTTGGACAACATTCAAGATTTCTGCTGGCGCGCCGCTGGAAAGGGATAATGTTACCGCATCGCCATCTGCGTCTGTAACAAATAATTGGGTGGTGAATATTGTCCCCACAATGATTGAAGCCGGTATTTCAGGGCTAAAGGTAATGACAGGGGCACTGTTCCCCGGTCTCGGTGTGTTGGTAGGCGTTGGCAATGGAGTGGGAGTTTGCGTGAATGTTGCCGTTGGAGTCGGAGTCGCCGTTGGTTCGTCGTCTGTGGCCTGGGCGATTTCAGTATGGGCGTAGAAACCGGTGGAGTTGCCGCTCACCAATTCATCCCAAAACAACACAAAAATTTCTTCGCCATTCAACCCGGAGGAGAAGAGAGTCCAAGTGTTGGAGGTTGTGTTGAATTCGTATATGTCTTGATCGAAAGCCGCAAACACTTTGGTTCCGGTATCGTTGGTTTCTACTGCCGTCAGGTTTTTGCCGGTGGGGCCGCCAAACGCGGTGGTGACATTGGTCATAGCGGCAATGTTCAAGCCGGAGGTTGCGTATTCGATTTGATACAAACCGTTGCTAGCTCCGCCGGTAATCGTGGCGTATTGGAATAAGGGATTGACGGGATCTTGAGCGAGATCCGACACGATACCGTCGATGGCGGAACCACCGAATGTTAACTGCGTCCAATTCGAACCGCTGTCAACCGAGCCGTATATCCCTTGGTTGGAAGCATTGGATACATCCTTCTGGTTTCCTACCGCGGCATAAACCAGGGTGGCGCCCACAACTTCCAGCGCGTTGACGTGCACACCGGTTAACGCGGTTTCGGTCCAGGTCGCACCGCGGTCGTCGCTGCGAACCACAACGCCATCGGTTCCATTTTCCCAGAATCCCAATCCGGCATATACCACATTGCTGGATGCCGCGCTGTCAATATCGTTGACCGATGAGCGGTCTTTGATCGGTGAGCCGGACCAGGTGAAGGTCTTGGTCCATGTCGAGCCGCCGTCGGTTGAGGTGTAGATGTTTTCGGAATTTTCTCCCACGATCATTTCATTGGTAGTTCCCCAAATGAAGGCCGCGGCGGTTAAGGGTGCGCCGCCCGTGCCTTGTGGAAAGACCGGGAAGGTCCAATCGGCCGGCGTTGGCGGTTTTTGGAACACGCTGGTTAACGCCACCCCGCTTTTGGTGGCAACCAGAGCATAATTTTTGGAACCGGCAACCAAGTCGACATCCACATCGTTGACTTGAACGCCCAATAAACCGTTGTTGGCTTCCGTCCATGTTGCCCCGTTATCGAGCGACCGGGCAACGCCGACATCACTGGTGGTATATACTTCCGACGCATTGTCCGGATCGAAGGCGATCGCGCCGTCGTTGAGATTGGTGCCGTTCGTGGTTTTCGGGAAGGCGGTCCAGGTTGCAGTCGATGGATCGTAGGTATGCGCTGTGGTCCAGGTTAAACCGTTGCTGAATTCAATGTATTGCGGAAAGCGGCTTGCAAATGAAGCGGGCGTAATATTCTTTAATGAGGATGTCAGACCGTCCGTGCTTAAATAAATCGTCGCCTGTGCGGAACTTCCCGCCAAGTAAATATGATCCGTGTTGTTCGGATCGATACCGATTTCTTGAATGGGCTGAGTGACAGAACCGGGCAATGTGACTGCCGCCCACGTTGTGCCGCTATCGGTTGATTTAAAGATTTGGTTGGATGCGGAGGCGGGTTTTACAACGTTTTGCACAACAGCGAAGAGGGTGCTGGCCATACCCGGTACGGATGTGATGGCAACCACCGCGTCATCTTCCGTCGCCGAAGTGATTGCGTAGCGCGACCAACCGGCGGGATCGCCATCGGTGCTGGAATACACGACCGCGGAGGCCGCACCGATCATCAAGCGATGGCCGTCATGCTGAATCGAGTGAAACGCTTCTCCCTGATAAACGGATGTAGTCGCGTTTAACACTTCCGTCCAGTTCCGTCCATCATCACCGGCCGACCGCCATATCGTATCGTTTACGATGGAATAAACAAAAGTGGCGTCGGTCACCACGCCGCGGGTTTCTTGTGCCGTGATGGATTCGATCCAGGTGGCGGCATCCACATCGCTATAATACAAAGCGTTCGGGCCGCGCAAATCCGCGTACACGCGGTTCGAGCCGCTGGCGATATCAAACGTGGCTAGGGCTTCAACTTGTCCCCCAAATAAGCCCAGGTTTGAACGGGCGGCCAGATCGGCAAAGGTCTGCGGTGCAATGGCCGCAATTGTACAAATAAGAATGATAAGACGGTTCATGAGTTGCCTCCAATAATAATAAAAAAATGTGATTAGTAAAACATAATAACACAAAAATAGAAGAGATGATAGATTAATCTTTATTAAATTTTAATTAAGATTAAAGGGTGAGGTGACAACGTAAGTATCTGGAAAATTGTCATGTGTTATTGCTCTAATGGATACCCTCTTCATTATCGACAGACTACTAGTCACTCAGCACTGTTTTTAGGATTATTGCGACTTTTAGAATTATTGCGACTGATTGCACTCTCTGCCCGGAAGGTTGCCGCCGGGAATTCCCTTCCCGCGGATGCTGGCTTTTACGATCCGTCCGTTGCTCATGAGCCCATTGCTGACATCGTAATCATCCCAAGAGGGGATGCCCGGTCCCTCACCAAAGATGATATACCCCCGTTTGTTGCGAATCCATTCTTCATGCAGACGTGGATTGATTCGGGCCACATCGCCTGGGCTGCGCAGGTGCGTGCTGTGATACATCCCCTGATGACTGGTTAGGTGAACTTCCGGGTCGTCAATGGTAAACGGGTCGGTTAAGGGGCCGCTAATATAATTGAGAATGATGTAAGGGCAGTGTTCTTCTCTACCGTCATAATGGCCGGGTATATCATTGTGATCCATAAAATACAGGTTTTGGATTTGAATATAAGTACGCAGTTCTGCCTTTGAGTGAGCGACTTTTGCCCGAATTTGCGCCCCCAAAAAATTGGGAACGGCAATCGCCGCGAGAATGCCGATGATCGCAACCACGATTAATAATTCAATTAAAGTGAATCCGGTTGTTTTGTGCATGACGGCTCCTTTGTGATTTGATTATTTCTCATACGAGCGTTTGTTTCGGGCAGCACCGGCTTACCTCCGGCTCGTGAAAAACCGTTTTCAAACAGACCGTATTATTAGCATACGCTTGTAAGAAAAGATAGTATTCAAGCCGATTGTAAGATTCGTGTTAAAACAAACAAAAAACCGCCCATGAAATTCATGAGCGGTTTAGGGATTTGAGTTATCTATTCAACTTAATACAAAGACCACCCGCCGACT
This sequence comes from uncultured bacterium, assembly GCA_964449065.1. Classification (GTDB taxonomy): domain Bacteria; phylum Hinthialibacterota; class Hinthialibacteria; order Hinthialibacterales; family Hinthialibacteraceae; genus CAYVAZ01. The sequence continues at coordinate 7,853 of CAYVAZ010000162.1, forward strand.
TTTTGCGGGCCGGGGCCTTGAGAACCGGCAAAGGTCGGTTCACTGTCTGGCAAGGCATCGCCGAAGTCATCGACAGAGGTCGCGCCTACTGTGAGCGCCGGTGAACCGGGCTGCAAGCGTAAATCCATTTCTGTCAATTGGTTGCCGAAGCTGGGACGTGCCACATACAAGGGATCCACACCCAAGTCGGAATCGTCAATGGTTAATTCTCCATTGGTTCCAACTACGGTCATACCGCCATCGTTTGGACTGGGAAACTGGTTTTCGCGGTCGTCCGGCACAGCATCAAACACAATGGAGTTGCGAATAGCGATGATGCCGTTTTCATTCTCAAAGTTGTCGGAAGACACACCGCTGCCGGTGTAAAAAATACAGTTGTTGAACAGCAAGTCAGAACCAGCTTCAGCTTCTACTAAGTTTACGGTCGAGCAGAAGAAGTCGCAGTTGTTAAAGCGCATGATGGAGGTTCCACCGCCTTCGGCTTTAATTAATTCATCCCCATCGTACCCGAATACACAATTGTTAAACTCAAAATCCAACACCCCGGTGATTTCTATCAATTCGTCAAAGCAGCCGATCATCCAAACATTGTTGCAGGTAATCGAGTCGCCGGGCCTGGCTTGCAGAATATGTCCGGTGCAGCGCAATAAGGTGATATCTTCAATCAAAATATCAAATCCGCCCTCAGCGGTACGCAAGCCATTGGAAAAGTTATACTCAAAATCCAAAATGGTTGCGGTTGCGGGATCAAATCCGTTTCCGGCACCTTTAAAAGTTGTCCCTGCTGGCAGGGTAATCAATTGAGATTTCGTGCCGGCGGTGGGCAATACGCTATAAAAGCCGGCTTCAAATGTTATGGTGCTTCCTTCTTCGGTCACATTGGCCAACATTTGCGCAACATCATCTCCGGGAGCGATATTGACCGTTTGTTGTGCAAAGGCCGTTTGGCTTATCAATACTACGGTTAACGTGATTCCACATAAAGTTTTAATCATAATGTTCTCCTTTCGAACGTAAGTTGGGTTATTGTGCTGGTCCTGCGGATCCCGCAAATGTCGGATTGCCGTTTTCATCTATTCCCGCTGTTAAAGCTGGTGATCCCGGCTGTAGGGTGAAATCCCAATCCAATATCGAAACATCAAAATTTACATTGGTGTACAATGGATTGGCAAAAATGCTGGCATCATCTAAAAATGTTGCGCCGGAAAGATCAAATACCGAGTCAATCGGCACTCCATCTTCCTCACCCGGGTTATAAAACACAGAATTTTGAATCTCAATAACTGAACTGCCGTCAGCCTGAATGTCATTGGCGTTCAGAGCGCGGTCAATAATGCAGTTGCGCACCAAAATTTCGCCTGCTTCTTCCGGTTCAAAAATATCACCGCCGGAATCACGGATATCACAGTTGATCAATGCCATAAAACTGTTACCAAACGCTTCTATAATGTCGCTTCCCTTGGCAATGACGCAGTTTCTAAACCGGACTGCCTGAGAAATATCCTCCAAGGTTGCCCCCAAACCGGCTTCGTTGTTGGTTTGAACAGCACCATCGTTGGCGATGATCCAACAGTTGCGGATTTCTACATTGTTGCCGCCATCAACTTCAACCGCATCATCCCAGAAGTTGGTGATGGTGAAGCCGTCAACCGTAACATTATCCGCTTCGATTTCAAACGCGCTTCCTAAAAAGCCCGCGTTTCCATCGAGAATCGAAGCCGTGTTGGGATCAAATCCCGGCCCCGCGCCTTGAAACGTGATTCCAGCCAAATCCGGACCGACAACCACCGCGTCCCCTTGCTGAATATCGTTGGGAAACAACGCGTAAGTTCCAGGCGCAAAGACCACGGTCCCCCCCGCGCCGGCCTGGGCAATGGCCGCCTCTACATCATCACCAGGGCTGACATTGACGGTTTGCTGCGCATATGCACTGCTTCCCATCAATATACCTAGAGATACCCAACATGAAAAAGTAAGTCTGTTGAACATAGAAAACCTCCGTATAATTTTTTTTTAATACCATAAATATAGTAATCCAAGAATGTTAACGGATTGTCCAGAACTGATTAGTAAAGTGTTAGAATTCGTTTTAATATTAAATATTAATAATGAAATAATCATTTAACTATTAAAGACATAAAAATATCGAAGGATTTTTTAATCGCAACTAAAATAAATTCAATTGGTAAAAGCGGGTTCTTTATACAATTTTAACAATATCCTTATAAAAACTTAAACATTCACTGCCAACCTGTGAAGAAACAATGCCGAATCTGATTCGGCAAAAAACTATTTTAAAGGAGTATTTTATGCGTAACGTATCAATTTGGACTGCATCAGCGGCACTTGTGTTGGGAGGCGCTTTGTTTTCCAATGCGCAAACCACAACACTCACATTTCAGCAAGGCGTAAACGGGTATTCAGGGACTGCGGACACGTTTTTCCTGACAGGTGATCCTGTGAGAAAAGTGGGAGAGGCGTTTGAATGGGAATGGGACGGCTCGGATGCCGGTGGTTTTAATGTCGGGGTTTTGCGTTTTGATGACATCATTGGAGATGGGCCTAATCAAATCCCGGCGGGCAGCACAGTGGTCGAGGCGTTTTTAACGCTGACCATCACCAACTCAGGGAGTGCGGATCAAATCGCAACAGTCCATGAACTGTTAAAACCATTTAATGAAGATTCGGATTTCATTGACTTTACCGCAAACTTTGAGCCGTTGCCAGGGGATGATTTTAAAGAAGAAGTGGTGACTGAAATTCCCGGTCCTAGTTCGGGAGACATCATCGATGTTGACGTGACCACCAGCTTGCAGAATTGGCTTTCCGGTGAAGATAACTTGGGGTGGATGTTCTTCCCCAGCCCCACTGGAAGTAACGGTGTAGGTGCTCAGTCTTCAGAAGCGGCTGAACTTCCCATCCCCACATTGGTTGTGGATACACCCGAAGGAACCTTCCAGTTTCGTGATGGAGAAAACGGATACGATGGAACGGTAGATACCTTCGTCAACACGGCGGAAGGAGCCGCAATAGTCTTTGGTGAAAGCGACGAATTTGAGTGGGACGGCGGCGATATGGGAGGTGCCAACTTTGGGCTGCTTCGATTCGATGACATTTTTGGAACCGCTCCCAATCAAATTCCTCCCGGAACAACCATTAACGCAGCGCAAATTATCTTGACCTTGATTAATCCGGGTAGTATCGGCAGTTTACATGAAATCCTGGAAGGTTCAGATAACGAGCCCACATTCTTTGACAATTCGACAACAACCATGCTTGACTTTGGCGATAGTTTTGAACCCCGTCCTGGCGTTGATTACACGGAAGCACCGGTTGTTCCAGAAGTTCCTGGAGACGTTGGATTGGTGGAATTGGATGTAACATCAACCATCCAAAACATTTCCAGCGGTGGCGCGGAAAACCGCGGCTGGATTTTTGTGCCGGGTGGCGGT
>CAYVAZ010000163.1:0-11068 GCA_964449065.1 uncultured bacterium
ATATTGTGGTTGAAATCCCTTGGACTGGAATCAGCATAGTCGTTATTCGCGGTTATTGGCGTGTATTCGCGGTTAAAATCATTCGGAGAAATCCGTGACTCAAGATGATTTGTGTACGGAGAGTAGCCCTTTGGGAGAAGATAAGAGATGAGGGCGAAGAGAGCGATTGCTCTCTGCTACACAGCAGTGTAAAAAGGTTGTGGTCTCCATAAGCCCTCACCCCAACCCTCTCCCAGTGGGCGAGGGCGACAGATACAGCGAAAGATTAAAATAACGAACAGAGCATAATGTATGCGTAACATGAGTAAATTAAGATCGATAGGACAAAATACAGAATTGATACGGTTCCATACTGAGTTCTCTCGCGGCGATGATGGTTTTGCCGGAAACCAGATCAACCATGGTTTTGCGCAATCCCAGTTGACGCAATCGGCGCGCTTCGATGACTTGGTCTTTCTCGGTAAAGTTGGCGAGCATAAACGCGTTGTGCTCGCCATTGGTGCGGAAATAACCGAAGACATGATCGTTCCCTGTTTCCACAATTTCGGTTTCCCCGTTTGAGAACGCAAGGTTTTGATGGCGGATTTGCACAATGCGCATTAAGTCTTGGTAGATGCGGCCGGTAATGCTTTCGGCATCGCGGCGTTCTTCGGCTTTTTCTTCATCAAATGCAGAGCGGTGCAGCCAGCGGCTGTCACCTAGTTTTTCCAACGATTTTTCGTATTCATAATCATTCAGCGTTCCAATTTCATCGCCTAAATAGATAAGCGGGATGCCTCCGATGGTCATAATAACACCTTGCAACATGGCAATACGGCGGATCGATAAGTCGATTTCAGTCGTGTCATTTGCTTCAATGGCTTTTTCCAGTCCGCACAATGATGCGCAGGTGCCGGATACGCGCGCTTCGCCCGTAGCGGGATCTTCTTGAAAAGGTGCCCCACAGGAAAAACTGCCAGGGAATTTTCCGGTATAGAACTTGGTGAGAAAGCGGCGGTGTTCCTCGGGATTGAACCCTACGTGCTCTACATCCTCATTCGAGAATCCCCAACCGATGTCATCGTGGCAGCGGACGTAATTTACCCATGAACAGCCGGCAGGGATTGCGAAACGTTTTTGCATAGCGTTTTTGAGTACCCGGGCATCCCTGGTGGCAAGTGCTTCCCACATTAAACACATCAATTGCGGGTTATATGAGAGTTCGCACTCTTCTTCGCTAATGTATTTCTTCACTTCATCGGGATGAACGATCGCTTCGGATTTAAACACCATCGCGGGTGCCACGATGGAAGTAAGCGCATTAAAGGCTTGAATGATGGTGTGCGCTTCCGGTAGGTTTTGGCAGCCGGTGCCGAGGCGCTTCCATATAAACGCGACGGCATCCAAACGCAACACTTCAACGCCCCGGTTGGCGATGAACAGCATCTCTTCCAGCATCTTGTTGAAGACGACCGGATTTTCGTAGTTGAGATCCCACTGGTAATTGTAGAACGAGGTCCACACCCATTTGCGGATGCGGTTGCGGTAGGTAAAGCAGCCAGGGTGTTCATCGGGGAAAACGGCGGCAATGCTTTTTTCATACGCATCGGGCATACGGCGGTCGGGAAACATGCGGTAATATTCCTGATATTCGGGGTCGCCGGTTTTGGCGCGTGCTGCCCATTCGTGTTCATCGGACGTGTGATTGAAAACAAAATCCAGCACCAGCGAAATGCCGTGACGGCGCAGATCATCCGCCAACCGTTTTAAGTCGTCCATACTGCCCAGTTCGGGGTTGATTTCTCGGTAGCTGCTGACCGCGTAGCCGCCGTCGTTGTCACCTTCCGGGGCTTTGAATATGGGCATAAGATGAAGATAGGTGATCCCCATTTCTGTCAAATAAGGTATCTTCTCAATCAGCCCCTGGATGTCTCCCGCAAAAAGATCGACATAGCACATCGCGCCTACCATCCGGTTGGATTGATACCAGTGCGGATTGGTTTCGCGTAGGGCATCGAGCGCTTTAAGTTCATCCGGCCGTTCGATCCACATTTCAGTGGCTGAGTTCAGAATGCTTTCGATATGAAAGAAAAAATCATATTGCGTACCATAAAGAGCGTATAAGCACGAAAACAAACGTGGAAAGTTGCGGCGCAGGCGTTCCACGTACCCTTGCCATTGATCCGCCTCAACCCGGCCCGAAAAGTGATATTCCAATCGGGGCAGCAGACGGGCGAAGGTGGCGTCGCTTTTCTTCCTGATCTCGATGGTATCCTGCATGTACGAACTCCCAACAGCCGTTTTCCGTTCGGTATAAATCTGCATTCGGAATTTGCACGACAATTTGCGATCTTATCTTTACGTTAACGGTTATTTTAGCCGGGAATCCACGCGAATACACGCGAATGGATGGTATTGAGTCATCGTGAAGAGTGTATGTTTATCCGCTTCCTTGCCAATGATTGACAGCGAAGGCGGCAAGCAATTAGCGAAGAATTCTTGTTTTCAGTGATTGTTTTTGTTCAATAGTACATTAAGAGTAGTATCATTAATCATCAAAAATCCAATTACCGATCCGGTGAATAAGCGTATTCACGTAATCCCTTATATAGCATTTCTATTTTGCGAGTTAAGAAAGAAAACCGCTTGGTCTTTCTTTCGCGAAGGCTTATCGCCACGCTTACCCCACAATTTATAATAAAAACGGTATTATAAGTTGATGTTACGCAAAATCCTATACGGTAGGTATTGTCGCGAGCATCAGACCTGTTTCAATAGTCACTCAATAAGAAGAAATACTGCAAAATATGGAGGCAGTAATGCCCGCATAAAAATGTTGAGAATATTGGAAATGCTGTACCATACCCCCCCTTGCAGAAAGGGGTGGAGCCGTAGGCTCCGGGGGATTTGTGCCGTTGATAACGTACTCGATCCTCCAACCTCCCCTAAATAAGGGGGGGATAACAACCGGTACAAACCGACAATATCTTCGTTGTGTAACATGAGTTATAAATCAAAATCCTGCAGAATGATGTTTTCGGCAAAATCTTTGTAGGCGTTTCCAACCTGTTTGGCCATGCTGTCAGGGAAGGCGTGGAAGGCTCCCGTTTTCAGGGCTTCTATAACAGACTCGGCGACCAGCGATGGCGGTTCAGCAATATCTCCCAATCCGGCCGCAGTCCCCATATCGGTTTTGATGGGACCGGGGTGGATACTTAGCACAATTGTGCCTTGCTCTTTGAGTACATCTTTTAATGACTGGGTGATGGAATAGGCCGCCGCTTTGGATGCGCTGTAACTGGCAAAAGGTGGGAATCCCTTTAATGATGCGACCGAGTTCAGGTTGGCAAACACCCCGCCGCCATTGGATTTAAGTACCGGAGCGAACGCTTCGGCCATGCGGATTAACCCTTTGACGTTTACGTCCATCTCTTGATCAAATACGCTTAAGACATCGTCTTGCAGGATGGTGGCGGTTTTTAAAATTCCCGCATTGTTGATGACGACCTCCACATCGCTTGCGGATTGGGCCGCACGGGTGATGGTCTCGTTCTTTTGAACATCAATTTCGATTGGCGATACGTTGCCGCCATATTTTTCAACCAGGGGGGCGGCAGAATCCAGGTTGCGAACAGCGGCATAAACTTTAGCGGCTCCGTATTCGATGAAGTGTTCGACAAGAGCTTTGCCGATGCCGCGGTTTGCTCCGGTAACTAAAACCACTTTGCCTTTTAGATCGTATCCCATGATAGAGTCTCCTTCCGAGTTCATCTGATTTTAATTGTTGCAACGATATTCCTTATTATACATATTCCGGTTGCGTACGCAAAATTTTATTAAAAAAAATTCGAAAAGAACGACTGTTTGTACAAAAATTACCCTATATTTAAAAGAATCAATGGATTATGTGTTTGTAATTTTTTTTTGTTTAAATTTGGTTATGAGCAAAAAAATACTTTACGAAGCAGAAATATCGTATATACTAAAGATGAAATAGTCCATACCAGCAGCTGAAGTACCGGAAATACGTTTCAAGACACGTTTGACGTTTGTCACGAGTATTTGGATGTTTACCGGCTATACCAGACACAGCGGGATGGCATCCTAAAGAAAGGAGAAACGTCATGGAAACAGGAACCGTAAAATGGTTTAATGAGCAAAAAGGCTATGGGTTTATCGAAACTCAAGAAGGCAAAGAATTTTTTGTTCATTTTTCCGGAATCCAATCCGATGGTTTTAAGACTCTTCATGAAGGACAACACGTCTCTTTTGAAGTAGAACAAGGCGATAAAGGCCCGAAAGCCGTCAACGTCTCAACCAACTAAGACAGTTTCTTCATAAGAAACCGGCATACCCGCTCAGCAATGAGCGGGTATTGCTTTTGTGTTTTGCCACAATCCAGCCATTGTACGAATCGTGCAAATATGATAGTTTCAAGCAACCCAAAAAAATCATCAAATCAAACCTAGAAACTAAATAGGAGAGGGATATGAAAAAAAGATTACTTATGCAATTTGTGTTATGTTTCGCATTGACTTTAGCATCCAACACAGGGATAGCAGCCTCGCACAAAGAAGGGGAAAAGCCAAAGACAACAGGGCAGGGCGAGTATAAATTTAAAGTCTTGCAAACCCGTGATATTCTGCCGGAGAAGGCTACTGAGGTTTTAGAAAAAGCGCATGGCGGCTTTGCCGTAGACCGTCGTTCGGGTAAAGGAGAAATCTATTTCGCTTTACCCGGTACCGGAATCATCCGCATTGATAACAATTATGCCGCGGCAACGCTGCTGGAAACCGATCCGGCGATGCGAGATACCAACATGCACAACTGCACCATTTGGTATACCGATGACGGCAACCCGCGTTTGGTGTTTCCCGGCAACAGCGTGGGGAAAGTTTTTACTACCGATTTGGATGGGAAATTGTTGGATACCCTGAACGCGCCGACCTCTGAAAACGATTTTCAAGACTATCCGCCGGTGAATGCATATTTCCATGAAGGCGGTGCGTTTGTGCCGACTGATGTGGAGTATCTGCGTGAAATGTATTATGTTACTACGGGTTATTCAAAACTGGATTATGTCTTAACCGCGGATGTAGAGGATGAACCTACCATTGCTACCTGGTCTGACTTGGCGTTCGGCGGGAAAGGCGACGGACCCGGACAATTCGGCACCGGTCACGGCATCACTGTTTCTCCAGACGGGAATAAGATTCATGTAGCGGACCGCCCCAATGCACAAATCGAGCATTTCACCCGCCATGGTCATTTCCTTAAGCATATTCAACTTCCAATCGGTTCACTTGCCTGCGATGTGGATTACACCGCTGGTTTGGCTCTTGTCCCCTGCTTGCGCGGACCCGAGAAAGACAAAGGCGCCCCCATTTATCTCATGAAAAATGATGAGATTATTTCCACCATAATGATCAAGGAAGATTTGGGGCTTGAGAAATTTACGCATATCCACAACGCTGTTTTGACTACCCGCAATGGCGTACTGTATATCATCGCGCAAGCGTGGAATCCAGGTGATTTCACGATTCTTGCGCAAGTCATTGAAGACGAAGAATAGTATTTAGTGACAAGCACCGAACCCTCAGATAAAGCGTTGAGGGATATAGCAAAAGGCTAACACCATAGGGCTGGTAGTACGTAATCCATCCTGAGTTTAAGTAAGTGAAGATACGAAATGATGATTGACTACAGAGGATTTTGTTATAGACCAAATTGTCTTAGTCAGATGCAATATCTATCGTCTTCTCCCTTTGGGAGAAGATAAGAGATGAGGGCGAAGAGAGCGATTGCTCCCTTTAACGCGATAGCGTAATTAGAGGTGATTGTCACTTTAAACCCTCTCCCAGTGGTCGAGGGCGATAGATACAGCGTACATATAGAAAAATAGGCATATCATAGCGTATGCGTAACACGAGTTGCATAGTTCATTAAACTCACGAAAGTAATGCAAAAGAACTTCGCACTCTCCAGAATAGAGATTTCTATATGGGATATCCCGGATCTGACTTAAAAATTGTTTGTACAATTGAAGCACGGATGAATGCTTCGCGGTTGCCTGGCAAGATGATGCTGCCGCTGGCGGGTAAGCCGGTGATTGAGCGGGTGATAGATCGGATCCGTCCAAGCAAATATGTGGATGAGATTATTGTGGCAAGCACAGAACACCCGTTGGATGACCTTCTTGAATATGCGTGCAAGCTTTCAAAGTGTTTGTGTTACCGGGGCAGTGAAGAAGATGTGATGTCGCGGGTTTTGGAAGCGGCGGAAACCGTTGATGGAGATTTGATTGTAGAGATCAATGGGGACTGCCCGATGATTGATCCCCGGCATATAGATCAAGTGATTGCGGCGTTTTTTTCCGGGGAATTTGACTATGCTTCCAATTTGACTGCCTTAGGTTCTGGATTTCCGGATGGAATGGATGTGCAGGTATTTCCGGTCTCCATTTTACGTGAAGTCTCCGGTTATATCACAGATCCTGTGGCCCGGTCTCATGTCAGTTACCCCATTTACTCCCAACCGGAACGGTACCGCTGTGTTACATGTCATGCGGAAGGAGATTTGGTTTGGCCGGAGTTGGAACTATTGCTGGATGAAAAGGATGACTATATTTTGCTGGATACACTATACCGGCGGTTAACCGAAAATTCCTCTGCGTTTACAGCGGAAGATGTGGTGCGGTATCTTCGGCAGCATCAGGATTTGTTAACAATCACGAATCAAGTCAAACGGAAAGCGCTAGAAGAAGGCTAATGGTGTACAAAGTTGCTGTTATCGGTTGCGGGCGGATTGGTGTATTGTTTGATGAACCGGGACATCCAACCATTCTGAGCCACGCCCATGCCCTTATAACCTCACCGGATTGCGAACTCATAGCCGCAATGGATGTTGAAAGAGATCGGGCGGAAACGGCTGCCAAACGATGGAATACGAAAGCTTATACTAGTTTGGAAGAAGTTTTTAATGAGGCCAGACCGGATGTGTATTGTATCTGTGTCCCGAATCAATATCACTATGATTCCCTGAAACAAGTTTCGATCTACCAACCGAAAGCGGTTGTTGCGGAAAAACCCTTAACCACGGATTTACAGACCACTCAAGAAATTGTTGATACATACCGACAGAAGAATATCCCTTTATTTGTTAATTATACCCGCTGCTATGATCCGAAAATGATTGAAATACGCGACCGGATTCGAAAGGGGACTCATGGCCGGTTGATCCATGCTGTCGTGAAATACTCCAAAGGAATTATGCATAACGGTTCCCACATGATTGCGGCCGCGAATTTTTTATTTGGGCGGTATCATTCGGGAAAGCCGGTAAGCGCCATCATTGATCACCGAGAGGATGACCCCACATTAAGCGCTGTGATGCGATATGAATTTTGCGATCCGGTTTTTTTGACGGGGTGTGACGAGCGGTGTTACTCTGTATTTGAAATCGATATGCTATTCGAGAAGGGGCGGATGGTATTTGAAGATTTGGGGTTTCGCTTTCGGCGGTATGCCGTGCGTGAAGACCCCTTGTATCCCGGCGATCAGGATTTGGTCTTGGAGGAACACAACGAAACAGGGATGATGCACTCGCTTCCCCTCTTATGGCAGCAGGTCGTTGATACAATTCAAAATCAAACTCCAATCCATAGCGGTGGAGAATTGGCTTTAGAAACGCAGCGTGTATGTACGGATTTGCTGGATCAATATGTACATGAAACCATCTGAAACGTTATCATCGGTTGAGCGGATTTATGAGGCTATATCCGGATTTTCCGTGTATTTTTTTTATGTGGTAGAGCCGGGAGCGTATCAATGTACCTCTGATGTATTTGCGATTTTAAAATCGGAAGGCAAACAGGTGTACTGGGTTGGCGGTGGATGGTTTTATGATACAAAACCGGTCGAAGATGCTGTTCTTTCGCAAGAAGAATTTTTTCAAATAGTAACCACGTTTCCATCAAAAGATGTATGTGTAGTTTTTGGTTCCCAGGCTGACCACTCTAATACCCAAAAGGGGATCGAATTTTGTAAGCAGCAAAATATGTTCACTCTATTTTTATTTGATCACTGGTGCAATTTGGAATTACACTTTTTGGATCAAGAGAACAAGGTTTTGCATCTCCCCCATCGAATCGGTGTGGTGGATGCGTTCGAACAAGAAGCGTTATGGAACGCTCTGCGGCCTTATAATCCCCCCAACGGATACCGGAATAATATCGTAGTCACAGGCCAACCTTCGATTGAAAGCATGGTACAAAAAATTCAACGTGTTACGCCGCAATCCATTCAGGCATTCCGTCGTGAAATCAATGCGGTTGACCGAAAGGTTCAATTGTATTTAATGGAACCGAATTGTGTTGATTTTGGCTTGGATGTGTGGGATAGAAATTATTTAGGGTATACCGAATATACCGTTTTGGACCTAGTGCTTAAAGAGAAACGGGACAATGATGATGTATTACTCATTCGCCCGCATCCCCGGCAGAGAATGGATGTTTTTCATTCGTTCTTCGATGGATATTCAAACAATTTGAAACGCGATTGCATTGTCGCAACAAAGCATCCTTTGGAACTGTTGATCGCTTCGGCCGATGCCATTTATGGAATGACTACCGTTGTATTGATTATGGCATTGAAAGCAGGAAAAACGGTTGTCAGTTTACAACCTAACCGCACGGCACGAGGTAAAAAAATGTCAAATATCTATATCGAACAATACCTAGAGAAAACAGATAACAGTGGAGAACCTATATGAAACTTGCCATTAATGGTGGAGAACCGGTCCGCACCAAACTGTTCCCCGCGAACAATGTCATTGGTCAAGAAGAGAAGGATGCCGTCATGAACGTGATGGATAGCGGCATTCTATCCCGCTTTTTGGGGAGTTGGGACCGCGAAGGGTTTTTTGGCGGCGAGCAAGTGCAATCACTTGAAAAGGAATGGGCAGAGCATTTTCAAGTCAAACACGCGATTGCGGTTAATTCCTGCACATCCGGATTGTATGCGGCCGTGGGAGCCACCGGCATCGAGCCGGGAGAAGAAGTGATTGTGACACCCTACACCATGTCGGCTTCGGCGGCAGCGGCTTTGATTTTTAACGCCGTCCCTGTTTTTGCCGATATTGAAGAGGACACCTTTTGTTTGGATCCGGTAGAGGTTGAGAAAAAAATCACCCCACGAACCCGCGCGATTATGGTGGTGGATTTGTTCGGACATCCCTACCATGCGGAAGCCATCAACGCGATTGCCAAAAAACACAACTTGTATGTGATAGAAGACACCGCCCAAGCCCCCGATGCGGTTTGCAACGGCAAGAAAGCCGGAACATTGGGAGATATGGGCGTGTTCTCGCTCAACTATCATAAGCATATTCATTGCGGCGAAGGTGGAATCGTTGTGACCGATAATGATGATCTTGCCGATAAAGTGCGGTTAATTCGTAATCACGCGGAGGCGGTCGTGGAAGAAAAGGGAACCCGGGATTTAGTCAACATGATCGGGTTCAATTTTCGGCTGCCGGAATTGGAGTGCGCGATTACCCGCAGCCAATTGAAAAAACTCCCGCGGTTGGTGAGAGACCGTCAAGAAAATTGTAATTACTTGTCGGAAAAATTACAACAATTACCCGGTCTAACTCCCCCCAAAGTACGGGACGGTTGCACACACGCTTATTATGTTTATGCTATGCGATACGATGAAAACGTATTGGGTGTGCCGAGAAGCAAAATCGTGGCGGCTTTGCAAAAAGAATTGCCTGCAACCGAAACCCGCGAATACGAAGGCACAATGTTGTGGGGCGGTTATGTAAAACCGCTGTATTTGCAGCCGATGTACCAGCAAAAAACCGCGTATGGTTCAAAAGGGTGCCCGTTTACAAAACCGTGGTATGATGGGGAAGTGGATTACCGCAAAGGAATATGCCCCGTCGCCGAACGCATGCACGAAAAAGAATTGCTCTTGCACGAAATCATTCACGCGGCATTGACGAAAGAGGATATGGACGATATCCACAACGCCTTTGAAAAAGTGTGGGAACACAAAGACGAGTTAAAGGAATCGTAATCGATCATGTCCTCCTTTCATCCCAAACAAAAAATATTAATGGGGGATACAATCCGGCTTGTTCCGTTTAATGAATCGCATTTAACCGAACGCTATATCTCATGGCTAAACGATCCGGAAGTGGTTCGCTATAGCGACCAGCGGTTCCGGCATCATACCCTTGAAAGTTGCCGGGAGTATTTCTTAGGCCATAAAGATTCGCCCAATTGGTTTTGGGCTATCGAAACTCTTCCTGAAGAAAATCATATCGGAAATATTAATGCCGATGTCAACGAGTGGCATTCGGTCGCGGATATCGGGATTCTCATTGGAGAAAAAGACTATTGGGGGAAGGGGATTGCCACCCAAGCCTACCGGCTGGCTATTGAATTTTTATTCCATGAGATGCAAATGCGTAAGATCACGGTGGGAACGCTTTCTGTCAATCAGGGGATGCTGAACGTTATGAAAAAATTGAAGATGCTGCCGGACGGTGCGCGGAAAAGACATTGCCTATGGGAAGGCAAAGAAGTAGATGTGGTGGAAATGGCGTTGTTTTTAAAGGTATAATCTACTTACTATATACATACACCTTTTCCTATTATTATCATAATCAATTGCATGGTGTTACCGAATACTTCTTACCAATTCAAACGCTTCTGCATATTCGCAACCGATATAACGCCCTCTCGACTGTGCAATCGAGCGTAATAATTCCGGAGCGCGCGGGTGTGGTGCTTTGCGAGATTCACTTTCGTAAGCTTCCATTGCCGATACTTTTTTATCAATGGTAGATGTAATATCGAAAAAAGTAGTCGGTTGAAAAGATGAACCGAATTGGTTCATGGCCCATTCAGTTGATGATGGAATTTCAAAGGTAAAAATATCTTGAATTTGATAGTCATGTACAGGCCGAACAGCGGTCATAACTGCGCGATGCAAAATAGCATGATCAATGTTGAGGTCACCGGGATAGTGAGTGAAGATGATATCCGGTTTGATTTTATATATCAGGGATTCAACTTCTTTGATGA
>CAYVAZ010000163.1:11078-11303 GCA_964449065.1 uncultured bacterium
TTTGCGCATGAGATTTTAAGTTCGAAAGTAGCGTGTTATCGGCTTTTTCACGTGTGAGATAGCGGGAAGTTATTCCTTCACCAAAAATAGAATAATAAACGGAATGGCCTTCGTTTGCAAGCCGTGCTGTTGTCCCACCACATCCTAAGATTTCATCATCCGGATGTGCTGCAATGACTAATATATTCATAACATCTCTTTCATTACTGTGTATGAAATTAAATG
>CAYVAZ010000164.1:0-11205 GCA_964449065.1 uncultured bacterium
ATCCCCCCCTACCCCCCCTTAATAAGGGGGGATAAAAACGACAGTCTCTTCGTTGCGTAACATGAGTTAGCAAGTCTTTATTCAACCGTGTAAGCCTATAGAGTTTCACCAAATTTTCACTGTGGGAGTTGGGATGATGAAACATTATTTTTTTGTACTGATTGCAGCAGGTTTGTTGTATGGATGTACATCACATGAATCTACCATCACTGAACAAGCAAATAAGCCGCAAGAGGTTGATCAAACTACTCAAGAGGCCCAAGCAACACAAGCGCCAGAACGGCAAGAGGTTGAGGTATCGGCAGAGATTTCTGAGTCGAATCAGGGAAAAGTTGGCGATCGGGAACCAACTATCAGCGGGACTTTGGGCGCTGTAGAACAAAACCAACCGCCGGGAGTGGTCTCGCAGGTTCAGGATGATGATGGAGATGGTCTTGTCGATGATGCTCAGAATCCTTCCGGTCAATCCAATGCCGCGATGGGCGGCTATGGAATGGGTATGTCTGCCGAACCGCGACACCAACCTCAAGTGCAATATGATTCCAGATCAAACAGACGTGCTGAAATCAGTACGAATTTTACTGACGCAAGATCATCAAACAGAACAAATCGCAGACAATTTCCTACCACACCGGTTTTATCTGCCGATTTGTCGGCCGCTCCAGCAAGAGAGAAACAGGGTTCAGAACAGCTTTCCAGCCTGGGGTATGCCGCGGACGGTTTTGGCGCTTCTTATCAATCAGCGGATATGAGTTTGGTTCAGCGAGCGCATCCGGGGAATGAGGAATATCAAGAAATTGAGGAAAATCCATTTACGTTTGTTCAAGAGCATCCGTTATCGACGTTTTCGATTGATGTGGATACTGCGTCATACAGCAACGTCCGGCGTTTTGTGATGGAAAATCAATTGCCGCCGGAACACTCGGTGCGGATAGAAGAGTTGATCAACTATTTCACGTATGATTATCCGCAACCGGAAACCAACCATCCGTTTGCGGTTTATACCGAAGTCGGCCAGTCTCCATGGAACGCGGAGAACAAGTTGGTGCAGGTAGGCTTGCAGGGAAAATTAATTCCAACGGAAGAATTGCCGAACAGCAATATGGTGTTTTTGCTGGATGTATCGGGCTCGATGAAATCCGCGAATAAGCTGCCGTTGGTGAAATCCGCGTTCAAATTGCTGGTGCATGAGTTGCGGCCGAATGACCGGGTGGCGATTGTGACGTATGCCGGTTCCGCGGGACTCGCGCTGCCATCGACAGCGGGAAATCAGAAGCAGAAAATTTTGGAGGCGATTAATCGTTTGGAAGCGGGCGGTTCAACCGCGGGTGGGGAAGGCATTCAACTGGCGTACAGAATCGCGAAAGAGAATTTTGTTCGTGGCGGCAACAACCGGGTAATCTTGGCGACCGATGGTGATTTTAATGTGGGGATATCGGATACATCGGAACTGGTTCGTCTAATAGAAGAAAAGCGCAAGAGCGGCATCTTTTTATCGATAGCCGGGTTTGGTACCGGGAATTTAAAAGATGAGAAGATGGAGAGTTTGGCCGATAAAGGCAACGGCAATTATTCTTACATCGATAACCTGCTGGAAGCAAAGAAGGTGTTTGTGAACGAGATGGGCGGGACGTTTTTTACCATCGCGAAGGATGTGAAGATTCAGGTGGAGTTCAACCCCGCCCATGTGAAGGCGTACCGCTTGATTGGATATGAGAACCGGATGCTGCAAGCCCGTGATTTTAATGATGACACCAAAGACGCGGGTGAGATCGGGGCCGGGCATTCTGTTACCGCGCTTTATGAAGTTGTAACAACCGGATCAGATTATCTGCTGCCGGATGTGGATGAATTGAAATACCAAGAATCCAAACCAATCGAACCAACCATTGCGAACAACAAATATCCGAATGAATTGATGACGGTTAAGCTGCGCTATAAAAAGCCGGATGAAGATACCAGCCGGTTGCTGAGTGTGGTTGTGGATAAAGAGAACGCGGAAGAGGTGAGTGACAATATGAAGTTTTCCACCGCGGTGGCGGAGTTTGGATTGCTGCTGCGAAACTCAAGCCATAAAGGGGATGCCCACATCGAACGGGTAATTGCTAAAGCGAAAGAGGCGAAGGGGGAAGATGACGAGGGATACCGGGCGGAGTTTATCCGGTTGGCCGAGATGACAGAGTTGCTGTTGGATAGCCACGTGATATCGAGAAAAGATGTAATGGATTAATGCTGTTATATGGCAGCCAATCATTTGATGCTACAATGTCTGTATTATGAAAACAACAATCAATATTGACGACGATGTATTGGATCAAGCGAGAGCGGTTGCATCCAAGCTGGATGTACCGTTTCGCCGTGTTGTAAATGACGCCTTGCGTGCCGGTTTGCAAAAGGTCGAAATCAGCCAAGAGAGAAAAGCATATAAAGCGCCAACATTCAACATGGGATTAAAAGAAGGAATCAATTTAGATAACATTCAAGAAGTCATAGCCCGTTATGAAGGTGAAGATTATCGATGATTTCTGATTAAGTCAACAGATAACTTTACACTTTCATCAAGGTATGCAATCAAGTACTGAGCCGTTCATCAGTCTATAAATGTAAAAGTCGCTGTCTAAAGTATAAATTGTTTTCAACGATAAACTTTCAGCGATAGCAATGAGAGATGCATCCGCTAAGTCCATCGGTCTATCCCGGTATTGGTTCATCAGCATAGACATTCTTTCTATTTCGCTACCGGAAAGATTGTGTAAAACCAAACGTCCGCCAGCTCTCCACCTCCAAAGTTCCGCCTGTGCCGGGTATCCACCTGCTTGAAATAAGAGAAACATCGCTTCCGTAAAACATGGCCATGTTGTTAGTAACGCATCCTTTGATAATTGCTTACTTGTGTTAAGACACCTAACATGATTTCCATCATTCTTATTGATTAAAGCAACCAAAGGGCCGGTATCCGTTAGAATCACAAGTGTTTTTCCTGCTTTTTGTCTAAAAGATGTTGAGTAAAACGACTTCCGCAATCTTCAGAATAATTTTCTGCTACACCATCGATTGTACCTGCATAACCGGAGAGAAAGTCAAACAAGGTCTCATTATTATTGTCTACTTCACCCTTTCTCGATGTAGAGAAAAATGTCCGTAGGCAATCTACAGCGTACATTTCAGGGGTCATCCCTTTTTTGCTGGCTTCCTCAATTAGAGTTTGTTCAATTTCTGGAGGAAATGTAATCGTTATCATCATTATGAAAGTTAATCAACAGTTTTTCATACAGAATACTATCAATGAATTATCACGCAAGACAATTTCTGATATTATGTGACAATGTTTTTGTCATTCAAATTCTCAACCGGTACAGCATCTTTGCCGTGTTCCCACATAACGGAAATAATCCACCTATGTTGCATTCAAAAAAGCTTCAGGATGCTGCTCTGCAATGCGGAGCAAGGAACGGGCAGCCCCACTGGGTTTGCGCCTTCCTTGTTCCCATTCTTGTACCGTACGCACACTTACGCCCATTAACCCGGCAAAATCCGTTTGGGTTAAATTCAATTTTTGACGAATTTCCAATGGCGTTGTAAGTTCTTTTACGACAAGGGTTTTCAGTTTGGTTTTTCCTGCTTTATATGACTTTATTTCCTGAATTCCTTCCAATATTTCTAACCCGATATTTCGTTCAGTCATTTTCAATTTCCTCTTTAATTTTTCTTAAAACATGTCCCGGAATCGATGCTTTTTCACTTTTGTTATAAAGCGTCAACAATCAAATTTCCGCATCACTGTTTTTGAAATAATATATGACTCGAACTCCACCGCTTTTTCCTTTATTTGAAACTCCCCACCGTAATTTTCTAACTCCACCTGAATTTCGGATAATATTTCCCGATTCGGGATTTCGTAACAAAAATATTTGTAGATTCTGATATTCCAATCTATTCAAGAGTTTTTCTACTTGTTTTGTAAACGTAGAAGTTTCTATGAATATCTTGCTATTATTATACGTTTATGACATACCTTAACAAGAAGATTTATTGATATTTATTCCATCGAATTCATAATCTTTTTAAAAAGAAGTTCCTTATACATTCATAACCGGCTGCGCAGACAGGCGTGAGTTCCGTTATGACGTAAATAGAAAACTCATTCAGCATTCGTGGTTTCGGGAACGATGTTCTGTGTATCCAAAAATTCGACCGGTTCGGCATCTTTGCCGTGTTCCCACATCATAGAAAAAAACCACACCCCGCTTTCACCTATGCAAAAATCCGCTGGAGTAAATGTCATCTTTGAATCGATGGGTGGTTGCGGGCGTTCAGGATTGTATTCAGCTTGCCAGCCGAATGCTTCGCCTTTCCAGGCTATTCCTTTTTGGTGAAGTTGAGCAGCGAAATTTTTTACTTCATCCAAGTCCACAATGGATAGATCTCCCAATGATATGAATCTAACAAAACAAACCAGCTGGAAGCCGATGCTCCCCAAAACAAGAGTACGATGAGGGCAGCCACAGGGGGCTGCCCCTACAAATTAAATACTTATTACAACCGGCTGCGCAGCCAGGCGTCGGATGGGTTCATGCGGCGGATTTCGAGAATTTCTTCACGGCCGGCATCCCAGTCAATGCGTTGGCCAGTGCGGTATGAGATGTTGCCCAAATGCGCCGCGTTAATCACTTGATGGCCGGTCTCAACCGGGGAGTTGGGTTCTTTGCGGCTTTTGACGCAATCGAGGAAGTTGGCGACGTGGTCTCCGCCTTCGTAGGGACGTTCCCAGGTTTCAACGGGTTCGGTTTCACCTTGAGGAATCACGCGGAAGCCTTTGACATCATCGACATATAGTGTGGCTTCGGAGCCGTAGAAGGCCGCGCCTACGCTGTCTTGTCCGTTGATGAATTCAACCGTGAAGAGGGTAGTGAAACTGCCGTAGTTGAGGATGGAATGGACGACATCCGGAGTTTCCCAATGTTCGAAGTAGTGGTTGCCGCCATTGGCTGAGACGGATTCCGGCCCGGCGGCATCCATGAGCCATTGGTTGACATCGAGTTGGTGGGCGCCGATGTCGGTCATGAGGCCGCCGGCGTAATCCCAATACCAGCGCCATGCGAAATAGCGGTAGGGATCGAAGGGGCGTTTGGGGGCGTTGCCGAGGAAGCGGTCCCAATCGAGGCGGCCTTCGGTGCCGAGGTTGGCGGTGAAGGGGTCTCCGTTGGACCAGTTGCGGGTATCCCACACTTTGACCCACACGACCTTGCCCAGTTTGCCGGAACGGATCCATTCGCGGCCGCGCAGCCAGTGTTTGCCGCTGCGGCGGTGGTTGCCGACTTGAACGACGCGGTCGGTTTCGCGCACGGCGTTGACCATTTCTTGGCCTTCTTCGATGGTTCTGGAGAAGGGTTTTTCGATGTAGCAGTCTTTGCCGGCTTGGACGGTATCGATCAAGATATCATGGTGCCAATGATCGGGCGGGGCGGCGTAGACGGCATCGACATCTTTGCGTTCGAGAACTTTTTCGTATTCGTAATAGCCGTCGGCGACGTGGTCGCCGTCTTGGGATATGGCTTTGGCTTGTTCGAGTCGGCCTTCGTAGACATCGCAGACGGCGACGATTTTGGCGCCGCGTTTTTTGGCTTCGCGCAGGCCCCACTGGCCGCGGCCACCGGTACCGATACCGGCGATGCGGATGGTGTCATTGGCACCCAAAACGCTGGATGGGGATATGCTGGTGATGGCCGCGATGGAGGCACCGGCGGCGGCGGAGGTTTTGATAAAATTTCTGCGGTTGTTGTGGGTTTGGTTGGTCATCGTACTCTCCTTCAATTTGAATTCTGTGATTTTCATAAGTGCTTATTGTAAAATATTCACTTTACGTTTTGATCATACCGGAGGGTACTTCCAGCCCGGCGGGAGCCTCGCCCTCCCAATAGAACATTCTTGAAAATTGCATTTTTTCTCTTAGAACAGTAAACGATTTTTTGAGGGATGGCAAGGATGGGGTTTGTTTGAACTATCATGAATTACAAAAAGCCGGGACTTGATATTGGATAGATTTTCTATTGTTGAGAAAAAAAACATTTTGTTTATTTTCTTGTTGACATTTAAGAATTTTGATTTAGTATAATCCCGCTTTATTTGATGTGTATTGTGTATATTAAAGGTATGGTTACTGTTTCAACGTTGCGTCGTCTAAGTTTTTTATAATCCAACTTAGATGAAGTGTAGGTTTCGTACGTATTATTGAATGAATCCATTCATTTTGTAAGCGTTGAGCGGGATGAAGTTATTTTTTATAATACATTAAAGTGAAATCAGTTCGTTATAAAATGGAGCGGCTTTTAAACCGCTGAATAAATCATTTTGTAACTTACTGTGTAAAATGCACTTATAGAAATTTTACTTCAAACGATCAACCTCAAACTTTACTATTCAATATGCATAAATTTATGGAGGTAAACTCATGAAAGTAAGTCTGTTTCTCAACACCACACTCTGTTTGATATGCTCTGCCGTTCTATTTTTGCAACCCCAAGCTATTATAGCGCAAACCCAAGAAACAACGGAAACGACACAAGAGACTACTGAAACGACCGAAACAGAAACTACCGAAACGACTGAAGAGACAACCGAAACGACTGAAGAAACGACTGAAACGACTGAAAAAACTGAAAAAGAAGATAATACCAAAGAAAAAGAAACCGAACAAGATAAGAAAAAAGAGAAAGAACAAGATAAGAAAAAACAAAAATTGGTTGCAGTTGATGACTCTGTGACAGTTACGGCAGGGAAAGCCGAAGTGATTGATGTTCTTGCCAACGACAAAGGCAACGGGATTAAAGTATCTAATGTCTTTCCAGCTGCACAAGGGCAGGCGCTGTTAGACAAAACAGGCGAAATTGTATACATTTCCAATTCAGACGCGGGTAACAGCGATTCGTTTCTCTATGAAATCATTGATATCAATGGAAAAACCGCTCAAGCGAATGTATTCATTACCATCTCAGGCGAAACAAAACTGGATTCCATCTTCAGCGCGGTAACCAACAACACGACTTTAATCGAAACGAACGCCGCATCATTGGGGACGCTTAGCAGTTCCATTGACAGTTTGGTAAACCAAACCAACACACTGAGCGCATCGATTGCACAGAACAGCGAAGCGGTTTTAAATGCCAGCGCCGAAATTTTGGCGGGGTTGAAAAGCGTTAGCGATACCATCGACACCAACCAAAATATGGTCGCCCAAACGTTAAGCAGCATCCAGCAAAACACAGAGCAAACCGCCGGTTTGATCGAAGCGAACGCCGGTTTGATTGCATCCGCCAGTGAAAGCGCCGCCGCGCAATTAAGCAGCCTGAATGCCGCTCTTCTAAATGCCGAACAATCTTTGACCGGTGCCATTCAAAGCCTGCAATCCGAATTGGCCGATACCACTGGTCTAGTCGCTGCCAACGCGGGGTTGATCGGGACTGCCAGCGATTCGCTTCATACAGAGTTGTCTCTACTGCAATCCCAGATATCAGCCAACACGGAAAAACTCTCCAGCCGGATTGATACTCTTCAAGAAACCCTTCATTTGAAATTGGAAGATGTTCTGCAATCAGTTGTCGACAGCAAAGCCGAACTTTCCGCAAAAGTGGATGGGCTGACCGGTCAATTGGATACCGTGCATAATGCCGTGTCGCTGATTGGAGGCACTGTCATCGATATTCATTTGAAGGTGCAACAATTAGCCGAACAACAAAACCGGTTGACCGATCCTGAAATTGAGAAATGTCTGGCGAATCGGGACGCCATTGCGCTTTTGTTGCTGCCCGCCAGCCTTGACGGCCAATTGGATGATGTGACCCGCATTGTGGAAGCACGCATTATCCAATTTACCAATGCAGGATTGAGCACCGGCAACGCGCAGCACTTTTTTGAAAACGGGTTGGAAGCATTGAATGCCGGCAATTACGGCCGAGCGTACAATCAATTCACCTTAGCCTATCAGCAACTGTTGAAGGGTCAAAACACCAGTGGCGGTGATGATGACGAAGAGGATAACGAAGAAGGTGAAGAAGAGGATGATGAAAACGAGGGTCGCGGCAATCGAGGCCGAGGACGGTCGTAAATGTTGCAGTGCTTTCGGCACAGCGGGAGCTTCGCCTTCCGTGAAATGAAATACAAAATGTTATTGCCGAAATATTTTCAAAGTTATTAAACCAAGTTGCAGTGAAGATATTTTTTAAATTGTCTTATACCAATTGCAATTAGGTTTACCGACAATGAAGCATATACTCATTCAAAAAAAAGAATGTTTGATGTGAGGTGTATTTTCTATCCAAGGCATCAACTCCACCCTAACCCTCCCCAGTCTTGGGGAGGGAATTCACATCAAACAAGATTCAATTGAAACCGTATTATATGCTTTGAACATACCGGTCAGAAATGGTGGGTTGCTAACGCGAGCCCACCATCGATTAATGATGATTTATCGGAAATTCTGTTTTCAGTGGGTATTACTATTGTAGGGTCTGCCCCTCATGGCTGCCCTGCTATGGAGTAACCACTGGGATTACTCCCTACAAACTAGTACAGTGTCAACGTTTTATTGACGGGTATTGATCCCCCCTAGCCCCCCTTAACAAGGGGGGAACAACGGATAGCCAGCCGTCAATTTTTGATTGACAGACTACTAGCGCGATACTGAGTTGAATAGCCGGGTAGCACCGGCTTCCAGCCGGTACATGTATTGCACACGTTGCATCTCTACGCAAACCTGAAATGCTCTAAAAGATGGAATAACTCAATTTCTTTTTTCAAACTGGCATTCTATCGTACTTCACGTTATTTTCTATTTGAAAACGGATTGATTTTGGGTTGGATTGTCTGAAAGAAATCCCGCCGATTGATAGCATAAATAATAAAACATTCTCTTTGGAGCAAGATTTTGAATTGATTCGTTATTTGGCGTATTCATCATGGGTGAACGGTGAACAGGGTTTGATGTTCTTCAGTTTGGATAATCCGGAGGCGGAAGAATGGTTTCCCTATTGCAATATTTTGACAAAAGAAGCATATTTAATGAAAGACTTTTTGTTGCAGCAGCCGGATGAAAGTTTGAATGATATTGCCGAAGTAACCATTGAAGATAGCAGAGAAATAGACCACCGCGCCCGCTTTTTGCTGCGAAGGAGCCAAGATCCTAGTGAGGATAAATTATTGTTGATGATTTGCAATTATTCTAACGATGATGACGAACATGCTGTGACAGTACGGTTCAAAAATCATACTATAACAGGTGTTAGCCAAATCGTTTCCAATTATGATTGGAAGTATCAACCCAGAGACAGTAATGGGGATTTTGTACCTGGCAAGGTATTGTCAATAACCGCAAGAGATATATGGGCAAGAGCATTCTTTATATGGATTCAGCCGGATTAAAACGAGGTGTTTATCATGAAACGGCCACTATTATTATTAATTGTGTTATTGATCGTTCCCATTTTGTTGCGAGCTCAACCACAGCCTATTCAGCATTTTTCCGGGTCTGTGACAGACTTTGAATTCACATCGGATAACCGATTTGCAGTTATAACCCGTCAATCTCCCGGTGATGATAACTTAACGGACGCTCGTATCTTCTTTTGGGATATTGATGAAAAGAAAGTCGCCAAGACATTTGACAAAAGAAAATATTATGTTACTGGATTTGATATTTCTGCCGATGGAAGATACATAGGAATAGCGTATTCTCACAATCAATTTGCCGAATTATGGAATTTAAATACAAATGAATTACTCCAGCAATTTGGCCCTCATGAAACTTCGTATAATTTCGATGCGGATATACTCAAAGTGGGGGTATCAGATATCGAGATTTCACCAGATAACCAATGGATATTGACACTGGGGGTTGATTTTAAAGCCTATTTGTGGAATGTGGAAACCGGTGAGCTAGTTCAAACCTTTGCAGCGGATGACTCGTTTCAATCTCCCATCGCATTCTCTTCCGACCAAGAGTATATATTTACGGATCATTTCGTATGGGATATGAAAACATTAGATCTAGTATACATTTTAAACCCCCATGATGATTTTGATAGCAATACTGAAAGATTGATGACCTGGTCTACGTGTTTTAACCTTAATCAACGGTATTTGTATGCAAGTCAAACTCTTATACCGTTACCTTTTTTTCCTCAAATGGGCAAAAGAGACAATAGTGTTTCCGTATGGGACATGAATAACGGAGAATTAATTAACCTTTTCTCTTTTCCAACTGTCATATTTGATCCAATTTATCAAATAGACGCTATCGTTAACGTAAAAGATATTGCCATCTCTCCGGACGGTAACTATTTGCTGGTCGAAGTCTCCCGAAATGGAGTATGGGTGTTAAATACCGCAGATGGAACCGTCATTAATAAGGTTTCGGATGTTTTTGGTCCGGTTGCCTTTTCACCAGACGGGAAATACGCTTTGACAGGAGGACCGGAGGACGGCGCATCCTTATGGCTGATGGAGGATTTAATCGGGCAATCCGGTGTAAACGGTTATGAAGAATATGAATGAACACAAAAAGGAGCATGAAATGAAAAAGCATTTTTTTGTTTGTATACAATCCTTAGTCTTACTCTGCATCTCACTTGTTTATGTTATCAATACATCCAGCCAAGTTGTTACCGACCGGGCCAATGAAAGAAGCCTGGTATCCACCCGAATTGATAAAGGGGATGCCAGAAACGACCGCAACAACCCGCAAAACCTGCGCGCCGTTTTCCAACGGAATCATTCTTCCATCAATCACGATGGAAATATCATGATTGCCAATGACCGTATCATAAAATACTCTTCACAAACCAACCAATGGGAAATCATAGACTTACCCAACCGCAATACCCCTGGTTTCCGCTTTCCGCAACTCAACCGCGATGGTAGAAAAGCGGCGTTCGTCCTTCAAGACCAAAGCAGCGCTCGAATCAATTTTTTCAATACCGCAACCAATTCCATCGAATCCGAGTATATCCACAGTATGACGCATGAGGTCAATGTACTAACTCACTTCACCCTTGCAGATGGCGGCAGAACATTTACCTACTCAATCTTTGAGCCTGGCACCGATCCCTCCGGGCACGTTCTCTATTCGGTCGATAAACTCGGACGGGTGGCAAAGACAAGCGAAGTTTGCCTTTGCGTTTGTAGTATAAAGCGTTCAAGTAGGGAGTTGAT
>CAYVAZ010000165.1:0-5745 GCA_964449065.1 uncultured bacterium
GATCAACCCTCCCCTAACCCCTCCCAGGCTTGGGAGGGGAAATCTCTCTTCAAACAACTGACCAATTACGAAGAAACAAAGTGTTTCTTAGGAGTGATGAGTGATGAGTGGTGAATGATGAGTGAAACGATTCTGATTGTGGAAGACGATAAACGCTTTGCCGCGCGCTTGCAGAAGAACCTTTCGATTGAAGGGTATGAGATTACATCGGCGGAATCGGGCGAAGACGCGCTGGATTTGCTGAAACGGCAAGAGTTCGATTTGGTGATCAGCGATGTGAAGATGCCGGGGATGAGCGGGATCGATTTGCTGAACCGGATTAAGGAGAATTACACGGATGACGACGATATCCCCGTCATTATGCTGACTTCCGTAAACTCGGTTGAAGTGGCGGTGGATTCAATGAAATCCGGCGCGGTGGATTTTTTAACCAAAGACGCGGGCCGCGATGAAATCATCCTACGCATAGAAAAGGCGCTGTCGGATGCCCGCGTGAGGGATGAAAACAGCCGACTGCGTTCGCGTTTAAAAGAGGCCGAACCGGTTCATGATTTTATTGCACGCGATCCCAAATCCAAACAAGTCATACAGGAAATCGAGACCGTGGCCGAAACCGGCGCGGGTGTGTTGATTACCGGCGAAACCGGGGTGGGGAAGGACTTGGTGGCACGCTATATTCACAATTTATCGCCCCGCAGCCAGCAATCATTTGTGGATGTGAACTGTGCCGCCCTGCCGACCGACAACTTGTTTCAATCCGAAGTCTTCGGCCATGAAAAAGGCGCGTTTACCGGCGCGACCGAACGCAAACGCGGCAAGTTAGAACTGGCCGATCAAGGTACATTGTTCTTGGATGAAATCGGCGACATGCCGTTGGAGAGCCAAGGAAAGATTTTGCGCGCGTTAGAAACGCAAGAGTTTGAGAGGGTCGGCGGCTCACGAAAAATTAAAGTGGATATCAACGTGATTGCCGCAACCAACAAGCATTTAGAGCGTGAAGTGGAAGAAGGACGCTTTCGGCAGGATTTGCTCTTTCGGCTGGATGTCATCCGCATCAATATCCCCCCGCTGCGCGAACGCCCGGATGATGTGCTGCCCCTGTGCAATCACTTTTTTGCCGCCTACGCGGGTAAATACCGCCGCCAGGTGCCATCCATCACAAACGAGGCCGAAGCGGTGCTTGCGCAATATGCTTTCCCCGGTAATGTGCGGGAACTGAAAAACCTGGCGGAACGGATCATAATCCGCCACCGCAACTGCGAGGTAATCGACGCCGGCCTCTTGCGCCAGGAAGGCGTGAATGAGAATAAGGAAACGCAACATCCCCCCGCAAAAGACGGCGGCCAAATGCTGCCGCTGGAGGAAATGGAAAAGCAATACATCCTGCAAGCGCTGGAAAAAACCAACTGGGTCCAAAGCGACGCGGCCAAACTCCTGGGCATTTCCGCCGACCGCATGCATAATCGGGTGAAGAAGTTTCAACTTTCGCAAGCAACAAAGCGTGGGTAGTAAGAAGTAAGATAACCTATGGATAAATTCTATCTGAAGTAGTCCATTTATCATTAAAAGAATCAATAATCGCTTTGATAATATGAATATCTTCTATTTTATTAATCATGAATATTTTATTTCCAGCATCTTTAATTGAAGTTCCAATATGTATTACTTCTTTTTCGTCGATTATTATGAATCGATCATGAAACTCTTTAGTTTTTTTTACCTCAATATTAATGTTTGAATATTGTTTAGAAAAATTCTTGACTTCCACCAGAAAATCAGATTCCTTTTTTGATAGAAATATACGTAATTTGATATTCTGCTGAATCGTAGAAATAGTTTGTAGAATTTTTGAACCAAAATACGGATCAATGATATCAAGGCTATTTGTGCATTTTTGAAGTAAACCTCTAATAGTAAGATAGGCGTCATAATGAGTGTTATCTTTGAAAAATAATTCTGTAACACTTTCATTATTAGGAATAATATTCCCGTTTTGGATTGTCCATCCGATCCGCTGTAAATCGTATTCAATATTTTCACCATGTTGTCCGTCATCTTTCAATAGTTCTTCACAAATAATATGTATAACTCTTAATTGATCTTGTTCAGAAAGGGCGTTAAACGCTTTTTGAATTCTAGGCTTGTAGGCTCTTAAACGTGTTGTATGTGAATAATTCTCTTTTTCGCTCAATGTCCAATCAACTTTCATTCCTGTTTTATCAACAATACTGGTAGCTTTGTCTGCGTTAATAGACAGTAATTCTTCTAAAACTATTGACCAAGGCATGAGTTGGCTTTTTTGAATCACTACCCCCCCGCGCACGAAATACCTCTGCGTTCTCCGCGTCTCTTCGGTTAGTATATTTTTATTTCGCTTTATTGTAAAATCAAGACATCAAAAATAATTTTGGGGGGAGACAATCATGCCATCAATATCACGCCGGGTATTTCTGCAAACCAGCGCTTGTGTGGGGCTGGGCGCTTCGTTATCCACACTTACAACTCATGCCGAAGATGTAGAAGTAAACGTGCCGTACCGCGCGGTCACGCAAGGACCGAAGTCGCATTGGTTCGGTTATTACGATAAGCATCAGTTCGATCCAACCAACCGCTATCTGCTGGGGATGCAGGTCGGCTTCAACGACCGCTCTCCCATGCCGGATGATGAAATTCGCCTCGGTATGATCGATCTCCAAGACGGCGACAAATGGCGCAATTTCGGCGGGACGACCGCTTGGTGCTGGCAGCAGGGATGCATGCTGCAATGGCTGCCGGGCAGCGGGGAGCATGTAATCTACAACGCCCGCCATGAAGACGGCTATCATGCCGTGATTCAACATATCCACACAGGGGAACAGAAAAAACTGCAACGCGCCATCTACGCGGTCAGCCCTGCTGGCAAACATGCCGTGGGCGTCAACATGAACCGGCTTGGAATCACCCGCCCCGGTTATGGCTACAACGGCTTTCCCGACCCGTACGGAGACCAAAACCATCCCCAAGACGACGGTATTTACGCGATCGATTTAGAATCCGGCAACGCCAAATTGATCATCTCGTTTGAAGAGATCATTCAAATCCGCCACAACGAGTCGATGGATAACAACAAGCATTGGTTTAACCATTTGCTGTTCAGCCCGGATGGCTCGCGTTTCATCTTTCTGCACCGCTGGCGCCGGATGATCGGCGACCGCAAATCCTGGTATACCCGTATGTTGACCGCTAACCCCGACGGCTCGGATATTCATGTGGTGGCCGATCACGACATGGTTTCGCATTTTATCTGGAAGAACCCCAACCAAATTCTGGCATGGTCGCGCGAAGAAAACGGGGAAGACCACTTCCATCTGTATGACGAGCAATCGGATACGGTTCAGGTCATCGGCAAAGAAGTATTAACCCGCGACGGCCATTGCACCTATTCACCGGATGAAGAGTGGATCCTGACAGACACCTATCCCGATACCAACCGTATGCAAAAACCCATGTTATACCGCCCCTCCGACGGCAAGCTTGTACATCTCGGCCGGTTCCATCTGCCCAAAGAATACAGGGGAGAAATCCGCTGCGACCTGCACCCCCGCTGGAGCCGCGACGGCAAAAGCGTCTGCATCGATTCGCTGCATTCGGGCAAACGGCAAATGTATCTGCTGGATGTAAGTGAATACACGCAAGCGTAATTTGCAAGCGTAATTTGTGTTTTCATTCACCGGATTAGTTGTATAATACGATCAAAGCAGCATGGGATGAAAAATCGTTTTGGGAGGGCGAGGCTCCCGCCGAGCCAGAAGTACAGTCTGCTTTAATAGGAGAGTATTTTTGGCATTCGTTTTAAATGTACCAACAAACTGACAAGAGAGAAAACGATCATGCAAACAATAACGATTGACGACGCCACATATAAGACATGGGAAAAGCAGGCTTCTTCTCAAGGTATTACAGTACAGGAGTGGTTGAAACATCTGACCGTTTTGACGGTAGATGATTCCGCTCCAAACCCGGAAGAATTCACAGCCGAAGAACGGCTCTCTATGTTTAATGAGTCAATGGATTTCATAGAAAGCTTGGATATTCGTTCAGGTTGTGAGATTGATTGGTCACGTGAAAATATGTACAGAGACAGGATGAATCGGCAACTACCCAATTATCATGAAAATAATGATTGATACAAATATTTTGGGGCGTTTAGCAGATGTAGATTCACTACAACATGCTGAAGTTAGAACTGCTGTTGCACAATTACATCAACAACACCATTTATTGTATTTTACTCCACAAATTAAACGTGAGTTTTTAGGTATAGCGGAACGCCCAAAAGGTTCCGGAGCGGAGAATAATGGATTGGGTTTGTCCAAATCAAAATCAATCTCCGTATTGAACAGTTTTAAAAGGAACATGAAATATTTAACGGAAAAGACGGAAAGTGACCGTTGGTTTGACATACTATACAATCGATTTGGTGGTGGGCGAAAAGTCCATGATCTTTATATTACGGCTTCGATGCTCGCTTACGATATCAAAACAATCCTCACCTACAACGAAAAGGACTTCGCCGATGTCCGTGATGCGGGGTATATCGATATCCTAATCCCGCCTGCGGTATTGCAGGATCACACAGAACAGTTATAAGCTATAGTATCTCTCAAAAACAAGGAGAAATCATCATGAACATGAAACGCAGAGATTTCATACAACATACATCCGCGGGTGTACTCGTTTCATCCCTGGCGTCATCCATCGTGCTGCCCTCGTTTGCCCAAGACGGCAAAGTGCCAACGCGTGAATTGGGTCGAACCGGCGAACAGGTCTCGCAATTGTGCGTCGGCGGTTTTCACATCGGAACGCTGGAAAATCAAGCCGCCGCAACCCGCTTTTTGCACGAAGCCATCGACCTGGGCGTGACCTTTATGGACAACGCCTGGGAATACCACAGCGGCAAATCGGAGGAATGGATGGGGGAAGGCATCAAAAGCAAGCGGGACCAGGTGTTTTTAATGACCAAACACCACGGCCGCGATAAAAAGACCGCCATGCGGCATTTGGAAGACAGCCTCAAACGCCTGCAAACCGATGTCATCGATTTATGGCAGTTCCACGAAATTGTCTATGATGACGATGCCGAAATGATCTTTGCTGAAGATGGCGGCGGCATCGAGGCGGCATACGAAGCCAAACAGCAGGGAAAAGTAAAATACATCGGCTTTACCGGACACAAGAACCCGAAGTATTTCCACGAAATGCTGGACCACGATTTTGAGTGGGATGCATTGCAGATGCCTCTCAATCCCTTCGACCCGCACTACCGCAG
Source organism: uncultured bacterium (assembly GCA_964449065.1). Classification (GTDB taxonomy): domain Bacteria; phylum Hinthialibacterota; class Hinthialibacteria; order Hinthialibacterales; family Hinthialibacteraceae; genus CAYVAZ01. The sequence continues at coordinate 5,309 of CAYVAZ010000165.1, forward strand.
CTTTGAAAAAGAGATTTTGCCCCGCTGCCTGGAACGGCGCATCGGCGTGCTGGCCATGAAAACCAACGGCGGCGGTCACTTGCTGCGCACCGATGTAGTTACCCCCGAAGAATGCATGAACTACGCGTTGAGCCTGCCGGTCGCAACCGTGGTTTCGGGTATGAAAAACGTGGAGGAACTGCGCGAAAACGCCGAAACCGCCCGCAAACACAAACCCATGACCATGCAGGAACGTTCGCAATTGTTGGAAAAGACGAAAGAGTTGGCGCTAACCGGCGAGCACGAGCCGTTTAAATCCACCAACCGCTATGACGGACCCGTCGGCCGCAAACTGCACGGTGTTGGGTGAGTGAGGGGGAAATCATGAAACGTTTTAATTTTGTTGGTACAACTCCACCGCCGCCTGTGCAGACCAGATGGCCATGTCGCGCGGCGGG
>CAYVAZ010000165.1:5755-11087 GCA_964449065.1 uncultured bacterium
TACGCCTTCTCCAGCGCATCCACATGCGCCTTCCAGTTATACCGTGTCCGCGCGGTTTTGGTTCCCGCCGCTCTCATGCTTTGTTGGATGGTGGGGTGGGTGAGAATCCATTCGGTTTTTTCGGCCATGGCGTCAACGTCTCCGCAGGGGATACACACACCCGCCCCTACGGTCATGATGGGTGCTTCGCCCACTTCCGATGCCACCACGGGGATCCCCGACGCGAGATATTCGGCGATCTTTAAGGGAGATTTAGCACGGGTGACGTCGTTTTCTTCAAACGGGGCAAGCGCCACATTCGCCAGTGAGAGGTATTTGGGGATATCCTCAGCCGGGACATAATCGGTAAACACGACATGCTTATCGATCTTCAAGTCTTTCGCGTGCTGCCGAATGGCATCCAGTTTTCTTCCGCCTCCCACAATTAACAGTTTGGCGGTTTGCAGGTTCTTTTGCACCCGTTTCAGCACATCGACCGCCAGTTCGGCATAACTCGCGACCTCCAACTGGCCGATATAAATCATCAGCGGCTCGCGCAGGCCAAGTTGCCGCATCAACTGCATGTCTCTTTCACGGGGATAAAATTTATCCAGATCAGCGCCTACCGGGGCGTCCCATATCCGGTTTTCCGGAAAGCTATACGCTATGGCTTTTTCTTTTAAAAAACTGCTGGCCGTACTCATCGTAGTGGCGATGGATGGCACAAACCGGTCCCACCAACCCGCTGCCATACCGGCCATCCAAGACTGCCCCAATTCTTTTGCGATTCCCTTTTCCCAGTCATCCCAATCGTAATGGATAGGGATGTTCCAATAATGTGACAGCGCGTAAGCCAGCAGCGAAACATCCGGATAGGCTTTCCAAAGGTGGATGATATCCGGCTTCGGCTCAATTTGCTTCAACGTTTGAATGTTCCGGTAAAACGAAAAAACCTTGCGCTTGAGATTGACGATGGATCCTCCAAATCGCATGACGTTATCCACCGCGGGCACTTCGCTTTGCCGCTCGGGATGGGGGAAATCGGTCAGAACGGCCTCATGTCCGCGCCGCAAGAGTTCTTCGGTTTGTGAAGTGACCCGCCGCGCGCACGAAACGGAAGAAAGATCAAATCGCTGCAAAATAAGTATTTTCATATACTGTATCTCTATTAAGAAATCAAAAATCGATATAAGATAGCATAGATTTTTTCGGTACTTTACCGGTAACAAACATTTAATTTGACAAGAAATAAGTTTAACATTATCCTATAGATACAGACCGACGATGCGGATCGCCTGATCTTTTTTTTTGTAGAATTGTTTCCGCTCGGTTGAAACTTTTTGGAATTGTGGTTATTTTGTTGTAGATATTTGAACTTATTTTCGTTTTTACATAGAATCCGGCTGGCAAAAAAAATTGTAGACTTATGTGACTTTATATTAAATTCCCCACATGGTTGGAGGCACTGATGCTGAAATCCTTTTTAAAAACACTATCTTTGTTGACTCTGTTAAGTGCAGCGGTTCTAACACCTGCGTTTGGCGATGCAAATATCGTGTTGCAGCCCCAAAGCGGCGCCGTGAATGTTGGTGAACCGGTAGTATATGATATTTTATTGTCGACAGATGTGCCGGTGAGCGCGTATGAATTATTTGTTGACTTCAGCGGCGTGGGTGTTTCAACGCCAACATTTTCAGCGTTAACGGAATGGCAAAATGCCAGCACGGCGGGCGCTCCGGTTGAAATCGCCCCATCCCTCAACGGCACCACAGTGAATATTCAAACCTCTCTTCTTGGTTCAGACGCAGCATTCTCCAGCGTGAACGGCTTGATGATCGGCCAATTGCAGGTTAATGCCGAAGCCGCCGGCACGCTAAGCGCTTCGGTCGGCAGTGCTAACTTCTACGCCGACGGCTTGTTAGAGCCCGAAGGCGCCGATGTGGGAACCTTGACCATCGCCGACATCTCCGATGTTACTGTTGAAGATAGCGGCGGTGGAGACATCGTACTCGGTGATGCCTCTGGAGATGGCGCTTTAAACATCGGTGATGCCTTATTTATTCAGCGTTTTTTGGCTGGCTTGTTACCATTGGGAAATGAAGAAGCCGCCGATATTACCCAAGACGGTGTTGTCAATATCGGTGACGTATTGTTTATTCAACGCGTTCTTGCCGGATTGATACCGAACCCGAATGATCCCTCAGGAAAAGTCGCTCCCAGCAACGTCGTTTCCTCGGATACTTCTTTTGATATCCATAACGCAAAAGTGAGACCCTTTCAAAACGCGGGAGAAGTGACGCTTTTGCTTGCGAGTGCGGGCCCGTTCCAACAAGGCGATATGTTTGAAGCGATGTTGGTTTTTAATGTGGGAGATCAACCGCTGGGTGGTTATGACGTGCAAGTGGATTACAATTCGGATATCTTGGCTGTGAACGCTGCTCCAGGCGGTGGTACAACGCCGGAATTTGGGAATCCACCTGTTGCCAATATTACTCAGCCGGGTGTGATTCAAATGAACGCCACAAACAATGATCCGTCCGCATTTGACCGTCCGACAGGTGTGGTTGAAGTGGCAATCATTACGTTTGAAGTGATTGCAACACCTCAAGATTCAACACAAACCGATCTCATTATTCGTTCCGCGATTAGCGCATTAGATTTTTCTACTATTGAATTAAGCCCGGTATCCACGACGATTCCGCTACAGGCACAACAGCCGCCGACACCGACGAACACACCAGTACCGCCAACACCAACGGAAACACCAACAAATACACCGGTTCCACCAACTAATACGCCGGAACCACCAACGGCTACCCCGGAACTGCCAACACCGACGAATACGCCGGAATCACCAACGGCAACCCCTGTAGCGCCAACACCGACGAATACACCGGAATCACCAACGGCTACCCCGGAACTGCCAACACCGACGAATACACCGGAATCACCAACGGCAACCCCTGTAGCGCCAACACCGACGAATACACCGGAATCACCAACGGCAACCCCGGTAGCGCCAACACCGACGAACACGCCAGAATCACCAACGGCTACACCGGAACCGCCAACACCGACCAATACTCCGGAAACACCGGAAGATACTCCAACGCCGGTACCGCCAACACCGACCAATACTCCGGAAACACCGGAAGATACTCCAACGCCGGTACCACCAACACCGACGAATACACCGGAGACACCGGAAGATACTCCAACTCCGTTACCGCCTACACCAACACCAACGGAAGTGCCGCCAACACCAACCAGCACACCGTCACCGACTACACCTCCTATTATCGCGGTCACGGAAGATGAAGGTTTGATTGCCTTGAACGCCAATGGCTTGGTGCTTGAGCGCGGTACGTTAATCGGTACGGAAGTTGAAATCCCATCCGATGACCTGCCTGCGGTTGATTTAGAAATCGTAGGGGGCAATGCCGTGATCACTTCTATCAACGGTTTGATCTCTCCCGAATCGGCTGTCTTGCCGGTTAGCGGAGGTCAAAATTTGGTTAACGGGTTTGTGATTGACTTAGAGCCGGTAGACGGCGGCAACGGCTATTTGCTGCTTGACCGCTTCGGTCATGTCCAAACGTTCGGTACTGCCGCGTTTAACGGCGACCCGGACTTTGAGTTTGAACAGACCATTGATTTCCAAGGCCAGTCGATCACCAGCCGTGCTCCGGTTGCGGTTGATTTGGAAGTCCAAGGCGTCGGATTCTACATCCTGGCCCGCGATGGCTCAATCACCGGCTTCGGCGGCGTGCCCGCCCTGCCTCCGGTAAGTGACGCGGGTGTCGATTTCGGCAATACGGTCGCCTTCCAATTGGACGCGGACGGATACACCGCGATGAACTCATTCGGCCAGATCATGAGTTGGAGCACCACGGGCGGATTCAGCACACCGACCGATTCAATCCGAACGATTAACAGCGCTCCTGTGGTTGACTTTATAGCAGACGGCGGCACCTTCTTTGTTATGAACGACGAAGGCAGTGTCTTCAATACCGCGGGCATCGAAGTATCGAATAACCCGGCGGACTTTGGCGGACGGATCGGCAACCTAGGCTTCTTCGATCTGGAATTTGGCGATCTGTAATTGGAAAGAATGAACAAACGCATTGAAATGAAAGACAAACGAATTTAATAGACCTTTGGGGGTTCATGAACATGGCTCGTTACTTAAAACAATTCTTGGCTCTTGGCATGACCGCGGCAGCGTTTCTGGCTCCAACCAATGTCAATGCCCAAGATGAATTCCGTGCTTTGTACGAACAGTTTTTATTTCATGAAGTCGGAGTGAACGCCCGTTCGGCGGCTATGGGGGGTGCCTACAGCGCCTTGCAAGGCGGCGACATGGCGCTGTTAGGAAACCCGGCCAGCTTGGGCTTTTTGGAAGATCCCTACGCGGGCATTGACTTCTCACAAGTGGATTTGTCTGAAGACGGCTTGGTTTCCGGAGGGTTTTCCGACCCCGGAAGCTCGGTTTCGGAGTTTGAATCCGAGCAGTTCACCTTCGGCGGCGGTGTTGCCTACCCGTTTGAATGGGGTGGATTATCCGCCTACTATAACTATCGTGACGATGAAGTGGATTCGGACAACGCGTTATTCCCCAGCGGCAATGCACGTACCCAACCCTCAGACTTGGAACGTCACACAATTTCCGTTGCCGGTGGATACCGCATTCAAGATGTGTGGTCTATCGGTTACCGCTACAGTTACATCGACATTCAGCGGGATATCGACTTCAACCTAACCCGCCCACGTCCGGGATTTAACGAATTTTCTGTCAGCCGTGATTCGGATGGACATAACAACCATGTTGGCCTGCAATATAAATACAGTGAAGACGTGATATTCGGTTTGGACGGAACAATTGGCGTTGGCGAACGCGAGTTCGGCATCCGTGATGAAGATGAACTATCTTGGTCGATTCGCGGTGGTTTCGCCGCGACTCCATTGCAGGATTATCCTCTTTTGATCGCGTTGGACATCAGCTATCAATCGCTGGAATTGGATCAAACCACGCAAGATGTTGAAGACGATATCCTTGGTGTGCATTTGGGCGCGGAGTATGAAGCGATGGATAATCTCTTCTTACGCGCCGGGTATCAGTTCAAAGACTTTGATTTTGAAGCCGCAGGGATCAGCGAAGACCCCAGCGTTCACAGCATTTCCGCCGGGTTTGGTTATGAATACAATCAAGTCTCTCTCGATTACGGCTTTCGCTGGTCCGCTACAGGAGACGACGGCGATATTTCGAACTTTGTGAGTGTCGGTTATAAATTTTAATTCCTGTTTTAATCGTGTATGCAATGCTAAAGGGCAGGTCAAAGACCTGCCCTTTTTG
>CAYVAZ010000166.1:0-10948 GCA_964449065.1 uncultured bacterium
CGGTTGGTGGATTGAGTGCTCATGATCGTATTCTCTTTCTTTGCTTAACGTTCTGTTATTGTTGTATCATAAATCTGCCTTCGTTAGAACCCTGAAATATTGACAATAATATTGACAATCCTATACGGAATCGGCGACAATCCTAACACTAGGATTTTAATCACACCGATTGTATAAAGGGAGAGATCGATGTTATGCAAGGCATATCACACTATCATCATGGCAGGAATGACACTCATCATGACAGCAAATGCTATGGCGTCCACTTTTGGAGATGATTTATCTTTTCTAAAAGAGTACACGAACGCGTTTGTCTTGCAGGATGAATCCGGGAAAAAGCAAGTCGCAATCGTGCCGGAATACCAAGGCCGGGTGATGACCAGCACCGCCAACGGCGAAGACGGCATCAGCTTCGGGTGGATTAACCGCGAATTAATCGCGTCCGGCATCTTTGTTTCGCATATCAACGCCTTTGGCGGAGAAGACCGCTTTTGGATGGGACCGGAAGGCGGACAGTTTTCCATCTTCTTCAAAAAGGGCGAACCTTTTACGTTAGACCATTGGCAAACCCCGCCGTTTATCGATACGGTTACATACCGGTTGAAGAACAAGACGGACACAAAAGCGGTGTTTGTTCACGAAGCATCGTTTTACAACGCATCCAATACCGGATTTGACGTTGAAATCGAACGCGAAATTTCACTGCTCAGCGACAAGGATGTGCAAACGCGTTTGGGGATGGATATTCCAAACGGCGTGAATTCTGTCGTCTATCAATCCAAGAACCGGGTGAAAAATACCGGAGACAACGCTTGGTTAAAAGAGACAGGCCTGCTCTCGATTTGGATTTTGGGGATGTACAATCCATCGCCATTGGTTACGGTTGTCATTCCCTATCAAGAAGGGCCGGAAGACGAACTCGGCCCTATCGTGAACGATGCCTACTTCGGCAAAATTCCATCCGACCGGTTGGTCATTCAAGACGGGACCATTTACTTTAAGGGGGATGGACAACAGCGGGGCAAGATCGGATTAACCCCGCAGCGTGCCAAACCGGTTTTGGGCAGTTATGATGCCGAGAACAACATTCTCACCATTGTGCAATATACCAAACCGGAAGGTGAGACCGGTTATGTCAATTCGATGTGGGAAATGCAGGAAGAACCGTTTGCGGGTGATGTCGTCAATTCGTATAACGACGGCCCGCCCGAACCCGGCGCGAAACCGCTGGGGCCGTTTTACGAACTGGAAACCTCATCCCCGGCGGCAGCACTCAAACCGAATGAATCCATCACCCACATCCAACGCACCTTTCATTTCACGGGAAGCGAAGAAGATTTGAACGGGATATCAAAATCCGTTTTGGGTGTCTCGATAGCAGAGATAAAGTCGGTGTTTTAAATCGTGTGTTTATTGTAAACAAAAGGTAGGGGCACATTGAAATGTGCCCCGCTATAAAGGTTGTTTATTGAATTTCTATGGAAGCCGTTCTGGATTCAAGCCATCCGCTGTTTCTCGCATCAAATCTCCGTTGCTGTTGAGTCCGTTTGTCAGATGAAACGAAAGAAATACTTGGCTGTTGGGGTAATCGGAAATTTGGATGGTGTCATCGTCTTGGTCAGGCCCCAAACTCACTAGCACCCAATTATCGGCCGGTGTTCCCCGCTCTACATTTTTTATCGGCACTCCTCTTACTACACCGTTAAATTCATAAAAACGGTGTCCGTTCACAAACAAATCTCGATGTTTGGGTTGAAATACATCGATCGGATTCGATGAAAAGTAAGCAATCGGGGTTGTCAAACTCTTCCAGGCTTGAAACCAGCCAACCCCGTTGGTCCAATCGGGAATGGTTCCGTTATCCAACCGGTACATTTCAAACGCGGTATTGATGGCCTGGAATTCCGACTCAACCCGCGCGATTTTTGCCCGCAGCTGCGCGTTCAAAAAATTTGGAACGGCAATCGCCGCCAAAATCCCGATAATCGCGACAACAATCAGCAGTTCAATTAATGTAAAGCCTTTTCGTAATACTTTCATGATACTTCCTCCCCTATAAGTTATCTCTTATTTTACAGAATTTATTTGAAATATCTATAGCTTTCTATGCCGCGCCAAAAAATCTCCGGGTGAATGTTGTGGACAATCAGAATTGGATTTGGAGACCCGTAAGCGGTGAGAACGAAACGACGAACGGTAAGCGTCTGCGTGAGATGATCCCACATCTTCATTCACACAAGCGGCAATTGTTCTGCTATCTTAAACGGCAAGGCGAGCCGGTGACCACCCGGCGTCTTTGGAGAACGCGGTTGCTTCCCATTTCATTTTTTCGTATTGCAAAACACGGATTGAACATTGCCACTTTTTGAAATCGAAATAGAGTATCTATAAATCTTAAATTCCATGGAAAAGACAAAATGGTATCGGTTCCTTTACTCGATTTAAAAGCGCAGTACCAATCCATTCAAGCGGAAATCAAACCCGCAATCGAACATGTACTGGATAGCCAGCGGTTTATCATGGGGCCTGAAGTGGAAGGGCTGGAAGCGGAAGTGGCAGCGTACTCAAACTGCGATTTCGGTATCGGGGTTTCCTCCGGCACGGATGCTCTTTTAATTGCACTGATGGCTTTGGATATTCAGCCCGGCGATGAAGTGATTACCACACCCTACACATTTTTTTCAACCGCCGGTGTCATCCATCGGCTGAACGCGATACCGGTGTTTGCCGATATCGAACCCGATTCGTACAATATTGATCCCGCCCAAATCGAACGGAGGGTCACCTCCAAAACGAAAGCAATCATCCCGGTTCATTTATACGGGCAATGCGCCGAAATGGACCCGATTCTGGAACTGGCGGCCAAACACAATCTGTTTGTTGTGGAAGATGCCGCGCAAGCCATCGGTTCGGAATACAAAAGCAAGCGGGCCGGTGCGATGGGAACGCTGGGCTGTTTTTCCTTTTTCCCTTCCAAAAATCTCGGCGGTTTCGGTGATGGGGGGATGGTTGTCACCAACGATGAAACCCTGTATCAAAAGGTGAAAAAGTTGCGCAACCACGGTGCCCAGCCCAAATACTATCACGCCATTGTCGGCGGCAACTTCAGGCTCGATGCATTGCAGGCGGCGGTCTTGCGGGTAAAGTTAAAGCACTTAGACGATTGGACGGCAGCGCGCCAGAAAAACGCGGACCGCTACCGTGAACTCTTTGACGCGCAAGGCTTAACCGGCAACCCTGTTACACTGCCGGCCCTAAAACAGAACCGCCATATCTACAACCAGTTTGTGATTCATGTACCGCGTCGCGATGAATTGAAAACGTTTTTGCAGGAGAAGCAAATCGGGACGGAGATTTACTATCCGGTACCGATGCACTTGCAGGAATGCTTTGCCTATTTGAACTATAAGGAAGGCGAACTCCCGCGCAGCGAAGACGCGGCAAAGTCCACGCTCGCCATTCCGGTCTACCCGGAACTGTCCGGCGGGCAGTTGGAATATGTTGTGGATAGCATCCAAGAGTTTTATAAGAAACACGGTTGAAACTCGAACGGCGGATACTCGGATCAAGCAATTTCGAAGGATAAGTGCAGCCGGGATTTCAAAGCGTCCCGCGCGGCAACTCGAACATTCCGGTCGGGGTCTTGCAGGAAGGGCATGAGGGCGCGCAAATCTTCTTCCGATCCCTTGATGCCGATGCCGCGTACCGCCATTTCGCGTACCGGCGCGCGCTTGTCGTTGGCGGCTTCGCGCAGCCGGTTGATTAAATGCGGAAGATCGGTTTCGCCCAATATCCACAAGCCGCTGGTTTTGGTCCATTCGTCCTCGCTGTCCAGCATCTCGAGAATGTTGGATTCGTATTCTTCCAATCCCCAATTGATCAGCTTCGCTAACGCGTTGGCCCGTTCGCGAAGGTGTTTAGAATTGGCGAATTTTTTAGCCATATCCACTTTAGCGTCTTCCGGTTTTTCTTCGGCCAGCAATTCTACCGCGTTGGCGCGAACACGCGGGTCTTCATCTTCAAAAAAAGGCTTAATATAAGTAAACCGTTCGTCATCGTCTTTGATTCGCCCAAAACCGGTAACGGCCTGGGCACGGACTTTGGGATTGTCGTCTTTGGTCATTTTTTGATAGACCGGCAAGGCCTCTGTCAGCTGATCCGAATCAATAATTTTCAGGTACTTTATCCGGTCCGACTCTTCGGCGGAATCGCCCAAGTACGCAATATCTTGAAAGAACGTAGGCTTCATCTTACACAATTGATTCACGATGCTTTTGCGTCTGGCTTTGCTGAATTTATCGAAATCGCGCAGCAAAAATTCTTTGGAGATCTTAAACATGGTCCCCAGTACGCCTTTACGAACCTGCTTTTTCTTGCTTCGGATCAGGTGGGAAATTTTGCCGAGGATGGATAAATCTCCCTTTTTCTGTAAATAGCGTAATGTAGCCAACAGCAATTGTTCATCCGAATCGGTTAAGAATTCAAATACTTCGTTGCGCAGGCCGACCGTTTCACTTTCGCCAAGTATTTTCAAAACCCGGATCCGGATTTTGGCGTCATCCAATTCCAAACAGCGCAGTAGAAAGTTTAGGTTTTGTTCCGCGCCGACCGCTTCCAGTAAATCGAACAACACAATGCGTTCGTTCGGATTCATGTTCTTGATGAGGCCTTGCAACTCGACCAGTATGCGGTAGTGCTGTAGTACTTGGGCCACTTTGACGAACTCTTCAGGATCCAATTTCTGCAAAGCCTGTAAATGAAAATTAACATTGTCGCCGCTGTTGCGGATGGCTATGCTTAAAAAGTTGGTAATGCGCTCCAGTATCTGCTCATTCGGCTGTAGCAAGCCGCGGTACATTACACCCAGCGAACCTTCTTTTTGATAACGAATAAATTCATCGTGCAAGGCCGTGTATTGGGGCAGTTCTAAATCCATATACATGTCCCAAAACATGGTTTCATCGATAGGGGCGAGTTTAAACAAAAATTGCAGCGCTTGAAAACGCGGGGACCGTTTGGAAAGATACAGCGGTTGGTACAACGCCTGCATGGCATCCTGCACTTCTTCGCGGGGCAATTGTCCCTTGGTCTTCCGCAATTTGGCGTTCTCGATTAAACGCAGCATACTGCGTTTGGTTTCATCCACTACATTGGTGTGGTAATCCTCAAGACCTGCTATCATCATCCGGACCACATCCAGACGGCCAAAGCGGGCGATCATACGAATAACCCCAACCCGAACTTGCCACATCGGGCAGGACAATTCTTCCATCAGCAAATCAAAGGGAATATCTTGATGATCAAGTATTTCCCATGCCCGTTCGCGCATTTCGGGATTCTCGGAAGCGAGAGTCCAAAGCAGGAGACGGATGTTCCACTGGTTTTGTTTAGGCGTAGAGATAGAATCTAGGGCTTCCCACCGCTTTTCTTCCCCATATTTTCCAAATAAGGTTTGCGAAATCCGGTCCGGCTTTCCCTTTAATTCAAACGGAAGATTATTTTTTTCCTTTAAAAATGGGATTCTCAAAGATGTCTCCTCAATAATATGAAAGAGCAAAACCCACTCGAAAAATCAATTGTTTCAATTTAAAAAACATACCCTTAAACAAATTCCAGTCAGGATACAATAAAATTATAACCTTATACAAAATTTTACTGTATACCTCAGAATTTTACAGTTACGCAACATAGCAAAGCATTGTCAAGCAAAAAACGTGCTTAGAATTAAAGCCCTATATAAGTATCGGCCACGGATTGGATATTATTAAAATATGTTAACAGTTTCAAGTTAACCATTTGAATGAATTCTACTACTTACCATTCGAATTCCCGAATAAACGTAGCGTTAAGCTTCCGAGATTGGAAGACGTAGCGATTTTAAACCCAAGACTTCAAAATTGCTTCGGTATTAAAGATCGTTTTTTTATTTTGAAAAGCAATTTTATAAAAGATTATCAATATTTTCAATTTGAATAACGTGATTTTATATTTTTTATCGACATACAGGGTTTCATTAATGCACAAATCTTTACATCTATACGATAAATCTCCTTCAAAATGTCACACTCATCTTCTGGGCGAGGATACGCCGCTTCTGCCGCCTCTTGAAGAACGAATTTGCGGCAAAGAACGACGGGGGGAGAGAGAAGGAGTGTGGTATGTTTCCCGGCTTGGGAAACGCCCCGGTGACCGGATGTCTGCCCGGGGGCTTGTTTGGAAATGCAGCCGTGGTGAGGATATCGGTCTCGATCCGGTGGACGGACTCTGTCTTTTATCCGTCGATGTATCGATTCGTCTATCTTCCAAACGAAAAAAACGTTCCCTGCTGGGGGGATCAATGATTGAGCGCGGGTTGGGACGAATCAGAGAAGAGTAAGAGGAAGGAGTAACCCGTGGCGCGGTATTTCTGCTAACTCCGGTACGTTCCTGACGGGGTTTTTCCACCAAATACGGTTCGCGCTGTTTCCGTTCGTAATATGGGTAATGATGCACAGGGAAAAAATGGGGAAAATACCCATAGGCAAATGCGTAATGGCCGCCATAACGATACGATGGATGAAAGGGCGCATGATAAGAGCGGATACGGGTGTATGACCAATAGGGATCAAACCAATATGGGTCATACGGATTGGAATAGGTATAAATATGATAACTGATATGTGCAGTCGGCTCATCATAATACATCTCATAATTCAGCCTTTCGGCATCCCGCCATTCATGCCAATCGTAAATATACGAATTGGAGGGATACCCGTCTTCATGTTCATAGGATTTTCTTAGCGCGGTCGATGAATAGGTTTGCAGCGAATGGGATTGGGTGCTGTTTGGTATGAAAACATCTCCAATATACTGGGGAGTGGTATCCTGTATGACACGGGTTGCGTTCTGTAATTCTGGGCTGCCTGTCACTCTTGGTTCCAGATAGGTATACAAATGCTTGTCAACGTAATCGTGCGGGATGGAGGGAAATTCCGGATGGGTTAGAAAAACCGGCTCGTATATATCCGGGTTGGAATATTCATATTTGTTTGTATGCGAGCATCCTGCAAACAATAGAATAACTGCAACCAACATCAGGGCTGAAGAGACACGTATGGATCTAAATAACAGAGATAAAAACATAATGACTGGCTTTTTGACAGATACTCCTGTATGATTTCAATAAGTTTTGATTATAGTATAGCATGTTTGCTGAAGTTATGTGGTACAGAAGCATTCCGGTTTTAAATTTTGATGTAAGGAGTGAACGAGCATGCCTCCCGGACAACCTTCTTGGCAGCGGCGCAGCGTGGGCGCGCAGGATTTGGGTTCCAAATTGGAACAAGCGTTGAAAAAACGGGAACAAGCGGAAAAAGAATACCGTACCACTCATCAAAAGCATTGGACGATTATGTTTATTGATGTTTCCGCCTCCGCCAAATCCTTGTGGGATTTGGGCGAAGTGGTTGTGGATACGGTATTTGGCTTTTACCAAGAACGTGTGCGTGCCATTTTGCACTACAAAAACAGCTGCTTCATTGAACCCGGAGGGGGACCGCAGGTCGTTTGTTGCTTTGAAACGCCTGAGCAAGCCGTTATGGGCGCTCATGCCGTTTTGCAGGGAATCAAACAACTGAACGCAACGCAAGACCAAGCGCTGCATGTTATGCCTGCCATCGGAATGCATCAAGGCTACGTTCACTATTACGATGGTACGATTCATCAATCCAACACCAACAACATGGCCAAACGAATTCAAACCGAAGCGAAGCCTGGACAAATTTTTGTCTCGTCTGTTGTACACGAGGAAATCAACTACGACAAACGCTTCATGCTGAATTATGACCGAACCGCAAATTTAAAAAATATCCCCGAACCACAGGATATTTATGAGGTAAAGGTCGTTGTGCCGGAGGATGAAAATGTGAATTATTTGGAGTTGCAGCCTCCACCGGAACCGAAAGAGAAGAAAGAACCCACGCGCCGGACGAATATTGAAGATCCGCGTGATCTGGAAGATCATCACTACAACTGGGTGTTTGCCTATATTGATGTGTGCGAATCAACCAAAAAGTTTTGGAAGTACGGCGACCGCCAGGCGCGGGAGTTGATCCGCGAATATCAGGTTCTCTGCCACGAAACCTTTAAAAAATATGGTTGTTCGTATGTTGAATCGTCCGAAGGTGACCAAATTGTCGGTTGCTTTGACAAAGAGAAAGTTGAGGATGCCTTAAAAGCGTCCATTCAAATATTGCAGGGTTTGTTTAAACGCAATGTCAATGTGCCCCACAACCGCCAAGTACGGGCCGCGATTGGGATGCATGTGGGAGAAGTGATTGTGCAAGCCGGTCAAAAGCAGTTAATTACCACCAAAGACATGCGCTTCGGCAAAACGATTCAGGGGGAAGCGGAAGCCGACGATTTGCTCATCTCGGATACCGTGAAAGACATGCTCCCGAAAATTGCGGGGGATGTGGAGTACTTTGACGACTGCCAACTGAGCGGATCAAACGAGATCCATGAAATGTACAGCGTGAAATGGTTCAATTTGCGCAATGATTCAGAACGGACAAGATTGACCGACCCGTTTCAACGCAAGCCTGGCGGGCTGCGGCGATAGTGCCATGAATGAATGGCCCTTCTTAGCGTTTCGGAATTGAATAACTGGGAAGCTTCGGCTTCCAGCCGGTAAATGACGGACCGGAAAAGTCAAAAATTGTGGTGCAGGCTTCCAGCCTGCCGCTATATACTGTTCAGCCTGTAGCGTGAGTTACACCGTTCTAGTACAGTGTCAGCGATTAAATGACGGGTGTCGATCCCACCTACCCATTTAATAAGTGGGGAACAACGACAGATTCTGTCTATCCAACTCCGAAACGCTCTAGCCCACCACTCGCGCAAGCGAGACATGGGAGGGCGAGGCTCCCGCCGCGCCGGAAGCACAGTTTTTAAGAGATTGAAAGCGATTGGATTTATTTGTATGGCACAAAGCAAAGCGCAGCCCACCATGACTATCTCTGCTCACTCGATTTGAACCAACATTCTTATTGCAACTTGGTATAATACAAAATTGTAAGCGGCATTATTCTCCATGAACCAAGCGGGGTTCCGTGGGCATTAGGGTGCGCAACTTGCGGCGGGCTTTTGATTTGATCAGCGTGCTGATGGGGATGTTTTCGGTGGCATACTCTACCGAATTCAAGTAGTTCTGGTTTTTTTGGCTCTCATTGCGCAATTTGGAGTGCTCCGCAATCAGCGTTTCGACTTTCTTGCCGATCATGTAATAGTTATAAAACTCTTCCAACGGCACGTTTTCATGGTTCAAATAGGGCCAGGTGTTGAAGAGGTATTCTTTTTCATCTTCAAAGTCTTCCGGCTCTAACGCAATGCCGCGGAGGTTGGTGTCGCTGACACCCGCTTTCTTCGACCATTCCCATACCTGTGTCATCGGCAAAATTTGCAGCGGCGCGAAAGAGACATTGTCGAAGACATCGGTGTTGGAGAGCACAAAATCGAAGTTCGCCAAAATATCGTCGCGGGTTTCACCAGGCGTGCCCATGATAAAGCAGGAACTGTATTTCACTCCGTGTTTGCGGCCCAAACGCAGGGCTTCGTCATTTTCTTTGACGGTGCAGCCTTTTTTGTTGAGCTTAAACAGCATGTCATCCGAGCCGGATTCGAACCCGATGTTTAATACACTGTTGTTGACGGATGCCAAGGCATCCACCACTTCATCATCCAATAGATTGGCACGGACAAAGCAACGGAACTCAATGCCTTCATGCAGGCCGCGTTCGCGGATCATTCTGGAAAGCTCAATCACCCGCTTGCGCTGCACGACATACAAATCATCAAAGATTGAAATTTCCGCTGGGTCGTATTGTTCGCGAATGAGTTCAATCTCACGAACGACATACTCATTGCTGGGGTAGCGGAATCCGCGTCCCCAGTGGTGAATGGTGGAACAAAACGAGCAATCATAGGGGCAGCCGCGCGAGGTCATGATGTTCACGATCCCGCCGCGCTGCATGTTCCATTTGGGTTGGATGATTTCGCGGTCGGGATAGGGGATGGAATCGAGGTCTTGAATCGCCGGGCGCTTGGCCGATTTTTCCAACACACCATCTTCGTTGTGAAAGAGCAAGCCGGGAAGGTTGCGCAGGTCTTCCGCGCGAAACGCTTTGCGGTCTTTCCACAGGCGCACTACCTCGGCAAAGGTTTCTTCTCCTTCGCCTAAGATGGCGAAATCAAAAACCGGATCAAGAACGGTCGGCAGTGTGGAAACATGCGGACCGCCGCAGAGCACGGGGCATCCCAATGCGTTTTTGATCTTTTGGGCTTCGCGAATTGCGTAAGTATAGTTGAAGGTGACAAACGTGAGACCGCAAAAATCCGGTTTATGCTGGATCAAATCTTCCGGACGGCGTTCAATGATAATTTCAACACCACCGACGTATTGATCCACATAGGATTTAAGATAGCCCAAACCGAGCGGGGGAACATAAGACCACAGATCATCTGTTTGGGGGTAACAACATAACGCTAAACCGATTTTAATCACGTATCATCTCCACGACATATACAGTTGCATTAAGAAATACTAATTCATTCAGCCGCTACAGACAATGGAATCCAAGAAAAATAGGAGCGGTTTGATCTATAAACTTATATAAACGTGTAAAAATATGTAAGAGATGTTTCCTCTGATCTATAGCATTTCAGAGTTGAATAGCCGGTGCGTCAATCCATACAACTCAATGTAAATAATCTCGAAAAAGTTGTCCCAACAATGTTTTTTGGGAGGGCGAGTCTCCCGACGATCCAGGTTTGGGAGGGCGAGTCTCCCGACGAGCCGGAAGTACGCTTCATTCCAATCCGAGCGTATTTTTGGCAACATCGCTTTAAATAATGAAAAAGCCCCAAATGGGCACCCTAACATAACCCAAGGCAACACCCTGTTAATAGTTGT
>CAYVAZ010000167.1:0-10940 GCA_964449065.1 uncultured bacterium
GGTTCGGCTTCCAATGAATTTCCGGTTTAAGGGAAAGGAGGTATTTATCCGAAAAGATGAACAAACGGGTGATGTAATATTGTCTGAAAAACCCGAAGATTGGAACGATTTTTTTGCCTTGGCAAACTCAACCGATGAAAACAAAGATTTCTTGATTGACAGAAAAGACGAACCGGCGCAAGAAAGAGAATTGTTTTGATGAGACGTAGTCAATTATATTATGTCAAGTGTTATGAGTGGGGTTAGGGGATAATGTTTTATAACTGATATACTTCATTTACTAAGTTCTTGTTGATTTTTGCCAAAAAACTGTTTTCATCCTTATACAAGATTTCAATTAACCCTTTCTCTTCTAAATATATCCATTCATTATTTTGTGATTCCAATGGCATAAGAATATATTCTGTATTTAATTTTGTAATTTCATCTAAATATTTAATTGGCATATAACGAAAAATCTTTTCTAGACGGATATGTTTTATGTCATAAGGTTCGATACGTGTATCTACAAATATCTTTGCAGATTTATTTGTATGCCAAATAACATATCCAGCCCATGGCCAAGGAGTAATAATATTTCCGGATATTTTATGATCTTTCATATACTCCACTGCATACTTGGGTAGCAAAGTAACTCCAGCATTTTTTTGAGGAATCTGGAAAAGAAATAATAGGATAAAGATAGATAGAATTAAAGACCAGTGAGTTTGATTATCTTTGGAGAAAATAGGTGGTAAATGATGGCGTAAATTGATTATCGGCAGAAAGATCAACCATAAAAGCCTAAAGTGCAGAAATCCTAAAATGAAACAGGTTAAATCAACGAGAATACAACTCATTTTTCCTTGATATATATGTTTCCATGATTTTTTTATCATATACATCCATAAAATCACATTAAACATGAATATAAGTAAATGAGGCATAAAATATATGGGATTTAACAAAAAACGCTGCAAGAGACTAAGCCAATCCAGCGTTGGATAGGAACCAGCTGAAAGAGTACGCTGTATCAATGATATTGGATGAGGATTAATTAAAGACATTAACAGTAAAATAGATGCTAGCAGATGCCATGTAAATGGATAGCAATGTTTCTTTGAAGCCAGCCATTGAATCAGGTCAAAGAACATTTTTATGCCAATATAAAAGCATGCAATAAAACAAGCGCCATGAGAATTCACCCAGAAGAGCATCATAAGCGGTAGAGCATACCATTGATATTTATGAGGTTGAGGATTCATAACAAACAAATAGAAAAATATCATAAAAAACGGACTGATAAGGAATGGACGAACCGGACGGTCCCACGTAATCATGCATGCCATCATCATGACTAGAAAAGCAATCGTTTGATTCTTCCGTTCTTTTTGAAGTAAAATATAAATTGTATAGGGGAACGCGATGAGAAAAATATAGCGATTTATCTGAAGTACAAGTATACCCAGCCCATTTGAAATTGCTTCACCTGCATACCACAGAAAATAGAAAATGATATCGATAAACCAAGAATGGATCACCCATTCATTCTTTGATATATAGGAATAAGTATTGGGGCTTGGCCAAATACTTTCCTCAACAATATCTTTTCCAATCTGTAGATGCCAATAAATATCAAACGATGGTGGAATAACCAAAAATAAACCGGTGCAGAGAAGAACTGGATTTGAATATTTAATGAAAATTAAAAACTCTTTCTTCATTTATGGACAGTTCTGAGTTGTAAAATGTTGCGATACTGTAAACCGATTGCATGAAGTCTCAGAATTAGTACTGCAATAATAACTAAATAAACCACTTTTCCACTCTTTTGATATTAAGGTACCTACATGTGATATATTAGGGTAATCAGTGTGATAAATTGGATCCCCACTATCCACTAGAGAATAATGTTTATACTTATTCCCTAATCCACTTCCAGAGGTACTCCATACAGACTCACAAACCGGTGAACAGGGATCCATATGAAATCCTGGATAAAGCGATGCGTATGTAGTAACATATTCGCTTGTATTTTGTATCCATCGTGCCGTAATACTCTCGCAACACGCTATGGACAATTTATTCCAAACAAGAGTAAATGCAACAAAAAACATTATTATGATTAATAAAACATTTCGCATGATATTACCTCCTTATGGTAGATCAGTACAATCGGAACCTGTATCAAAATCGCTTGCTACATATGGTTGCCAACTATTATAACTAGAAGTATTTATGCATGACCATGATGTAAAGAATATACCAACATCTTTCCATTCACGATCTTGTTTATTACCAAAACCCTTTCCATTCCCTTGCGGATATGTAATCATCCTCAAAATTGCACCATAACTTACAATCGAAAGATGCTCATAATTTTGGTTTGTATAGCTTGAATATGGTGACCAAGTGTTATTACAAAGAGGTGAGCAATTGATGCCAACTAAGTCTGGCCTTACAGCTGAATAAGTAACGACATAGTCACTGGTGGTTTGCAATAAACGCATTGACCAACTGTCACAACATGCAATTGAAAGTTTTTCATAAATCAACGATAACACAACTAAGGATAATATGAGCGTGATTAATATTATACGCATATCTATTTCTCCTCAATTTTTTAATTATTATTCTTTTCAGGGATTGTAAAAAGAGATTTGTATTCATTTGTACCTACTTCCCGAACAATTGACATCCGAGTTTCATAAGTATCCCCTTTTTCTCTATGTACGTAGTATACGGGAACAATCATACTTTGATAATGATCCCATTCATATTTAATGTAGGCATCGGCATTATCTTTACTTCCAATAAAACATTCCAGTATCCTGTCCTTTTTTGATAAGAATACATTTCTTCCTTCATTTTCAATGTGATGAACTTTATTTTCCGGAAATGATGAGTCGGATAATAATTTAACAATTTCATTGAATTCTGTAATCCAGTACTCTGCCAATGTAGTTTCTACTCGACTTTCACGACCTTCTAAATCATGGTGAAACCGGTGATTAATTTTTTGTGGAGCATTGACTTCCGATACATATCGTGTTGATTGATTTTCAATGATCGTAACATACGTGTTTAAGTCAATCGACGGTTCTTCCGCAGTAAAATTAGTATCATCTAAGCGGATGATGGGTTTTTGAAAATCAATACGATACTGTAGTAATATTCCGTCATCAGATAATTCAATGATATATTCAACAGGAAATGAATAAGTAATTCCTGAAGTTACAATTTTTGATGCGTTGATATTATTTAGAAGCAATTTTGGGTGGTTCTCCACATCTTCATCCAGTGTACCTCTAATAATATCTTTGCCCGCTTGACTTTCCGCTTCATGAGTAACAGTTATAATGCCTTTTAATTCTAACACTACTGCATGAATGGATTCTACAGAAATAAAACAGATCAAAATCGAAAATAATACTTGTTTGAATGGATACTTCATTTTATTCCTCCTAATTTAAGTATTTAATAATACATATCTCATTATCTTTTTGCCATTACTGAAATGAAATTCGATGGTGTCCATTGTTTCCAAATTGTCCACCGGGAAATTGATTACTGTATACGTTGCAGTGTGGTTAGAAAACGAACTCTCTTTTTTAAATGGAATAACTATATCGCGTTTTTTGCTGGTGATTCGAATGAGTTCAGTATTGGAAGGCATCGTAATTGAAGCAATAATATCGTTGGTTTGATTATGAAAAAATTGGTTTGGATTGATTGTTACCGATGTTTCAAATGTAATTTGAATCGGTATCGAGAAGCGATATTTTCTCCCATTCTTTTTAGCATGTACAGATACCTTACCAATAATCTGCCCATCCGCTTTACCCATGTTCTTTATTTGTAATGTCCCTGCTAAAATTTTGTTTTCGTTTACTGAATTGAGTTGAACATCTATGACATCAGATGGATTGGCTAATGAGGGAAACTGAATGGATTCTATTTTCCAAGCATCCCATTCGCTATCATCCAGTGATTCAATAACAAACGTGTTAAAATAAACTCCATGATTCCTGGTAATGACGCCGCTTAGCAATTCCGGATGCAACATGGCTGTTGATTTTGTTTTTCCTGAAAATTCTAACGGGTATCTTTTGGTTTCATTTGGATATGAAGCAACAATAAAATAATTGGTATGAAACGAACCCGACTCTTTTGGATATTCAAATGGAATTGTTAAGATTCGGTCTTCCCCAGGGTGAATGGGTAAAGTCGCTGAGGCAATGGTATAGCACCCACAATCCGGTTGAATGATCAGTTTTTGAATCTTTGTGTTGCCGGTATTTTCTACCTTAATGGTTATATTTTCAACAGTAGCCGGTTCATTATTCTGTAGCAGAATCATGCTAGGAGATACAGAAATACCATTTTGCATAGTGCAAGAAGTACATAGTAGAAAGAAAAAAATAGCATTCATTTGAACAATACGGCTAACCATTAAAATTCTCTCCTATTCAACAATTATAGACCAATATACCCCCCCCCCCCCCGCTTTTGTCAAGACATTTTTTCACTTTTTTACAGAAGACCCCTTGTGGTATCTAAAGCAATGGAGAGAAGTTATGAGAACAACTCAATTATGAATAAACCCGTAGTACTGATTTATTTAGACTTATGATAATTTTAAATCATATATACTTGGAGGAATAAAATTATACCGCTTCAATAAAATAATATACGGTGTGCGGTACCGGCTGGAAGCCGATGCTACCCTTTTATGGAGGAATCACACAGAATTTATTTGAAACCGTATTAGAATTAATAAAATGCATTTGAAAAGAAAAGACTTGATTCACCCCTTATTCATCACAATCTCGCGGGGTTTGCTGCCGCGGGGGGGGGCGACGATGCCGTTGGCTTGAATCCGAAAGCGGTGTTCAGTGCAGGAATATACAAAGAGAGGAACGAAAAGGCCTATATTTACGAGTCATACATTGGTAGCATAGTACCGTATGAATATATGATATTCATCCAACAAAAATTTGCATGAGGTTAAACATGATGGAAGCAAAGAGTAACAACAGAAGAAACTTTCTAAAACATAGCGGAATGGCGGTCGCCGCCGGGCTTTCCGCTGCCGAACTGGCCGGAATCCGAAACGCGCACAGCGAAAACGAAAAAATCAACGTCGGCATCATCGGCGTTGGCAACCGCGGGAGTTCACTATTGCGCTGGGTGCGCGGGAAAGAAGAAGCCAAGATCGTGGCGGTTTGCGATGTCTATGTGAAACGCAGAAAATCCGCCGCTGTCAAAGCCGGGCTGGATCCCGAAAACGAAAACGATTGCGTGGCTGATTATAAAGACATCTTAAAACGCGACGATATCGATGCCGTTATCATTGCCACGCCCGATCATTGGCACGCGCGTATTTCCATCGATGCCATGAAAGCAGGCAAGGATGTCTATTGTGAAAAGCCCATGACCAAAACGGTGGAAGAAGCCCATCAGGTCTGGCAAACGGTGGAAGAAACCGGGCGCGTCATGCAGGTTGGCAGCCAAACCACATCCAGCGACCAATGGTGGAAAGCCAAAGAAGCCATATCCAAAGGGATGCTGGGCAAACTGATTATGAGCCAAGGCTCGTATCACCGCAATTCGCTGGAAGGCGAATGGAATTACACCATTCACGAAGAAGCCGGTCCCAACGCCGAGGGCGACAACTATATCGATTGGGATATGTGGCTGGGTTCCGCCCCCAAACGCGAATGGGATCCCGAACGCTTCTTTCGCTTTCGCCAATATTGGGATTACTCCGGCGGGATCGCCACCGACTTGTTCTATCACGTGATGGCCCCGCTGAACATCAGTTGGCCGGAAGCGCAGTTCCCCTATAAAGTCATGGCCAGCGGCGGTATTTATGTCTTTAAGGACGGCCGCGAAGTTCCGGATACCTTTGCGTTGCTGGCCGAATACCCCGGCGAACATCAAGTCGTGCTTTCGTCATCCATGGCAAACGATACCCACATCCCCGGTTTGATCCGCGGCCACGAAGCCACCTTGATGATCGTCGAACACGGCAAGTTCGAAGGCCATACCCCGGAAATTTATGTGGAAGCCCAGCCGGAATTCAAAGAAGACTTCAAGAAAAAATGGGGAACGGAAAAGGTGGTCTTCAAAACCGAAGACGAACGTCCCGATCACATGCAAAACTGGCTGAACTGCATTAAAACCCGCGAACAGCCGGTGCTGGACGCGCTCACCGCCTACAAAGCCATGGTCACCATCGCCATGTCGGTTGAATCCTACCGCCAAGGCAAGGTTCTTTATTTTGATGAAGAAAAACACCGCGTGGTCAACATCCCGCCCAAGGCGTGAATACAAACGCGTGAATATAAGTTAAATGTGGAAATGAAAAACGGAGAGGCGGGTTCCTCTCCGTTTTTTTACCCCAACAACTTTTTGTAAGGCGCCCCTTCATTAATCGTGGGTGTTTCCGGCCTTCCTTTGTGCATGTATTTCAGTTCCAAATTGTGAATGCCAAGCATATAAAGAATGGATGCATGGATATCATGCACATGCAAGCGGTCTTCGATGGCGTGCAGCCCGATCTCATCGGTTTTGCCGATGACTTGGCCGCCTTTTACACCGCCGCCTGCCATCCACATGGTGAAACCGGTGGGGTTATGATCTCTGCCGTCGCCTTTTTCCGACATCGGGGTGCGGCCGAACTCACCGCCCCACACCACCAGTGTTTCTTCCAACAATCCCCGCTGCTTTAAATCTTTCAACAATCCCGCAACCGGCTTATCGCTGGATTTGCACAAGCGCGAATGGTTGGCTTCAATGTTGGAATGCGCGTCCCACTTGCTGCCCGAACCGCTGTACAGCTGAATGAAACGCACGCCGCGTTCCACCAACCGCCGCGCCATCAAACAGTTGCTGCCAAACGCTTTGGTTTCGTCTTCGTTAAGACCGTACATCTCTTTGATGGGTTCCGGTTCGTTTTGAATATCCACCGCTTCGGGCGCTTCCGCCTGCATTTTAAACGCCAGTTCATAATTGCGGATGCGGGCATCCAGTTCGCTCTCATCCTGATGCTCATGCGTGAATTGATGATTCAACCGCTGCAAAAACGACAGTTTGTTTTGCTGTTGCGGGGGATAAACCGTTTCCGGAGTATTTAAGTTTGGGATGGGCTGCTCACTGCCTTCAAACTTCACGCCTTGGTAGGCCGCGGGCATGAAGCCCGCCTCCCAATTGCGCGATCCGTTTGTTGGGTATGTTTTGTTATCCAGCATGACCACAAACGCGGGCAGGTTTTCGTTTTCCGTACCGAGACCGTATGAGACCCAACTCCCCAAACTCGGCCGGCCGCCGATGGTGGAACCGGTGTTCATCTGGCATACCCCGCCGGAATGATTCAAGCCGTCGCTGATGCAGGACCGGATGACGGCGATATCATCCACACATTGCGCCGTATGGGGCAGCCAATCCGAAACCCATATCCCGCTTTTGCCGTGTTGTTTCCATTTTCGCGGCGAGGCCAGCAGCGGCGCATCGGCCTCACCCATCGCCGTGATGACTTTGCCAAAACTGGGCGGCAGCGGTTTGCCCGCGTATTTCTCTAATGCCGGTTTGGGATCAAACAAATCGATATGGCTGGGGCCGCCTTCCATAAACAAAAAGATCACGCTCTTCGCGGTGGGGGCAAAATGGGGTTTTTTCGTGGAAGATGAAGAAGATGAACCGGCGGCGTGATTGCTGGATAACAAATGCGCCAGCGCCAACGCCCCAAACCCGGTGCCGCTCTTCATCAAAAAATCGCGCCGCGATGTCACGGGTTCGAAGTGCGGTTGGTTTTGTTGTTGCGGTTTTGTATCGTTCAGTAATGACATAAATAACTCCCTGTTATTCTACATACAAAAATTCACTGGTATTGAGCAGGATATGGCAAAAATCGGTCAGCGCGGATTTTTGGGCGTAAGACAATTGCGTCGGCAATGATTGTGACAATTCATCCCCCCCGCTGATCTCTTCGATTTCTTTCAACTTCGGCCCGCCCTCGCCGCCAACCAGTGCGATTGATTTTTCCGAACCGGATTTTGCCGCAGCTTCTTTAGCAATTTCGTTGATTTTCGTCTGCACCAATTTCAGTGTATCGAGCCGCTCATCATGGTTCAGGTTATGCGTGACAAATTCGCGTACGGAATGCGCGATCCTCTCTGTTTCCCGGTTATATAGTTTTTCGATCAGTTGCGCGTGCTGCCGGATAAACGCAACCGTTTCATCCAGTTCCTGCCGTGTTGCTTTGCGGCATAACACGGTTTGAAAAGCGGTTTGAACCCAGTCATGCAAATCCGCGGGCTGTGTGGTTTCCATGCGGGCCATTAGAGCGTTTGCCCGTTTCATGATCCAACCGCTGTTCATCAAAAACAGTGATTGCAGCGGTGTGGTCGTTACATTGCGCGCCGCCGTGCTGGAAATCCCATCCGGCACATCAAACACATCCAACACATCATCCCGCTTATTGCGGTAGACCTTTGTGTAGACAGACCGTTTGGGGACGCTCCAATTCACGCTGGGGCCGAAACGGCTTTCATCCAATTCACCCGATACCGCCAGCATCGAATCCCGAATTTCTTCCGCTTCCAACCGCCGCGCGTTAAAGCGCCATAACAAGCGGTTCTGCGGATCAACCCGCTTGGCCAATCCCTGCAACGGCCGTTTAGACGATTGCCGGTATGCCGCCGATGTCATCATCAGTTTATGCATCTTCTTCAGGCTCCAGCCGTCTTCCACAAACCGCACCGTAAGCCAATCCAGCAACTGGGGATGGCTGGGCTTCTCACCCAAATTTCCAAACTCGCTGGAAGTGGCTACCAATCCGGTGCCGAAATGATACTGCCACAAGCGGTTCACAATCACACGGTTGGTGATGGGGTTTTTCGGATTCGTAATCCAACGCGCCAGCGCGGTACGCCGTCCGGTAGAGTTCGGGGCGGAGGGCACCGTCTCAATCTCCATCGGCTCCGGCTTTAATATAGTGAAGATCCCCGGTTCAATCGTTTCTTGTTTCGGGTCATCCGGGATAAAGGTGTTGGGAGGATAGGGCCCGACATCCCGCGCCGTCCAAGTGGTGGGCAATGGCTTCGGTTTCCATTGATCGTACTCTTTTAACTGTTTATAAAGTTTGTTTAATTGTTCTTTTTCATCTTTTTTTATATTGCCGACGGCGGCATTTCCTTTGTCGATGGCTTGAAACTCCACTAGCATCGCAATCTGCTGTTCATACGGTGTGCGTTCTTGCGGCGCCTTCGCCACCATCGCTTTCACGTCTTCCGGGAATGTCGCCCGAATGGCGTTTGCCCCTTTTTCATAATGGGGTGTTTCAATGGCTTTGATTTGCTTGCGGATATGCTCTGTCTTCGCTTTCCACACAGCCAACTTTGCTTGGTGTTCCTGCCACGCTGCCGAACTCACCACCGGCAGATCGTTGCGTAAATGCACCGGCGCAAAGAAGGCGCGCAAGCGGTAATAGTCTTTCTGCAAGACCGGATCGAACTTATGGTCATGGCACCGCGCGCAACTCACGCTCATTCCCAAAAACATATCCCCGGTGACATCGGTTAAATCGTTCAGGATGATATCCCACTGCGTGCGCGCGTCACGCTGGTTGTATTCGTAGATTCCCAAACGGAGAAAATGGGTTGCCAGCAATGCTTCCGGATCATTGGGCGCGATTTCATCTCCCGCGAGTTGCTCCATCACAAATTGGTTATACGGTTTGTCTTCATTCAGCGATTGAATCACATAATCGCGGTACCGCCAGGCATTGGGGCGGTAATGATCGGCCTTATACCCGTCCGATTCGGCATAGCGCGCCAAATCCATCCAATGACGCGCCCATTTTTCGCCATAATGCGGGCTGGCTAAGAGGCGGTCAATCAGCTTCTCATACGCGTCCGGTGATGAATCGTTCACAAACGCATCCACTTCTGCCGGGGCGGGCGGCAAACCCGTTAAATCATAATACGCCCGCCGAATCAGTTCATGCTTTTCGGCGGGCTGTGCCGGCTGCAATTCAGCCTCTGTAAGTTTTTGGTAGATAAAATGATCGATGGGATTTTCACTCCATCCCTTGTCTGTAACGGAGGGAACTTCCGGTTCTTCAACCGGTTGAAACAGCCAAAACTCCCGGTCCTCTTGGGTGAAGTGTTCCCGCATGGGTTCCGCTGTTTTCGCTGTCCACGGTGCACCGCGTTGGACCCATTCGGCCAGCAATTGAATCTCTTTGTCATCCAGTTTTTTGCCGGGCGGCATTTTCAAGTTTTCATCCTGGTGAGAAACGGCTTTGAGCAACAACGATTCTTCAGGCTTGGTAGGCACTACTGCATTTCCCCGATTTCCCCCGCGCAAAACGCCTTCCCACGAATCCAACTGCAGGCCGCTTTTGGCGTTTCCGGCTTTGTGGCAGGCAACGCAGTTGTCGATAAGAAGCGGGCGGATATTCGTTTCGAAAAAGTGGATATCTTCCAATTGCGTTTCTTTTGTGGATGCATCATTTGTAGGGATGCAAAAAATGACGAACGAAATCAAACAAGTTAAACCCGCAAAAGTTACCGAAGGGCTTTTATCTGCAATCATCAAAATCTCCCCAATTCAACCAATGATTCGAATGAATGTTTATTATTAAGTAATTTTAGTGAAGTTTGAAGGGGGTTTTACTTTCGGGATGCTTTTATCAACACTAACATGAACACCTTTGGAGAATAGGGTTTTCTTTGAATGGCGTTAAATATTTACCATTCGTGAGTCGATAATAAAAATGGCTAAAACTTTGTGTTGTTAACTTATCGATAAATCCGTGTTCTTCCATGGTTCGGCAACCGGTTGAAGGCAGGGAAGTGTTATTATCTTAACAAAATATGATTCAGTATGTTATAGCGTTTCTGTATACTTTCATTAGCCGTTTTTATAAAGTTAAGATATAATGGATATGATGATTC
>CAYVAZ010000168.1:0-10904 GCA_964449065.1 uncultured bacterium
GAGAAATTTCCCCTCCCAAAGGTGGGAGGGGTTAGGGGAGGGTTTGAAGCATTGATAACCGGTACCTAATTCGGATAAAAGCCCTTATTGCTGCGGATGATCCAGCCTTCCGAAATCAGGCCGTTGCTGCCTTCGTAAATGCGGTCGAGCGGCTTGGCCCCGTTAAACTCTCCCAACACCGAGGCCGCCATTAAAAAGTCAGGCCAGGGCGCGCCCTGTGTATTGGCCGGGCCAGGCGAAAAGTAATACCAATGAAAGCCGCCGTCGAACAGCGTCTGCCACCGTCCCGAACGCCACTCGGGATTCTGCGTGTTGTTGTAGGTATAGGTGGCGCGCAGCGTGTCGGATTCGCGTGTGCCGCCGGGCCCCTGCATGAATGGGTCAAAGGGAATGTTGTTCATATACGTGATGGGTGAGGTCAACCGGTTCAAGGCCTGCCGATTGCCCTGCGTGTAGAGCCCCAGCGAAGCGCCTTCCAGCGAGCCGATGGGCGCGCGGCCTTCGTCAAAACTGTACATCTCAATGGCGGTGGCGATGTTGCGCATATCGGCCATCACCCGCGACAGCTTGGCGCGCATTTGAGCGTTCAAAAAATTCGGGACGGCAATCGCCGCCAGAATACCTATGATGGCAACCACAATCAATAACTCAATTAACGTAAATGCGTTTCGGTTTTTGTTCATTTTCTATCCTTTTTTGCCGGTCACTTACCATCAATATCACTCATTCTCTCAAAAATTTCAAGTTATTTTTCATTCGCGTAACTTGTTTGGGATGTAAAAAAAGAGTGATGGGTAAACGAGAGTACGCAAAACAGTGTTGAGTAAAACAGCGGAAAGCGGTCAATAAATGCAGGCACAATCTCTTTGGCGATTTCTTGGGGATAGATGTAGAAAAAGAGAGATAGAAAGGTTGTAATCATAAACCATTTATTCTTTGTATAAAAATCCATACACAAACAACACCCAAGAACAACCGGCAGCAACAACCGGATATGGGATGCCGACCACGCAATCGGCGAACACAGCAGTGAGATGGAAAGAAAGTATCCCGCGTTGATGAGCAGCGTTTTTCCATTGCCTGCAAATAGTTCCTTGCGGTTGCAATAGACAGATGCAAAGTAAGCAAGCAGTAATGCGGTGAAGTTATATGGAAGCATGTTGCTTTCCATATCGAAGATGAACTTTAGAAATGCCATCAACGATTGATTGTCTTTGTAGGCATCCACATAACGTGGCAAGGTCGGGAGAATTTCGGATACAAAAATGTAGTGAGAAAGAAATCCGGTGAACGGCATCATCATCAAAACCAATGCAAACCCACCAAAAATCATATACACACATTTCCGTATTCCCCCAGAAACAAGATACGCGGCAAAGAAGGGGGTAAACCACAACTTAATCAAGATGCCGGGAAGAAAGAAAGCCGCGCTCCAAGCGATTCTGTTTTTCATCAAACAGAATACCGCCAATAAAAAGAAAAAGAACAATAAACCTTCTACCTGCAAAGAACCCAGCACCAAATGTGACGGCCGGGCGAAGTAAACCAAGAAGGGGATTAAATAATCCATATACCTGACCGCGGGAAAGTAAATCCGCCGAAAGCGATCCAGGATCAAATCAATGCCTATAAATGAGATAATGGTCACGACAGAAAAAATCAGCTTCGCTTCCATCTTGGTGAATAGCGTGAGCGGAATCAGCATGGCCGCGAAACAGGGGGGGTACAAATACCACGATGAAGCACCGTGCCGTTTAAAAAACGCGGAGGTATCGTAATACAAATTTTCGCCCGCTGCCAAACGTTCAGCGGCTTTATAGTAATAATCAAAATCGGTCGGCAGCACCATCACGATAAAGGGCAAATCCCAAGCCAGCCACAATATACCGGCGGTACGAATCGACCAATGCAGATACGTTTTTGCTTTTTGATTCATGGACGAAATGAAATTATACGCTGTCATGGTTTATGGAACAGCGTACCAAGCATGATTTTTGATGGCTAGAGTAGTTGGCAAACGTATGTTTTTAGGGAGAGCGAGGCTCCTGCCGAGCCAGAAGTACAGTTCCAACTCAATCAGTACATAACTTTGGCAACCGGTTCAGATGAGGTCCAGGCTAAAAATCAAACATGATTATGTCGTGGTTACCGCGTAAATTTTTTGGGAAGAAGATTTTCTTAGGTTCTGAAAGCGTTTTTGTGCTTGGTTAAACCAAAGATGATTGAGCAATGGAATGAGTTGATTCTTAATCTGTCTTCGTTCGACAATCATGTCGATCAATCCATGCTTGAGCAAAAATTCGGAACGCTGAAAGCCTTCGGGCAGTTGCTGACCGATGGTTTGTTCGATGACACGCGGGCCGGCAAAACCGATCAACGCTTTCGGTTCGGCGATGATCACATCACCCAATGCGACAAAGCTGGCAGCCACACCGCCCATCGTCGGGTTGGCGATCACAGAGATATAAGGGATACCTCTTTGCTTCAATTTTCCAACAGCCGCGCTTGTCTTTGCCATCTGCATCAATGAAAGCATGCCTTCCTGCATACGGGCACCGCCCCCGCCGGTAGAAATGGTTATGTATGGAATTTCATCATTCAATGCGCGTTCGGCCGCGCGGGTGATTTTTTCCCCCACTACCGAGCCCATGCTGCCGCCCATGAAGTTAAAGTCTAACACCCCAAGAATAATTGGGTTGCCGTTGATGGCGGCTGTTCCGGTCACCGCGCCTTCGTTGCGTTTGGTTTTGTTTTGGGCGCTCTGCATTTTTTTGTCATAGCCGTCGAAATCCAACGGGTTTTTGGATGCGAGATGGCTGTCAAATTCTTGAAAGGAGTTTTCATCGACGGTAATGGCGATGCGGTCTTCTACCGGCATGGGATAGGAAAAACTGCAATACGGGCATTGATGTTGATTGCGCTTGATTTCCTCATTGGTGACGTACTCTTGGCAATCGGAACATACCCGCCAAACGCCGGCCGGCATATCCTTCTTTTTTTGTCCGTTGGAGAGGGATGTAATACGATTCTTCCGCTTAAACCAAACCACAATAATGCCCCCGTGTTGAATATCCAGCAAATTGTATCTCCAAACGCGGAAACACAACCCCCTCAATCACACACACATATCCACAAGTCAATAGTAAGGGGAAAAAAATGGAAACGCAAGGCTTTTTATAACGATTCAAGATTTTCCAATTTCCGCAGCCACGCATCAAAGTGAGGGCATTTCTTGCGCATGGTTGGAATACCAATGGCTTCGGCAATTCGTATATCAATCGACACCTTTGTTTTCTGATTGTAAAAAGGACATAAGCGTTCTAAACGTTTTGACGGTGCTGTGGCATCGCCATCATTTATTTCTTCTGGAGTATCATATTGTTCTAAAATTTCTCGAAATGGAGATGATTCAACATTCAATCCCTCTGCCAAAGCATTTGGATGACTGAACAACAGTGATTCGAATTCATGCATAGAAATATATGGAACAAACCGTTTGTCTGCTCTGAATTCATGAAAGGAATGAACAATATTGTTATGCATTTCTGTTTCTACCATTTCGGCTTTTTGGAGTGCTGAAATTGATTCTCCGCTTTTTACTCTTTGATACACGTTAGCTTTCCCGGGCCATTTACTATCAATACGGAAATAATCAAACATCGTTGAAATGTAGGTATTCATTTCCATTTTTAGGAAAATACCAATATCGCTTTTGGCCCAGGAGTATTTATTTCCGCCTTCTTTTCCTGCTTCTTTACTTGTGATCAAAATTCCATGATTAGATAAATATGTGGCCAATAATTTATTGACAAATAGCCTTTCTGTTTTTCCTTCCACAACTACTTTAACTTTGATATTCCACATATATGGGGCTCCCGGATAAAGCATTTGTATACCAAAGTTGGCTTAATTTATATTTTTTTAGCCAAAGAGAAAGTGCTTGTTTATCTAATCGTTCGAAATTGGACGCTCCGTTATTACGCTCTACTACAATAATTTCTTCTGGTTCAAAATAATCCAACAAGGCAGATGATTGGGTAGAAATGATGATCTGTGATTGGAAGGATACTTCATTAATCAATCCAGCGATAATATCAATGGCCTGTGGATGCAGTCCGAGTTCAGGTTCATCAATAATGATCGTGGATGGTGACTCTGGCTGCATTAACGCTGTGACTAGACCAATAAACCGAATGGTTCCATCGGATAAATGGTAGGGTTTTAATTGAATGTCTGAGCCTTTTTGTTTCCACAAAAGCCAAATATTTTCATGGTCATCCGGTTTAAAAACAAATTCATCAAAGAATGGGGCAACCAAACGAATGATTTCTAAAATTTTTTGATACAAAATCGCGTCTTCATTTTTGATTCGAAACAAAACGGGAGCAATATTAGAAGCATCTTCCCGTAAATACGAATTATCGTCAATCGATTCTGAACGGCGCATTGAAGCCAAATAGCTCGTATCGTTGAAATGATAAATCATCTGAGAACGAATGGATCTATAACACTGCATTACGGCAGCAGGCTTCAAAAAACTATCATGACTTTTATAGGCTTTTATCAATTCTGGCGAAGTGTGACCACTGCCCCATGATTTCCAATCAGTTGAATCATTACCATTGTAATAAGCTTCATCCTTGATGAGGCAAGTTTTGTCTGCAGTCGGTATGAGGACAAAACGGTATCCATAGTTTCCAAAAAACAGTTCTACTTCAATTTGTTTTGTCATTTTAGGTCCATTAAATAGAAGATTATCAATGCCACCAAAAAAATTGAGGTAAGCTTTTAAATTGCCAATAGGCAAACCAGGCAAAGGCAGTTCCATCATCGCGCGCAGCATACGGAAGAAGTCAATTAAGTTACTCTTCCCGGCGCCGTTTCCACCGATGAGCACGTTTAAATTCGTCAATTCAAAATCTTCAAGAGATTGAATCGACTTAAAGCCTTTTATGGTTAGTTTGTTAAGCGCGTGCGGCATTTCTGTACCTATTTATCAAAAAATTAAGACAGGATGTGGACCTATGAAAGTTTACGCTTAACCAAATAAAAGCGCAAATATCCATTTGAAAAAAGTATAATGGTATTTTCTCTCTACGAATGCAAACGATCGACAAAGGGTTTTAGAAACTTGGCGCAGGCGCGGTCGTGCATTTCGTTGGTTTCGGCAATTAACCGGACGATGGCGCTGCCGATGACCACGCCATCCGCATGCCGCGAGATGCTGGCGGCCTGATCCGGGTTGGAGATCCCGAAGCCGACCGCGACCGGTTTATCCGTGATTTTCTTAATCCGCGCCAGGTTGGTTTCCAAATCATCCGCGATGTTTGTTTGCTCTCCGGTAACACCGGTGCGGGATACATAGTAGATAAAGCCGGTGGTTTTGTTTGCAATAGTTTGAATGCGGTTATCCGGGCTGGTGGGCGCGGCAAGGTAAATTAAAGCGATGTTTTCCATGTCCAGAACGGTTTGAAATTCTTCGCTCTCCTCAACCGGTAAATCCGGTATGATGAGGCCGTCGACACCGGCATCCGCGGCATCGTTGGCAAACTTCTCCAAGCCGTACTGCAAGAACAGGTTGTAATAGGTCATAATCACGATGGGTGTTGCCACATTCAACCGCATTTCTTTTACGCTTGCCAACAATTGCGATAGTTTTATTCCTTGCTTCAAAGCGCGTTCACTGGCGAGTTGAATCACCGGTCCATCCGCAAGCGGGTCGGAAAACGGCATTCCAAGTTCGATGATGTCAATATCAATGCCGGAAAACGCTCTGACGATTTTTTCGGTCGTCCCCAAATCCGGATCACCGGCCATGATGTAAGGGATCAGAACCTTTTGGCCTAGCTCTTTCCGGTGTTTAAATGCTTGGCGAATGGCCGCCGCTCCCCGCAGTGTAGCATCCAATTGAACCATTACAGCTGCCCCTCCAAATGCTTGGATGCGGTTTCGACATCTTTGTCGCCGCGTCCCGATAAGTTCACCACAATGATTTGATCTGGTTTCATCGAACCGGCAATCTTCATGGCTTGCGCAATCGCATGAGACGATTCCAAAGCGGGGATAATCCCTTCCAAACGCGACAGGAGTTTAAACGCATCCAATGCCTCTTGGTCGGTCACCGCGACATAATCGGCTCTGCCGCTTTCTTTGTAATAGCAATGTTCCGGCCCAACGCCGGGGTAATCAAGCCCCGCGGAAATGGAATGGGTATCGGCAATCTGGCCTTCCCGGTTTTGCATGAGGTACGATTTTTGGCCGTGCAGCACACCGATATTTCCCGCGTTTAGCGGGGCGGCGTGTCTGCCGGTTTCCATGCCGTCTCCGGCTGCTTCGACGCCGATCATTTTGACACCGGAATCATCATAGAAGGGGTAGAACAATCCCATCGCGTTGCTGCCGCCACCGACACAGGCGATCAGGCAATCCGGCAGTTTTCCTTCTTTTTCCAGAATTTGCTCTTTGGTTTCTTTCCCGATGATGGATTGAAATTCGCGCACGATTTTGGGGTAAGGGTGCGGTCCGGCAACCGTGCCGATGATGTAGTGCGTGCTACGGACATTGGTAACCCAATCGCGGATGGCTTCGTTCATGGCGTCTTTTAAGGTGCGCGTGCCGCTTTTGACCGCGACTACTTTGGCGCCCATCAACTCCATGCGGAACACATTTAAGCGCTGGCGGACGGTGTCTTCTTCCCCCATATAGACGACACATTCCAAATCAAACAGGGCGGATACCGTAGCGGTAGAGACGCCGTGCTGTCCGGCACCGGTCTCTGCGATGACGCGTTTTTTTCCCATTTTTCTGGCGAGTAAGGCTTGCCCGACGGTTTGGTTGATTTTGTGGGCGCCGGTGTGGGCCAAATCTTCGCGTTTGAGATAGATTTTTGCTCCGCCCAGATGCTCCGTTAACCGGCCTGCATAATACAAATTGGTCGGTCTCCCAACATAGTCTTTCAGATAAGAAGCGTATTCGTTTTGAAAATCCGGATCGGGATAATAGCGGTCAAAATATTCGATCAGTTCCTGCAGGGCCGGCATGAGAGTTTCGGGCACGTATTGACCGCCGAACAGACCGAACTTTCCGTGACTATCGGGTAACGAAGCATAATCGGGTTTTGGGGGAAGCGATTGGGCAACCATGGCTTGCATCCTTATAATCAGAGCATTATTTCAAGTTAGATATAAAGTATAAATTCAATTACCGGAACAGGAACGGCTTATGATTGAGAATCCGTAAAATGAATGTAAATCATTCATGAGAATGAGTCAAAGTCCATTGTATTTACTTGCTTGATTTCGGTGGTTGAATAGAATCTCGCCGGGTTCAACCTTTATTGTTATGGCGTTGAGGAAAATCATGACACTGTTTCTAATCGGATTCGGTATCGATTTTTGGATTTGGTTTACTTTTGCAGGGAAATAATGTGTGGAATTTTCCAGTAACGGCGGTATGTTAAGATTAGTATCCCAACGGGTTCCCTATCATCATCTGGGACAACGCCACAGGAGTCATACGCTGAGTTATGTGTGCCAAGACCATTTATGAATTTCACCCGGATATGGATGATTTGCTCATCTCACCGGGCTCAATTGATGAATACCTCAACTTCGAAGAACGGTTTGGCAATGACAAGCCGGTGGATATCGAAATCGGCACCGGCAAGGGGCGGTTTATTCTCTCCGAATCGCTGAAACGGCCCGACATCAATTTTTTGGGAATTGAGTGGTCAAGAAAATGGCTGCGAATTGCCCTTCTGCGTGCCGCAAAACTGCCGCGTGACAACTGTCTTTTTTTGTGTATGGATGCCGATTTCGTGGTGAAGCTGTTAATCCGGCCGGAAACGGTTCATGCATATCATATCTACTTCCCCGACCCCTGGCATAAAAAACGGCACAACAAACGCCGATTGCTCAATCCACGATTTTTAGAACGGGCCGCGCAAACCCTAGAGCCAAACGGGATAATCTACTTTAAAACCGATCACCGCGGCTATTATGATTATGCCTGCGAAAGTTTTGTGGAATGCAAACTCTTTCGAAAACAGAACGAAGAATTTACCAACGAGAAAATCCAAACGATGGATGAAGCCGGTGAAGACGCGACCCATTTTGAGATTAAATACTTAAAGCAGGCACGAACCATCCATTCGGCGGAATTTGTGAAAGTTTGAATCCCGTTCCATCTATCCTTGTGGATTCCTGCATTCCTGCGTATTCTTCTAAAAAATCACTGCAAGTATAAACTATGAACATTCGTTCCAAATTTCGATCATCCGGCCTACAATTCAAGGCGCTTTTTAGTGTTTGGAACATTGCCTTGTTCAGTCTTGCTTTGATCCCCAGGCTGTTGTGGGCTTTGGAACCGCATCCGCCGCCTTTTTCCGATATGGAGGATTATTATCTCTGCGCGGTAAACGCGCTGCGGGGTGAATATCTTGCCATGTCGGACGACCGCCTTGCCTACCGCGCTCCCGGCTATCCCCTCTTTTTGTACACTATTTTCACTCTGTTTCCTGCCGACAGGCTGCTGGCGGTTCGGTTGGTGCAATCGGTGATCGATGCGTTCACCGTGTTGGTTTTGTTTTCCATTGCCAAATCGGTATTGAAGCCGCTGCTTCTATTGAAGCATAGACAAAATCATTTTCTGCAAACCGTTTTGGCGTTCACCACGGCATTGCATTACGCTTGGATGAGCGGGCCGGTCTTTTTCTCTTCCATCCTCATGACCGAATCGCTTTTTACCTTTTTGCTTTTGGTATGGCTGAAGTGTATGGTTTCCGCGCGTGAGTTCAATCATTCTTCCCTGTTGATTGCATCATCTCTGTTGTTAGGAATTTTGGCATTGGTTCGTCCTATTTCACTTTGTCTGCTGCCGGTTTTGATCTTTTTTTGCTTCCTTCATTATGGCCGTATGAACCGGACCCCCCCAGCTTTCATCCCGCTGTTCTGCTGGCTTGTGCCTATTGTACCTTGGACGATTCGCAATGCCATAATGCTGGGAACATTTGTGCTGTTAACCACCAATTCCGGGGTGAATTTCTACATCGGTCATCAACAAAACTACAGTTACTACAACACGGGCGAGAAAGAACAAATCCGTCAAGAACTAATTGAAGAACTTGGGGGAATTGATGAAGTGGCCGAAGACCGGTACTTTTTTTTAAAGGGCCTTGAAGAAATTGCCGGCCGCCCGCATCTGCTGATACAGCATTCATTGCAAAAGTTGTATTATTTATTTTTGATGACAGAACCTCCGTGGCCTTGGCGTGAATACGGTTCAGGAATGGGGCCGCGGTTTTATCAAGCCGTGCCCTTTTTGAAGTGGAGTTGGAGCCCGCTGTTGTTTTTGTTTACCCTGGCCGGTATCGTCTATGCATTCATCAAAAAACTGCCGCATGGAATTTTGCTCTCCCTGATTGGGCTTTATACCGCCGCTTGCGTGTTCTATTTCGCCCGTACCCGGTTTCGGCTGCCTATTGAGCCGCTATTGATTTTCTATGCGTGGTTGGGTATCGTTTCTTTATTGGAAACCGGATATAGTATGATTTGGCGATGGCAGAATCTTCGTTCTACTTCTTCGCCGGAACCGTTTGACTCCAAATCATTTGATCAGGTTAAATTGAGATAATCATCATGGCTGATAAACCGAGAGATATTTATATCCCTGCAGAAAGTTGGGCAAATGTTGTCCGGGTTATCGCGCCCAAACCCAAGAGTATTGATCCCGCCTTCGCCCACGCGCTGGTGCAGTTTGACCGCTACGCGAAAACCATAAAGGGCGATATCGGCGACGCCATCCGCCAATGCCACGATCACCTGGAACGCTTTATGGCCAACGCCCAAGAATTGGTGGAAGCCGAATCCGGCGAGCGCACCGAACGTTTGGGACGGCCGCGGGAGTTCGATTTCGGCCAAAGCACGCTCACATTTCAAGTATTTCAATACAAAGGGCAAGATACCGTTTCTATTGAAGAAAAACGTTTTGCAGCGTTTGTTTCTAAATATGATCTCTTCTTTGAAACGCTGCGTTTTATGGAGAGCAAAGTAGAAAAGGGGGAATTGGGTATATTCAAAAACACCTTTATGTTTATCCATAAGCCGCTGTCCAGCGCTTCGGTACTGATTGAACAAGCGGTAGAAAAAACCTATTTGCAGCGTACCGCAGTTATCGGAGAAAAAGCCGATCCGCACTATGTGCATATTGCCGGTACGGAAGATACCAATGAATTCCCCTCCGGACACGTTGTGCGCATCCTCAAACCGGGTTACGCCTACGAAAACCGCGAAATCCAAGAAGGCGTAGTCATCGTTGCCTCTTGATACTTTTGAATCTTTCACAAAACCTGGAAATTCATACCTTCATGAGGAAATTTTTTCCTGCTCTTATCACGCTAACATCCTCTTATAGCCTCTTATTTTTCGGTGAAAGAGACAAGACCGTTCCACAATAACAGTTATTTATCTATTTGATATATCTTAACTTAAAAATAAATTTTCGTGTAATAGGCTTTAAAAATCCTATTTGGCACGCCCCTTGTATATAAAGCGTGTGGGTGCTGTAAGCGAAGGTTGACTCAGGACCTCGACAGACATCGAGTGAACTGCCGAGGTAACCTGCAACCTTCATCACTGAAGGTTGACTATGTTGGCGGAGCTGACCAACAACCTTCGGAAACATTTGACCGGAAATGAGGCGGAGCCTCATTTCCGGTCTTTTTTCTTGTCACAAATTCCTTCCTGACAAATTTCCACCAAAATCATACCGCTTCAATAAAATAACTGACGTTACGCAAAATTCTATACGGTAGGTATTGTTGCGAGATTTAAATCCGTTTCGATAGTCACTAAATAACTCACGTTACGCACTACATTATGATATGCCCGTTTTTCTCATCGTTCGCT
>CAYVAZ010000169.1:0-10899 GCA_964449065.1 uncultured bacterium
GCCTGTAACGTTTCTTCTTCGCTATATCCCTCAAGGCTTTTTTGAGGGTTCGGTGATCGTCAATATCCCTGTTCATCCCTGTTCATCTTATTCAAATGAGATATCCTCATCAATACAAACACTTTATCTGTAAGGGGTTATCATGCTGCGTGTTCTCATATTTGGTTCCGGTGCGGTGGGTTCCCTGATGGGGGGATTGCTCGCCAACACAGGCCACGAAGTCTACTTCGTCGGCAGAAAGCCCAAAATCAGCGCCATCCGTGATCAGGGCATCCACATTACCGGAAAATGGGGAGAACATACTGTCAAACCGCAGCAAAAAGTGTTTGAACAAGTCAGCGATATCCCCCAAAACGAACAGCATTTCGATTGGATTCTCATCACCACCAAAGCCTTCGCTACCCTGCAAGCCATACAAGACATCCAACCGGTTGTCAGCGATGCCACCTACATCATTTCCGCCCAAAATGGATACGGCAATTCCCAATTCATCGCTGAGGCTTTCGGCTGGCACAGAACCATCACCGCCAGGGTTCACACCGGCGTGGAGATGCGTGAGCCCGGTGTAATTGACGTTGTTGTTCATGGCGATGATATTCGGCTGGGGCACTATCATAATGAACTCCCCATGCACCTGATGGAGTCCATCGCCCTCACCATGCGTGAGTCCGATGTCCCGGTGCAAGCCACCGAAGAAATCGAACAAATCCTCTGGGCCAAAATACTCTATAACGCTTCGCTTAATCCGTTAGGAGCCATGTTAGGAATCACCTATGGAGAATTGGCAGAGAACAAAAAAACCCGCTCCATCATGCACAACATCATGGATGAAGCCTTTGCCATCGCCAAAGCATGCAAAATCAAACTCTATTGGGATAACGCGCATGATTACCGGACGTTCTTTTATGACAAGATGATTCCACCCACAGCCGCGCATTTCCCATCCATGCTGCGCGATATCGAACGCAAAGGCCGCACCGAAGTCGATGCGCTAAACGGAGCCATCGTAAAATTGGGGGAAGAGCAGGGAATCCCGGCTCCGGTTAACCAAACCATTACATCCTTGATTCATTACAAAGAAACCCAAGCATAGCATGTCGAACATCAATCCTCAAAGCCTGTTAGCCGAACTGGCCGATGCCGTCTCCTTACGCGAAGGCGCCAATGGCATATCGAACGCCCTCTGGTGTTTGCACAGCGGAAAAGCCTATTCCACGCATGAATGGTCGCGTTCGGTGCGGCTTCCGGTTCCCGTATTGGCGGCCCTGCGCCGGGAGTTGGAAAAACGCGAAATTCTCGCTTCGGAAAAACGCATTGTTATCAGCGAACACGGCAAAAAAATTCTCGAAGAGATTTTTCATACGAAGTCTATCCCAACAAGCACATGCCCGGCTTGTCATGGGCTTGGCCTTGTTACGCCGCCCGCTATTTACTCGTTAATCGAAGAAATGGATAAAAT
This sequence comes from uncultured bacterium, assembly GCA_964449065.1. GTDB lineage: Bacteria > Hinthialibacterota > Hinthialibacteria > Hinthialibacterales > Hinthialibacteraceae > CAYVAZ01. The sequence continues at coordinate 1,460 of CAYVAZ010000169.1, forward strand.
CGGCGCCAACCGCCCCCCAGTTGATGTCACGCTCGACCAAAGCCACGCTACCCCGCAAACCGCTATCCGCAAAGCGCTATTGCTTCTCGAACACGGATTGTTGCAGCAGTCCATCCTCTTTATGGGGGATGATGATCTAATCTCGCTGGCCTGTTTTCTCGTGAGAAAGCATTTCATCAACAATCCGGAAAATGTCGGCGGCATTCATGTATTGGATATCGATCCACGCTATTTGGATTACATAAAATCGATCTCCGGTGATACCATTGCAACCGCGGAATACGATGTTCGCCAAGATCTGCCGCGGCAATATCATCAGCAATTCAAAACCGTGCTCACCGACCCCGCTTATACGCTCAATGGGATCACGACCTTTGCCTTCCGCTGTATGCAAGCGGTTCATGATGAAGGATTTTTATACCTATCCATGCCGCAAGTTGATCCAGCCGTCTCCGGGCAAGTGCAGTCAAAACTGCTCGATATGGGATGGACCCTGCGCGATCAATACAAAAATTTCAATCAATATATCGGGGCATCCATCCACGCTCATGTTTCCTCTCTTTATATTTGGCAAAAATGGAAGTTGTGCAGGGAAAATCTATCCGCTTTTCTTTCCGGTAACCCTGAATTCTATACCGCGGATCGAAAAAAGAACCGGGTTAAATAGATTCATTCATGCTCATCATTTATCAGAATTTCGTGCTCAATCCAATGAATATAATTTATATACTCTCCTGCATTTAATACACAATCATAAAACTTTTTGTCCGCTGTAACCATTTTCGTATCAAATTTTTCTGCGCAAGCCAAATAGATGCAATCATAAAGATCATGCTGAATCGTGTTGGAAAGTTTAAAGGAACGGTTAAGTAAACCGCGAGAGGAAATGAATTCTAAATGACTCTCTTCAATAATCGTTTCAAGTATTGTTTGTCCATCTTCTTCAGTGATTTCGTTCGAGGCTATTTTTCGGCGAATTGCACCTGCACATTCATAAATAGCAAAATCCGGTGTCGCACAAAGTACAGCCTCATTTTCAAGCAAATCCCAGGCTTCTTTTTGAAATAATTCTTCAAAATACCACTTTAATATAACACTGGCATCTAAAATATAAGGGATCATTTAAACTCACGCAAATCACGTATTATTTGAGTGCTGTCTGTACGTTGTGGCCCCAATTTTTGGCTGAAATTCTTCACCCGTTGCAAGAAGTCTTTTTTATTCATTTCCTCATTCGTAGGATTGTGAATTCCTTGAATCAGAATCCGTTTGAGTTCTTCTTCTGGATTTAATCCATTTTTAAGGGCTTGTTTGGTTAATTTTAGATAGGTTTCTTCGCTGATATCTACTGTAATTTCAGTCATTACTGTTCCTCTTTCTTTCAAAACCTCTTTCTTTCAAAACATTGATGAGGGTAATTCAAGTAATTTAAGAAAAGAGAAAAATCTCTTAAATACTGGAATTTACATAGTCTGATTATACATGATAAAACGGAGAATCAGCACTTTTTTTTCTCTTTGTTTTCATCTATTATGAATCTTCTTTGAAAAATTCCCATTTATTTCGTCAGGCAATGCAAGGGATTTTCAACAAATCGTTGGACATTTCAAACGAAATGAATTACACTAATTCACAAACGAATTTGTAAACAATTAAGCGTGATAGAGGGATAAAATGAATAAAAAAATTCAAGCCGCTATACTCATTGTTATTGCACTAGCCGTTGTTGGAGCGCTGCATCAATTTGTGTTCGCCCCCATCAAACAACAATACACCGATCAAATTTCCAAGATGGATCAATTGAAAGGGCAATACCGTACCATTACGCAAGACGTCACCGCCGGTCCCAATGCCAGCGGCACCAACATTGCCAATCAAATGCAGGATGTTATTGCCAACATCAACAGCCAAATTCAACAGGACCGCCAAATTTTTGATACCCTCGATCAGCAATTAAGCATCATTCAAAAATACGACCCCAACCGCAACTACCGCAACGATATTTTGGATGAAATTCAACGGATGCGCACCCTGCAAGAAAGCACCACCACCACCAAATTGAACATACTCAACTCTTGGGGGGTTAACGGCGGAATTTACGAAGGCCTATTCGGTACCGGATACTATGCCACCGACGGCCGTTCCATGGCCTATGCCAATACTCCGCCTACCCGTGATGTCATTATCTCCAAGAGTGGTACCGTCGAATTCTATGTCAAACCGGAATGGGACCCGAACGATACCGAAGTCCAGCACAAAGCCATGTTCATTGCCTTATCAAAGCAAGAAATGACGCGGGAGAAAATTGAAGAGTTCGTTGAATCGCTCAATGAAGAGGATACCGGCGGACGCCCCATCAACGTGAACATGCTTGTCCAAGGACCAGGCCCCTATCCCGTCGAATGCATGGTTGGTATATACAAAGGCGTAGGACCGACATTGACCTTTGAACTCAAAAACTATGTGCAGCCCCCCAGCACCTTAACAGCCAACATCAGCGACTGGAAACCCGGCCAATGGTATCACGTTGCCGCTGTCTGGGAAAACAAACGCCAAGCCCTGTACATCAACGGCCAAAATAAAGGCATGCCTTTTAATGCGGGGCAATCCATCCGCGACGTCGATGAAGAAGATGGCGGCGGCCTATTCCTCGGCGGTGGCGGCATGGGCGGTTACGGCATGGGTATGGGTGGCATGATGGGTGGTATGGGCATGGGTGGTATGGGCATGGGTGGTATGGGTATGGGCGGCATGGGTATGGGCGGCATGATGGGCGGCATGGGCGGTGGAGGCGGCTTTGGCCGTTTCAGCGGCGGTTCCGGCCAAACCCTAACCCAAGGTGTTGCGGTGCCGACGATACTGGATGGGTTCTTTTTAGGCGCCGATGAAAAAGGCGAATTTGCAGCGGATTGCTACTTCGATGACCTTCATGTCCGCGCCGGCGCGCATACCGGATTCAACACCAAAAGCCAGCAGCAAGCCACAAATTCCACCTTGGTTCTTGATCATTTTAATGACGATTTGCCCAAGGAAAGCGAATTGGCGTCTTTGCTGTCAAGCATCCAGTCCGTACAAACAAATATGACCTTCCAAGGCTTGACGGAAGCGTTGCGAGCCAACTTCGAGTTCCAATACGACATGCTTCGCCACGCCATCGGACTCGATCAAAGTTATTTGGAAACACATGACCCAACCATGAAAACCATCCGCGAATTGTATGTGCTGGAATTTATCCGCAAACGCACCGGCAATTCCTTCCGCCAGTTGATGGATTTGCTTCAAATCGACGCTAAATTAAACGACAATGTCAACAATCACCGCGTGGTTGAATATCAACGCTTCAGTTATGACTTGGCGCAAATTGCCATCGATACCAAATTAATGGCCATTAAAGATATCATCAACAAAGGCCAAGTCTATGTTGTAACGGATGAACAATTGCAGGAACAATTTGACGGCATTCTCGCTTCTTTGCAAACAGAAGTTAATGACCCAGCGAGCAACATTCTGGCTATGCACGGCTATATCGGTATGGGCGGTTACGGCATGGGCGGCATGGGCGGAATGGGCATGGGTATGGGAATGGGCGGTATGGGTATGGGCATGGGTATGGGCATGGGCATGGGTATGGGAATGGGTATGGGCATGATGGGGGGTGGCGGCAACCAAAAACCGATGTCGGAAATGCCGGATAACTATCTGTTGTCCTTACGGATGTACGACCCCAATAAACCGGGCGAACCGGAATATACCCAGGCGACAATTGATGAATTGCGGGATGTTTTTCGTGAATGGGAAGAGAAAAAAGAAAAACTTAAACTCTACCGTAAATACAAACAAGATGAAATCGTTCCGCCCGATGTAATTGAAGAGTTTAATAAAAGAATGGAGCAAAACAACGAAGACTATTACATCAAACGTTCGGTGGAACTGCATTTGGAAGCCGATTATCCATCCACCTTGGATTTCATCTACCGGCTGGAAAACGGCAAGCGCATTAACACCCTCAACCGGATTGATATCACCAACAAAGAAGACAACATCGTTGAAGCCGTATTGGATGTTGAAAGCCACAGCTTGCGCGATGTCTCGGAAGATGATGACCAAGCCATCAGTATGAATTAAATAAATAGGATAGATGATAAAAGGGCAGAGACGTTATCTGCCCTTTTTTTATAGGAACACAAAAACAATGCCGCGTGTAATGTTATATTCTTTAGCCGTTTCTTTTGTATGCCTTTACGGGGTTCTTCTCTCATCCTTCGCGTCGCTATCCGGTGAAGTTGATTCTCTGCTCAACACCAAATCCCCCCCCGGTACGGAATGGGGTATTCTGGTGGAACGTTTGGAGGATGGCGCAACCGTCTATCAACGGCGGCCGGATATCCGTATGATCCCTGCTTCTAACATGAAGATCGTCTCCGGCGCCGCGGCTCTTTTGGGGTTAGGACAGGATTTTCGCTACGAAACCACTCTCTTTCAGACTGGCGTGCATATTGATGATACCGTGACCGGAAGTTTGATCGTGGTGGGCACCGGCGACCCCAGCATCGGCGGACGCTTTAACGGCGGCGATATCACCCAACTCTTTCGCGAATGGGCAAACGTTTTAAAACAAAAGAAGATGACCACCATTACCGGTGACTTAGTGGGTGTGGATCACGCATTCGACAGCGAACGCTACGGCCTCAATTGGAATCCGGAAGATTATGTCGAATGGTATGCAGCCGAAATCAGCGCCTTAACCCTCAACGATTCTTGCATCGATCTCATCATCACCGGTTCCACTAAACCGGGAAACACGGCGGCCATCGAACCGGATCCGCCTACATCCTATATGAACATCATCAACCGTGTCAGAACAGTAAGCACCCGCAAGCAAGAACGCATGATTGAATTCATCCGCGAACCCGAATCGCGCCAACTGACTATCCGCGGAGCCGTCCGCAAAAACAAACGCATTCGTGAATACGCCAGTGTGCCCAATCCAACGTTATTCTTTCTGACCATATTGAAAGAAACGCTGGAAAACGAAGGCATCCAAATCCGGGGGGCAGTCCGCGCCGCCAAACGCGATTCTTTTCCGCTCAAACAAGACACATGGTATGAATTGGCTAAACACTTGTCTCCGCCGTTTACGCAATTGCTTTCCGTATGTCTGCGCAATAGCCAAAACCTTTACGCGGAACATTTTTTAAAAACGCTTGGGTTTCGCGGCTTTGGCAAAGGCAGTTTAAGCACAGGCACTTTAGTTATGAAAGATTTACTCGCCATGCAGGGCTGTACGGTGTTGGACAATCCCTATATCGGAGACGGCTCCGGCCTCTCGCGCGACAACCGCATCAGTCCCAGAGCCTTGGTCGAAATCTTACACTGCATGGATAAATCAAAGTACGCCAACACCTTCCGACAAGCACTGCCGCAATCCGGGGTAAGAGGAACCCTCAAACACCGGATGAAAGACAATGCCGCCTATCAAAACGTATTCGCAAAAACCGGGACGCTGACAGGCGTTCGCGCCTTATCCGGCTATCTCATTGGCGCAAGTGGAAAAGAATACGTGTTCTCGATGATCGCCAACGGCACACAGAAAGATGACGACTACAATGATATCATGGATGAAGCCTGCGCCATCATCGTAAAAAACGGCTAATCAGTCACATTGCATAATCCGTTACAATACGTCTTCAATCACGTAGGGGCAGCCCCACCCACTTGCAAATCAATCCCTGGGAGGGCGAGGCTCCCGCCGAGCCAGCAGCACGCTTTCCTTCCCGTTAATCCGCTATAAAATTGGTATAAAACTTTAAGAACTGAGTATGCCCACGTCGTTATTCGCGTAAATTCGCGTGTATTCGCGGTTTCAAATGTGGTGCTGGCTTCCAACCTGCAAAAGCCTTTGTCTCCCCCAAAGCATTTGGGGGAGATGTCCGACGCAAGGAGGATAGAGGGGGTTGTGGCCGCATATCAAAATAACCGGGTAGCACCGGCTTCCAGCCGGTATATGAATACGCAACCCTGGGAGGGCGAGGCTCCCGCCGAGCCAGCAGCACGCTTTCCTTCCCCGCTAATCTGAAATAAAATCGGTATGAAACTCTATGAACTTGAAATGGTTTTATTGCCAAGATGCTAAAACGCCGCCTCCGTGACTCCACAATCATCCTCATCATCACTCTTTGTATGCTCTTGCTGCTGGAAACTGGCATACGTCTCACAGGCATTCAACCCGCGGAACCCCTCCTCTCTGAATGGATGCAGGCTCATCCCACCCTGTTATGGATAAACAAACCCAACTCACACGGCACCCGGGGCAGCCGCTTTGCCCCTAACATCTCCTACGTCCACAACAACCATGGCATGAGAATGCGTGAAGACATCTCTCTCCAACAAGATGCCTTCCGCGTCATGATGATCGGCGACTCCAACATCTGGGGCTTTGGCGTGGAACAATCCCAAACCGCCAGCGCCGTCTTGCAGGATAAATTGAGCCGAAAAGCAAAAACAAATAAGCCGGTTCAGGTCCTCAATATGGGGATCACCGGCCATTCATCCTATCAAGGCAAGATACGCTTACAAGATTCCGAATTACAAAGCGCAAATGTAATCGTCCTTGCTTACGGGTATAACGACAGGCGCTATACCGCCAATGAAGATAAGCAGGATAGCCCGGAATATTTCGAAGCAACCTATGACAAACTCTGGTTTCATCAATTGCTGTTGCAGCGTTCCGCAATATGCGGTTGGTTCGCGTCCTGGAATCAAGAACCGCAATTCACCTCGCTTAAAGATGCCATGCCCCGTGTTTCTCCCAAGCAATACCAGTCCAATTTTGATGCCATGCTGAAGAAATTTGAAAAATCAAACGTACGCGTCATCGTGCTGGGATTACGCGACAACCCCGCTATTGTTCACAGAATCAACCAAGCGAGACTATATGAACACGAAGAAAAGTACGATCTTGCTGTGCAGCAATACTTCGCCATATTGCAATCCCCCAATATTTCCGAATCCACTCTCGCCCCCTACATGTTTCTGCGGATGATCAAAAACCATCCCCAAGAAGTCGGTAAGGCTTTAAAAATCTTCCCACCGTTACAAGATATCTCCGTCGATAAACTCCAATTGAATCTTGAATCCATCACCCTGCCGCTCGACAGCATGATGGGAGGAACGGTCATCCGTACGCAAGATGAATATCTTGAACTTTTGCTTGAAGTATGCTCTAACTATAAGAACGTTACGTATGTGGATTACGCGGAATTACTCAAACCGCTTTCAGAAGAAGAACGGTTGTCCTGCTATTTCTCAACCGATCCCTGCCACATCAACGTGAAGGGTAATAGGCTGTTGGCTGAGTATCTTGAACCGCTGATCTGGAATGAATACGAAGCCTTGAATGGAGATTAACAATGAGATTTCACTTGCTTTTCGGGTTATTATTACTGGCTGCCATACCGCGCGTTTCTCTTGCGGAAATGAAAGCGGGTTTAGCCTCCATCGTCATCACTCCCAAAGAATACCTCTGGATGTCCGGCTATGCCGCCCGTACCAAACCCGCCGAAGGCAAACTGCATGATCTCTACGCCAAAGCCATCGCCATCGAAGACGGGCAGGGCACTCAAGCGGTTATCGTCACCACAGACCTCATCGGTGTCTCGGCTGAACTGACCCAAAACGTGGTGTCCCGCGTGCAAGACAAAACCGGCATTCCCCGCAAAGCCATCATGCTGACATCCTCACACACACATTCCGGTCCGGTCATACGCACCAACCTCAAAACCATGTACGAACTGGAACCGGTGATGTGGAATAAAATTTCCGAATACACCAAAAACCTCGAAGACAAACTGGTTCAAGTCATCTTGCAGGCGGTTGAAAATATCCAACCCGCGGAACTCAGCCGCGGAACCGGCCGCGCGGATTTCGCCGCCAATAGGCGTGTCTATACCTATGACGGCATGACATTCGGCGTAAACCCAATCGGCCCCGTTGATTACGATGTCCCCTTTCTGCAAGTGAAGAACACTCAGCATGAACAACTGGGCTTATTGTTTGGATACGCTTGCCATAACACCACGCTGGATGGTTATCAATACAATGGCGATTACGCCGGTTTCGCGCAGGCGTTTTTAGACCGGGTGTTTCCCGGTGATGTCCACCTCTTCTTTGCCGGCTGCGGCGGCGATATCAACCCCAACCCCCGCCGCGAAATAGCGCTGGCAAAGCAGCACGGCGAAGAACTGGGGCAAGCGGTCGTTGCCGCGTTAGCCCACGATATGCAAAATGTCGATGGCACCATCAAATTGGCATATTCAGAGCTGCAAGTTCCTCTCAGCACACCGCCGGATAAAGAACAACTCAAACAGCAACTGGAAGACAGCAACAAATACGTCCGCCTGTTATCCCAAAGTCTCAGCAAACAAATAGAACAAGAAGGCAGCCTGCCCGATTCATACCCCGTACCCATCCAAGTCTGGTCAATTAACGATTGGCTGATTATCGCGTTAGGCGGCGAAGCGGTTGTTGATTACGCCCTGCTCTTCAAAGACAAATACGGAGCAGAGAACACTTGGGTCATTGCGTACGCCAATGATGTCATGTGCTACATCCCATCTTTGCGCGTCTTGCAGGAAGGCGGCTACGAAGCCGAAACCTCCATGATCTACTACGGCTTCCACGGCCCCTGGCAGCCCCAAATCCAAGAACTCATCATCGAAGAAGTTGACCGCTTGGTAAATATGCTTGACTGAATCAAACAGGATAAGATGGGCTTGCAACCAATAAGATTATTATTTCTAAAAATTAAAAAGCGGTGTAGCATATCGATACTCTTCCGCTTTATCCGGCAGCCCACCGAATCAACTTCAAAGCTTAAGAACCAATAATTCAAATACCATCCCCCCGTCTCATCCTTTATCCTCCGTGCAATCATGATACATTATCACTACACCAAAGAGAACAACCGATGATAAAAATCCAAATCGATTTGTCTGCGCAAATCAAAAATAAAGCGGTCAATCCGCCCGATACCTTAGAATTCAACCCGCCCTGTTCGGTACAAGACTGCGTTCGCACGCTTGCCGAAGAGTGCGGGGATGAATTCAAACAATTCTTATTCAATGAAAATGGATGTCTTCGGTCTACCGTGCTGTTGGCAGTCAATGACGCTCAAATCTGTTGGGATGAACCGGAATTGTTAAACGATGGCGACCGCGTAAGCATTTTCTCACCCATCGCAGGGGGAGACTATTTCCGGATTCCATAGGGGCAGCACCCAGCAACTGCCAGTTGTGCGCTGAAAACGTAAACATTCAGTATTTTGACTGAAGGAAATTATTCAACTCTAAACTCTAGTCACTAATCTCTGCATTTAGGAGTAAACCATTGCGCCAAATTCAACCACTGACAGAAGAAGAAGCCCAAACCTATGAATGGCAAAT
>CAYVAZ010000170.1:0-2735 GCA_964449065.1 uncultured bacterium
GGGGGATCGAAGCACGCTTTCAACAACGCAAAATCCCCCGGAGCCTACGGCTCCACCCCCTTATGTAAGGGGGTTATTGTACTGCATTTCAAATTTCTCAACGTTTTCATACGGGCATTACTGCCTCCATATTTTGTTGTATTTCTTCTTATTTAGTGACTATCGAAACGGATTTAAAGCTCGCAACAATACCTACCGTATAGAATTTTGCGTAACATGAGTAATAGTTTAACCGGAACGCTTTACTCTCTACGAATCCGCGTGAAACCAAGCGGTCACGAAGGTGTATATGGCATTCCATGTAATAGAGGTTTCATTGGTGGAAAAACTTTCGGCATGATCTTGATAGACCAAAGCGGGTGGGGTTTGGGCGGTAAACGCTTTCTTGACGATGCCGTCGCTGAGCGAGCCGTTCGGTCCGGCTACCAACATTCCCGGAACCGGTTTGGTTGGTTTTGTAATCTGATGGTAAAAATGAAAGGGGGTTTGCGGGGATGTGTGTCCGGTGCCGGTAACGAAACTCATCGAAAGCGGATTTCTGCCTAAAACGATATGCAGTTGATCCAGAGCGGTTGCCAAATAGTTTTGCTTTGGCTGTGAATCATGGGCGAGGATTAAAATTGCCGCGTTTTGCAGCAAGGCGTGATTGGATCCCCACAATATATCATCCGGCTTTAAACTGGAACGCATGCCGCTCTGATTTGCGGTTTCAACAATGGTATCCGCTAAAGACAGCAAATCCGCTTTCATTTCTTCCAGGACTTTGGTTTCGGCAAAGGGTGTGGGATGAACAACGATTGAACCGGCCGCCAACGGCATCACCTGCCCCCAATAGCCTGCTGAAGATAACAGCGGCACCCGGTTTTCGGTCAAGATTTGAACCGCGGTATAGTATTTGGGTTCGCCGGTGCTGATGAATAATTCAACCGCCGCCCAAATGCGTTCATCGTTGTCGTCTTCATCCGAATAACTTTTGGTGCGGAACCCTTCCGGATTTTCAAACGGCTGGGGTTCGGGATTGTTGATCAAAAATGCCCAGGCTTTTTGCGAGGATTTAAAACACGCCTCCGCAAACTGCGAATCATAACGTTGATAAACTCTGCTGGCTTTTGCTAAAACCGCGCAGGCGTTGGCGGTTGCGTTGGTCGAAACCGGAAGCACAAAGCGAGTGGTGTCTTTGTTTTGGTCATCCGGTTTTGAGAGCGGTTCTTTTGCTGTGATTTTGTGATGAACACCGCCGTCGTCACGCTGCATCCGCATGAGCCACTCCAGTTCCCACCGCGCTTCATCCACAATATCAGGAGAACCGTTGCGAAAGCCGGGAATCCCGACCGAGCCGTCTGGGAAAAGATCGGGCTTCATTTCATGCAGTTGAAGCAGGATGCCTGCCGCGTAAGCACCGCTGACAGTATGCTTTCCTAGGTTGCTGCCGTCATACCATCCGCCGGATGCGGGATGAATGACCGGTTCGTTTTGTTGGAGATCAAACAATACGGCATCATTTGTATGCAATGCTTCGCGGGAAAACTCATGAGCATATTTTTCGGTTAACTCCACGCCGCTGCGGTGAAAGTAAAAACTTTTCAGGGCCTCCACAGCGGTTTGCCCGTAAACGGACGGAGAGATCTTAAAGGGAAGCGACTTTCCAATACCATGCACTTGAAGCTGATAGGTTCCAGTGGCGTTGATTTGGCTGAAATCCGCTTCCCACACATGTATGCCGGTGCTGGCGTCATGGGCTTGGGAAAGTTTTAGTATCCCTTTTATAACCGGCGCGTTCTGAGGAGATTCCGGTTGATAGCGGTGAAGTTCAAAGGGCATTGCCGTAACGGCGGAAACGAAAGCCACTTTTGGCGCGGCGGGTAAATATCCCAAATGATTGACAAAGATATCCGGCGAAACCTCCGGCTTTTCTTCTTGGCTAAAGGATGCATGGGAATACGTTATTAGAATGAATATGACAAGCAATCGGCGCATAATGAAAGATTGTATCCTAAACTCATTATCAACGACAGCATAAATGTTCTGGTTTCGTGAATTTTACCGTAGCGGTTTTCCATCAAAACCGTTATGATTTATGAGGTTACTATACTTACGTTTCATCCACTATGGAGTGACAAGAATCCGTGAACGATTTTAAATTTTTCTTTTGGTCTGCTTTGGTTTTTATGGCGGTGCCTTTTGCCATGGCCGACACGGTCTTTTACCGGAATGGCACCCAACTTGTGGGAACGGTCATTCATCAAAGTACTGGTATTGTCTCGATCGATGTAAAAGGGGTTCCCTTTTCCACGCCGCGTTCGGATGTGGTTGAAGTGATTCTTTCGGGCGGCGCGCCGGAACAATACCCTTCCGCATACGGTGGTTTTGAAGATAGTCCGGCAACCATTACACCATCAACCCCAAACATGCAAGAAGAAAATGTGTTTCCTATTTCGGAACTTCCTGTCCCGAATAACCGGGAAACACCGACTGAGACTCCTTCATTACCGATTCAATCCGGCCCCTACGGTGGCGTGGAAGAGCCGGAACAAACCGGGGGAACGGTTGAGGACGGTGCACAACCGATGCTCCCTGTGGTGATGCCTTCCGGTAAGGCGTATCAAATCACCGGGGCGGGCGTGCGGTTCCGAAACGGGCCGAGTTTGGATTATCCTATTGTCACCACATTGCCAAGCCGCACTGTGTTAATTGAGATCGAAGTAACGGACGGCTGGCTGCACGCCAAAACCTTG
>CAYVAZ010000170.1:2745-10885 GCA_964449065.1 uncultured bacterium
TTCACTTGAATTTTGTGCAGCCCATGGAAAATGAACCGGCGATTGTGACAGGTGACAGTCTTCATGTTCGTGAAGCGGCGGGCGAGATTTACCGCTCATTAGAGCGGCTGCGCCGGGGGGAAATCGTGATCAAACTGGATGAAAGCCCGGGCTGGTGGCTGGTGTTAACCAATGACTCGATTGCCGGGTGGTCGAGCGCGGAGTATTTGGAATTGATCGAAAATCCCGCGGCGTTAACACCCTCGATGCGGGTAGTGCAGAACGAAGCGGCAAACCGGCCGGTCAATGTTGAAAAACGTTCCAGCGAAGACGGCGGTCAACAGATTACCTTTACCGTGCAGGATGACAATTTTGTGGTGAGTGGAAAAACCAAATTGTGCGTCCTTCGAAACAGCGGTACCGAGCTGAATTATACCGCTGAAAATATATTGCAGCGTGAACAGATCCGGTCATCCAGCGCGATGATGCGGGCCGGGTTTCCGGAATCGTTGGCTGTGCAATACACATCAATGGACATCCTGACGCTGCTTGGCGCGCGAACAACCGGCGGCTGGCAGTATACGCTTACCATCCCTTCGCAAGAAGAACTGGCGTTCGCGTTTATTCTGCAAGAGGGACCCTACCGGGGAACGGTGGTTGTGGCTCCATAATTACTTCGGTAAATATTCAACCAACGGGCATGCATCGCATTTGGGGGTTTTGCGGCAGTAGTTGTGACCGACAGCCACGATCTGCGCGTGAAAATCTTGATAGAGATTTAATTCTTTAGGGATTGCATCTTCAAATAGTTCCTGCAAGCCGTGATAATCGATTTCTTCCTCCGCCCAGTGATGACGGGTCATGACGCGGTAGGTATACAGATCGATTACAAACGATAAATGATCTCCGGCATAGAGTAATATCGAATCGGCGGTTTCCGGCCCGATGCCTTTGATGGCAAGTAATTTAGGCCGCAGTGATTCCGTCGGTTCTTGAAACATTTTCGTTAAACTTCCCTTGTATTCTTTGTGTAAGAACCGTAAAAAGTTTTTGATCTTGATGGCTTTTTGGTTGTAGTAGCCGGAGGGGCGGATGAGTTCTGCCAGCTCTTCTTGGGGAAGTTTAGAAAGCGCTTTGTAGCTCAACACGCGTTTTGATTTGAGGTTCTGGAGCGCTTTTTCGACGTTCTTCCAATTGGTGTTTTGGGTGAGGATGGCGCCGAGGATAATTTCCAGCTTCGAATCGCCCGGCCACCAGTTGCGGTGGCCGAAGCGGTTCTGAAGCACATTGTATATTTCAAGCAAATCGACTCGTTTACCCACACTGTTTCTTATCACTTCACTCAATTATCACTGCGCCATTGGCGGATTCGGTACGTACCTCGGTATCATAATACAGAAACGCGGTGTTGGTACCGCCATCGGCTATTGATAAGCTTACGAATTCGGTCTTTTGCCGTCCAGCATATTATAGCCTTCGGGTGGTTCCGTTGAAAAAAGATCATCTGTAACACTTCCATCATTGAACGATGCCTCTAAAACCGTAAGAACCTGTTCAGAAATCACTTCCCCTTCATCGATTTGATTTAATGATGGCGCATTGATTTGACGAATGGTTGAGGATTGGGGATAGAATACTTCCCCGTATTGCTGGATGTCATTAATTTCAATATCAACAATTTCACCCCAAACCGGGTTCCGGTAGGTACAACGTTTAAACAGACTTGGATACGTTGGATGATATTCAATCCTGGCCAATTCAACTGTTGACTGTGGGGTGGAATATGTGCCCATGATTGTGGATGTATTTCCCACAGATGCCACATGGATGGATGGCAACTCGCCGGATTGGCTGCGTACTTCCGCCGCCAATGACATCACCCCATCTACATCATACCCCAACGCCTGTGGCGGTAGATAAAGGGTGCCGGAATTGCTCATTCTGTAAGGTACGGGTTTGCGTGGATTTACCAGCCCCAAAACATGGTCGAGCAATGTGATTTTTTCACCATCATAGATATAAGATCTATGGATTGGTTCCGGATAAAAGTCACTGGGTTCCCGTTCCACATCAAAACGGAATTTATCATCTTTAAAATACGCCCGTAGATGTTTTGAATAGGTGACCGTTTGTGGTTCTACAGCATTGGCATATTGAGTTAGGTCTTGTATGTTTTGGATGTCAATTTGAGGTCTGGCCTCATGTGTGTAAACAGATAAATAAAGCACATTACCGGAACGCAAAGCCCGGTCATTTTCTTTTATGGTACTGAGTGGTGCATTCGCATAAGCAATCAACGCAGTAACGAAAATTGCAGAAACACTTATGAGGATAAAACGAATATTGAAGGAATTCTTAAACATGATGGTCATCTCCTTTATTTACTTCTTATTGAATTTATTGATCAGTCACGCAATCAAACTACCGAATTCACCTCCTTTCTATATGTTACTTAAATAACATATTTAGCAAAAAAAAATTAAAATTCCATTTTCTTGGTTATTTCATTTGTTTCCGCTACAAAAATTCCGCCAATACTGATAATCCCGTTTGATGGAGCGTATAACTCTAGGGTGTATTGTCTCGTGGGTCCATAACTCAAAAGAGTCCACTGGGATTTATTTTTAGTTAGAAACCCGCCTTCCGTATAACGGTAATCCGGCCGCTGTTCCCAATCTTCTTTTACTTTTCTCCCGGTACGGCTCTGAATTCTTTCACGCCTATATCCATCAAACATATTGAACAAGTGCATATTTTTTTTAGCCCAAGGGCTTTGTGGTATTGTTTTTAAATAGGGGATAGGTGTCGTCAGTTCAAAAAGGTTTTTTGCATAGCGGGGAACGGGGCCAAGAATATGTTGTGGAGCAGGTGGGATCGAATTGTGATCCGTTTGATACATTGCAATCGATGCTGAAATGGTTTTTAGACCGGTTTTTGCCTGTGCAATTTCTGCCCGGATTTTTGCGCCGGACAATGTAGAGATAGCCAATGCAGCCAATATACTTAAGACTGCCGTAACAACCAGCAGTTCAATTAATGTAAACGCGTTTGTTGCTTTGGATGGCCTAGTCAGCATCATATTTCTCCAACATTTGCCAAGAATAAATCGATGAAGCCGGTATAAACGATTGCAAAACAAATACAAACAATGGATCACCGCCAATCCACAAATCTTGATTGACATAAGCAGTGGGGAAAACACCGATCCCCAGCGGTAAATTCGCTTCTGGTACTAACTTGGCTTTGCTGTCCAATTTACTAATGAATAATCCTCCCCGCGTTTTCGACCCATTTATAACCGTCAAAAAATACGGTTCATATACATACGTATTTGCATGAACTTTTCTCTCTAGGGACTGATTCGGAAACGGTAGGGAAACCATGGATTTTGCTGTTTCATTTGATATTAGAGGTATCCAGCGGTGTTCGATGGTTTGAGGATCATTCACAGAATTCAGTCCATTTTGAGGATTGCTTTGTGTCACACAAAATAAACCATCCTCAAACGCGTTTAAATACAAAATACTGAAATTCCGGTTTTCAAATTCCCAGCGGGACAATAATGTTATTTCTTCATTGGTTTGGCGGTAAACAAAAATGTCTTTACCACCCGTGTACAAAATTGTCGGATCGGAAGGATGAACATCAGCTGAAAATATGAATTCGTTTTGAGGGAGTCGCACCCGCCATTTCTCTTGAATTTGAGCCGGATTGCTCACATCAAACGCGGTGAAATAATCCAAAAAGTCATAGCCGTCAAACTCTGTTACACGGGCAAAAAGCGTATTTCCGATGAGGTTTATTCCACCCACGGAATAGGCCGGGAACTGCGTTACCAATTCTGGTTCAGCAGGATTGGATACATCTACAATATGAATTCCACCCAATGGCAGCGGGTTATCTGCCGTTATAGCGTGACGGTCGATTGAACTGAGAAACAAAAACGAATCTTTACTTGCATGTAATGAGAAAGTTCGAGGCGGGGTCTCTCTTCCCCCTGCCAATGCGGCAACCAAGGGTGTGAGTTCCAATTGGGAAACAGGT
This sequence comes from uncultured bacterium, assembly GCA_964449065.1. Taxonomy (GTDB): domain Bacteria; phylum Hinthialibacterota; class Hinthialibacteria; order Hinthialibacterales; family Hinthialibacteraceae; genus CAYVAZ01. The sequence continues at coordinate 6,769 of CAYVAZ010000170.1, forward strand.
TCTTGCGCGGCGCCATGATTTGTTATGGCGTATCCAAACAATATGCCTGCGGGTTGGTCTACAATCCAATACACATCACGAACTTGCAATGCGTCCGCCGCGAGTTCCGGCAGGATGTTGGATTGTATATGTAACGGTTCGGGTGCAGGGAGTGATGGAAAGGCGTTGTCAATGATCTCTACTTCTAAAACCGTTGTGTCAATATCCTCCAAACGGGGGAACTCTACTTGGTGTGTATTCACTTGTTGGGTTAATGAAATTTGTACGCTGCTTAGTAAAAAGACGAAAATGGAAACCGTTGTAACCAAAATGGCCTGTTGAGAAGGGCTGCTTTTTTCGGGTTTTTGATGGTTGAAACGCAAGATATGATCAAACCGTTCCAGCGTTTTTTGCCCCTTTTTCATAAAGTAAAGATCGCATTCAAGGGGCTGTTGCGGTTGCAGCATTTCCGCCAAATGCACAAACATATTGGCATAGGCGGTGGGCTGCCGGCATACGGCAATGGCATCCATATCGCACACCAACTCACGGTGCCGCTCAATGCGGCGCTTTACGAAATGCCAGCCCGGGAAAAACCAAAGGACAATTTGAAAACCAGTGATGATCCGGTCATACACAAAGTCATGATTGCGTATGTGGCTGAGTTCGTGCGCCAAGATCATACGCACTTCACTTCGGGTGAAATGTTCCAGCACATATTCCGGCAAGATGATGACCGGTTGTAAGCAGCCGGTAACAAAAGGCGAATAAGAATAGGGCATGATCCGGACTTGAATATCGCGGTTTAGTTTTAGGGTATTGGATAGATCAGCAATGATTCGTTTCACCCATTTCGCATGGCAGATTTTGGACGAATTTATGAACGATCTTTGGTCATTGAATTGCAGTATGAAACGCGCTGCCTTCACGGAAAATCCTATTGCATATATCCACAAAAATACGCCAAGCAATGATAGATGAGTTAACAAATCCTTTACGGCAAGGCTCAAATGATATTTTTGATCCATAAAGACATACAAAAATGGAAAGATGAAAACGGCAATCAATGTTATTTTCCATAACATCATACGGCTCTTAATATTGTTGCTTGACATGAATGGTTCCATCGCTAGAGCCAACGCAATCAGCAAACCGCTTGCCGCACCCCAATGGATAAGAAACGATACGTAATCCAAATAAAGTTGACTGATATGCAAATCCGGCACGAACATTTTATTCATCTTTCTTCAACTTATTTTTCATTTGCTGAATCAGTTCCGGTGTAATGTCTTCTTCATCAATGATCCGCATCATCAATTCTGTTGAAGACCCGTTAAAAAATAAATCCCGAATGTATTGAATCCCGTCGTACTCTGCTTTTGTTTTTGTATATTTGGTAAAATATTTATAACTGCGGTCTTCTTTTTTATGTTGTAAGTACCCTTTGGTTTCCAATGCTCTTAATGTTTTGCGAATGGCGGAATTGCTGCGTTCCGAACCTTCTTTTTTCAATGCTTCCTGTATTTCTACAGCGGTGACTCTCCCGTATTCCCATACGATATTCATGATCTTGGCTTCCCAAGAAGTCAAAATGGTGTTGACGGGCCTGCTCATGTTTTGCTTCTCCAATAGTTACTTAAGTAACAGTAGTGCGGGCAATTTCTTTTGTCAAGAAAAATTTTGAAAAATTTTGATAATTACAGGAGGTAATCAGGTATTAGAGCAATTCAAGGTTGGATAGACAGAGAATTGGTATTGCACTTGCCGTAGGGGCACATTGCAATGTGCCCCTACAAAACATCTACGCAAATCTGAAATGCTCCAGGCAGGAAGGCTGGAAAGAAGGTGGGCCGGTGAAACAGCCCACCTTTGCAGAACGTATTCAACTATTCAATAATCACTGCGCCATTGGCGGATTCGGTACTTACTTCGGTATCATAATACAGAAACGCGGTGTTGGTACCGCCATCGGCGCGGACGGGATATTTTGCCCGCACTTGGAAGGCGAACAGCAACGGTTCGTCTTGCACCAGATGATCGATGTAAAAAATCACCTTTCGGCCCGCCTGCTCAATCCGTTTAATGAGGGGATTGTCCCTTACTTCCGTTAACGATTCCTGCACCACTTCAAAGCCGGTGGGCACGGAAACATCCAGCACGGCCATGCCGGTTTTCTCGTCGATTCCGGTATAGGTGACGGACACGTTGACATCGACAATGTCATCCACTTCCACATGATCGGTGGAGTAATCCACAATCAAATCCAGGCCGCTATCGATGGGCTGCGGCTGCACCGGCACGTTGAAAGCGTGCACGATTTGATAAAGCACTTTGCCGCTGCCGCTTTGGCGGAGAGAGATTTCTTCCGCCGCATCGATCTCTAATCGTTGAAGCACATCAAAGTTTTCTTGGTTAAAGGTCATGGTATGCGCCACTTCGCCATCCACCAAAATATCCACACTGGAATCCAAATCGCGGCTTTGCTGCATCGCGGCCGCGGTTAAGGCCTTTAACGCCACCACGGTATCTTGCGTGCCGCCATAGCCGCCCAGGCTGTTGCGCTGGGTGGTCAGCCAGTTTAACGCTTCCTGCACCTCCAACCGCTCATGCCGCATCATCGAGAGGATCGCGTATCCGGTGGTTTCAATCGGGTGCGGTTCCCAAAGCAGCCCCTTGCTGTCCGCGATAGCATTGTCCATCAGCAATTCCAACGCGGCTTCCGCTTGGGGATGATCCGCCCGTGTAAGGGCGTACGTAATCATCGATAAAACATACGAGTTCACGCCCGGCTGCGTCATTTCCGATGCCAGATAGTTGAGCGCGTTTTCGAGGGCGGACTCTTCGGCTTCGCCATATTCTATGAGGGAGAGCGTAACAAACGCGCTCAAGGCCAGGTTGCCGTTTAAGCCGCCCTGTAACTCATTGTGGATTACAAACCCGACCGGTTCCCATGAACCGTCTTCTTTTTGGTGGGATAAAATCCAATCGGAAGCGGAAGATAACACGGTTTCATCGATGGTGCGTACCGCCCGGGCGCTGCTAAAGGTGTTGAGGACGAACGCGGTGAGCCACAAACTGCCTTCTTCATCCTGCTCACCGAATGCCGAAAACGAACCGTCGCCGCGTTGGAAGGTAAGTTCGCGCTGGTAGCCGGTGGTAATAAAGAATTCGGCTTTGGCCTGCACTTCAGGCATGGATTGTCCGGTGGCATCCAAATAGCGCAGGATTTCGATATCGGGCGCCAGGAAGATCATGTTTTGTTCGCCGCAGCCGAAGGGCATTTGCAGCAAACTATCCAACCCCTGCATGGTTTGGCCTAATAGGCTTGCTGTAAGCGCGACGATATAGCGTTCTGAATCGGGAACAATTTCTTCAAATTCAGGAACCGGTCTTTCCAAAAGCGGATCAATCACCGGCGGGAACGAGAAATCAACTGTGACTTCTGTCCCATCCTGCAAGACACCGTTATGCACCATTTCGCGGCGCACGCCTTCCGGCTCAACCCGCAGGTTTTTGCGGATGGCATCGGCCCGTTGCGATGATTGCGCGACTAAAGAGACCGGCAACAGCCCAACTTCATTGGGCTGCAAAGTAAACGTGACAGAAGTAACCCCTTGCGCGGGGACATGGATGGTTTGCACCGCTTCATTCTGCAAGCCCAAGTTTTCCGCATCCTCTAACGTGATGCGGATTTCCTGATCGGTATCCACATAGTTGAAGACGCGAACCCGCATCGGGAAGCGGTCTCCACGGGTGACGGCAAAGGGCAAATCGGGCTCGACAAAGAAATCTTGGAAGACGCGCAACTGGCTTTCGGTCATGCCGATTCCATTTTGCGATGTGGCGAACGCGTGCAGCTTCCATGTGGTGATGCTATCCGGCGCGGTTAAATCCAGGTTTGCGTTTCCGTTTTCATCGGTCAGTAAATCCGGCATCCACACCCATGTTTCCGGGAAGAACGAGCGTACGCGGGTTGGCTCTTGAAAGGTGGATACATCGCCACTTAGACCGCCATCTGAAACGCCACATTCAGGGCATGGGTCAAGGGGTAATCCTTCTGCAACATCATCCAAGAAAATAGGTATAGGTATAGGTATTCCCTTTGGTATCTCGCCATTGCGGAACTGGCGGCGGAAGC
>CAYVAZ010000171.1:0-10883 GCA_964449065.1 uncultured bacterium
ATATAAACTCGGCGGAATTGAAGATGACGTGACATAAATCCCGCCAAGCGTTTTGCTCGCGGTCTTCGTCATACAATTCGTGCTGTGAGTCTACGAATTCGAGAATGGCTTGCACCTCCATATCCGCCGGAAGACGGGTAAACGCCCTTTCATACATTTGGATGATACGTTCTTTGTCAGACAAATCTTGTTCAAGCAGGCGCTTTGCCCATCGTTCGGCTTGTTGATAGATGAAATCGTTATTAAGCATGATGAGAGCCTGAGCCGGCACGCTGGAAACCCCGCGCTGGCCGATGGCGGATATCGGCGGGGGGTAATCAAACGCCAAAAACATCGGCACCATAAAGTTGCGGCGGATGTTGATGTAGATACTGCGTCTGCCTTCCCCATCCAAGGGGCCGGATTCCGCCGGGCGGCCTCTACCGTCCATAAACTCGCTGATATAGGGCATGATGCTGGGGCCGAACAGGGTCTTATCCAGCGAACCCGATACCGCCAAGATACTGTCTCGTATCACTTCCGCTTCCATGCGCTGTATCGGGAAATGATGCCAGAGTTTGTTGGTGGGGTCGGTTTCTTTGTATGCTTCGTTCATGTCCGATGCCATGCGGTAGGTGCTGGATAACAGCATGAGGCGGTGCATGTGCTTGATAGACCAACCGTTGCGGATGAACTCCGCCGCAAGCCAATCCAGCAGTTCCGGATGCGTTGGCGGCTGTCCCTGCAAACCAAAGTCATCGGGAGTGCGGACAATTCCTTCGCCAAAGTGATGCAGCCAGATGCGGTTGATCATCACACGGGCAATCAGATGCTTGCCTTTGTTCACCAATTCGCGCGCGACTTGCAGTCTGCCGCTGGATTTTCCCGGGTTAAAAGAATCCCGGTTCGATAACGCGGTTAAAAACCCGCGCTGTACCCGGACACCATGGTTCTTATGGTTGCCGCGAATGTGCAAAGGCATATCGCCGGTATCGTCATCGGTCATGGTAAGGGCAAAGTGGATATCCCCGATCTGCTTCGCTACGTTTGCGCGGTAATCCACCAGCGTTTGCAGACGCTCATCCTGCGCCTGCCGCATTTCATCCACCGCCAGTTGCCATGAACTGTACGGGCTGCCATCGCGCAGGCACCAATCGATTAAGGTATTTTTTATAGGATAGGTTCGATTCGCGTGATAGACCCATTCTTCTAAGGCGTTCGCAATGGTCTGTTCATAAGCAGCCGCGAGCGATTCAAATGAAATGACCGCTTCATCCGACAGCAGATTTTCGACCGCATCCAATGGTTCAGGCTCTTCTGTTTTCAGATATCCGCGCGGGGGTTGGCTGTTATCCGAAAAGACAATCTGATCGACCACAATAAACCCTTCGGGGTCATGATCGACAATCTCGACATAGTTGCGCTTCTTCTCATACATGCGAATATCATGGGTAGACCATCGAAACTCGTGTTCGCTCTTGGCACGTTGGAAGCGCGCCCGAAATTCATCCGACACCACATCCACCTTGCCCGTCCCCATCATGCGCACATGCACATAGCGCTTTTCTGAGATAAAGATGGGAGAGATCATCACGCCTTCATAGCGATCGGAGACCAACCCGCTGTGCACAAAGCCGCGGCCGCCGCGTTCCACATAACGGTACATATCCTCACCCATAAAGCGGCTGAGAAAGCGGTGAAAGATTGACTGCGGCTGGTTGGTTAACGCATGGTTAAACGCTTCTCCAGTAGCGATCCAATCGTTCTTCATGCCATGCAAAAAATCTTCATAAACTTCATAATCTTCATTGCGTTCGGTACGGATAAAGCGGTCATGAATGCGCTTCAGCGTGTCGCGCTTCCACCGCGCGAATGAATCCCCTCGCTCAGGTTTCATATAGGCATGGATGGGATACAGCGGCGATACCGAATCATCCGCATCACGGATCTGCTCCAGCCAATGCTGCAAGATTTGGGGATTCAGGTCATTGCTTTCCGCAACCGATACGACTTCTTCATAAGCAGGTTCATTGTTATTGGTGAGCACAAAATGATCGGCGATGATGTGCCCCCACTTTCCGGTATGATCATCCACAATTTCGATTACGGCTTCTTGCCCCAAATACTCACGAACATCCCACAATACCTGGCGAAGGCTGCCGCTATTGTTTCCGGTATCCGTACGAACCGCTTTACCATCAATGATTAAGTTCACACATGTCTTGTTGGGATGATCACCGCCCGCGATCATAAATGAAACGGAATTGCGGTTCAGCGTAAACGGTTTGGATGTCAGTGTTCCGGTATATTCATTCGAGCTGTTGTGGAATGAATCGGCCACAAAGCTGCCGCGCCAGTTATCCAACTCATACTCCCGAAACACGCCAACCGCGATCGGCGGTGCGTGGCGGAACGCTTCACCTTCCGCCACCCAGAATATATACGTTCCATCTTCAAAGTCATCCAAAATGATGTCTTTCGGTTTGTTTTTATTTTGATAATAGGCCTGTATCACATCATTGGCAGCCAAAAGGTATTCTTCCGTTTTATCGACCATCGGTTTCATCACCGCTTCAACAATGGAGCGGTCCATGCGTTTGGCGTTTTCGCTGACGCGTTGGTATTTCGCTTTGGTTTCCGGGGGAGTCAGCGCCTTTTGCCGGGGGCGGCTGCTTTGAAAGATTCCTGCCAGCGCGAAATAATCTTTTTGTGTGACCGGGTCAAACTTATGGTCATGGCAGCGCGCGCAGGCAAGGGTTAAGCCCATAAACGCTTTGCCGAACACATCCACTTGATTTTCTAACCGGTCCGCATGAGCCTTAAATGAATCGACCGGGCTGTTGACCACATCTCCCAACCACATGTAGCCGGTGCCGATGGGAGATTCCGCCAATCCGGTCTCAGGATTGACGCGGGGATTCTTGAGTTGATCGCCCGCCATGTGTTCCACCAAGAATTGATCGTAAGGCACATCCTCATTCATGGCGCGGATCACATAATCGCGGTAGCGCCAGATGTTGGGTTTATCGCGGTCATACTCATGCCCGTCGGTTTCGGCATAGCGCACCAAATCCAGCCAGTGGCGTCCCCAGCGTTCGCCGTAATGGGGAGAGTCGAGCAAGCGTTCTACCAAACGCGCGTATGCCAATTCGCTATCATCCTGCAAGAACGTTTTCACGTCATCCGGTGTTGGGGGCAATCCCACCAAATCAAACGAAAGACGGCGAATGAGAGTACGCTTATCCGCTTCATCCGCCGGGGTCATCCCCGCCGCTTCAAGCTTCTCCAACACAAACGCATCAATGGGAGACTGAACCCACTCCTTATTCTTCACATTGGGGATATCAACATCCATCAGCGGTTGAAAGGACCAATGTTGTTTACGTTCTTCCAGGTTAAACTCTTCGCCGCTTGCCGCGATGTCTTCATCACCGGGGTTGGGGTGAGGGGCACCCATCTTGACCCAGAGCGTGAGGTTGTCGATATCCTCTTGGGGGAGCTTGCCGGTGGGAGGCATTTTAAAGACATCATCTTCATAGCTGATCGCGCGGATGAGCAGGCTGTTTTCTGGCTCACCCGGAACCACCGCGTGTCCGGTCTCGCCGCCTTTGAGCATGGCGCTGTAGGCATCCAACCGCAGTCCTGCGATTTGCTGTTTTTCACCATGGCAGGTGTAGCAGTTATCAATCAGCACCGGGCGGATTTTCTTTTCGAAGAACTCTATGCCTTCCGCGGTGAATTCCGCCTTTGCTGCATTTGCTGTCTCTGCTGAGATGACAGCCATCGTAAAAAAACCTATTAAAACGGATAAATTCCCATTTTTCATTATCCGAATACTCCCCAATTGCAAATTAGACTGTGATAAACTCAGTAAACTTTATCACAATATTAGCGAATGGTTAATAGAATTCGCACGATATTCTTGATCAGTTATCAAAAGTATGTTGTTTTGGAAGGACGGGGCTCACTCCAAACCGGAAGTTCAGATCACACCAATCAGAGCATTTCACTAATGATTACACACAATTATTTTCAATGCTGAATTCATTTTTGTGCCACTTTTATAACCAGCGGTTTTGTGTTTAACCGTCTGCCTCTATCTCAATTAATTCTCAATCGAAAACATTGGGAAATCCGATATAATTGATATAATACGTTATGTTTATCATTTTATCTTATTCTATTGACTGGCAATTGATATTGTACGGAGTAAGACATGCATATCTACAATTTGGAACAATGGCAACCCCAACACGATTTTCATATCGATTATCAATCCGGAGAGCGGCGGTCTCTTTTTGTGCTCGCTTTGACGGCAGTCACCATGGTTGTCGAGATTGCCGCCGGGACCGTATTCGGCTCAATGGCCCTCTTGGCTGACGGCTGGCACATGGCAACTCACGTTGCGGCGTTCGCGATCACGATTTTTGCTTATCAATATGCGCGAAAGCATAAAGACAACCCCCAATATGCCTACGGTACCGGAAAGGTCAGTGTGCTTGGCGGTTTTGCCAGCGCGGTCGCGCTCGCTGTGGTCGCGCTGATGATGGCGGTGGAATCCATCATGCGGATGATCTCGCCGGAATCGATCATGTTCACCGAAGCCATTCTCGTTGCCATTGTTGGATTGATCGTCAACATCATCAGTGTGTTGATGCTGCATGACGACCATTCTCACGGCCACGGTCATCACCATGACCACCACCATCAAGACCACCATCATCACCATGACCACAATTTAACCGCGGCGTATTACCATGTGCTGGCGGATGCGTTTACATCGATTTTGGCCATCGCGGCTCTGCTGTGCGGGCGGTATTTCGGCTGGCTGTGGATGGACGCGCTTATGGGAGTGGTCGGCGCGGTTGTGATTTCGAAATGGGCGTATGGGCTTCTCAAACAAAGCAGCCAAATTTTACTGGACCGCAGTATCGATGCCGAAACCAAAAACAAAATTGTGAAAGCCATCGAAACGGATAGGGACAACCGTGTGGTCGATCTGCACGGCTGGTATATCAACCCCAAACACACCTTGTTGATCGTCTCGGTGGTTACGCACTATCCCCAGCCGCCGGATCACTATAAAGAGTTGATCAAAGGGATCCACGATTTTGTCCACATTACGGTAGAAGTTCACACCTGCGAAAGCGAACCCTGCATCCCGCTGCCGACGGAATCCACATTGTGAGATTCTCAATAACAACATTTTGTGAAGATGCCTTTATGGAAAATTTGAAAACCTCATATTTATAGCAAATGGCAAGGAATCTTTGCCACATTGGGAAGTGCAGAAGTATCGTCTTCTCTATTGAGCATAGCGCTTTAGGAATACAGCCGCAGCCTTATGATATTGAATATAATTATATTTGACATTTGGATATGTCTGTGATAAATTTCTGAGTAGGAATTTCAATGTGAAATTCCAAAATTGTTTAAAAAAATGCAGTCTAGAGACACCCAATGTACATCAAATTATTTTTTGTATTATTCCTCTTTATTCCATTCGTTTCTCATTCGCAAAATAAGCCTAACTTATCCATCCAAATGCTGTACCAAAATAGGCCATATAACATTTATGATATAGACTTTACTTCAGACAGTCAAAAGATTGCGCTTGCAGGCGATTGGGGGTTTGTGCGAGTATGGGATATTCGAACAGGTGAAATGATCCATGAACTCTTTGATATAGCACGGGGACGAGGAAGAGGAACTATGCATTCCTTGGATATATCTTCAGATGACTCAATGATTGTTGCCAATGGTGGTGGAAACGTTTATATGTGGGATATCGAAAACGACTCGCAATTACAAACCTTTGAACATTTTGAACATTTTTCTCCGCAAGAATTCTTTACTCCTTTCCCCTATTTTGGCGCATCCGCGATTTCGAATAACGGCACGATTGCCGCATCCAGCATCAATGGAATTATTTTTCTATGGGACAACACTAACGGAGAATTCATTACTACAGTAGATACAAAAATCGATGATATTGTTTCTCATATTCAGTTCACACCAAATGATCAACAAATCTATGCATCTGTCAGAAATGCATCTGAATATGTTATAATCAATAGACAAAACTTGGAATTATCACACCCTTACAACCTAAACCGTGCGCGTATTGGTCGGGATGGAATAACTCTGTATGGGTTTAACAATGAGAATACGATAACAGCGGTGGATATTCGAACAGGAAATACCCTCTTCGAATACAAACTTGACATTCCCATACACACTTTATTATTCTTATCAAATGATGGTTCAAAACTGTTTGTTCATTCTAATGGTCAAAATCATTTGTACTCTCTTGGTCCAAATCATCCCCCAAAACGGATACATACCTTTCCAGAACTTGATTTTGGAATCATGGAAGCAATGTTTTCTCCGAATGGTGAATACATCGCCTTAAAGGGATTGCGAAAGATAGAAATCTATGAGGTGCTTAAAGAGTCAGCCGTTCTGAATGGATTTTTGATTGATTAAGAAAGTGGACTTTTCCTATATTGGCTATACCTTCTGATCACGCGCCATCTTTTTAAACACGATTAACGCCTCTATCTTCCCTGGCAGATGGAGGCACGTGACTCAGCGAGGAGGGATTCTGCGGTGGGATCATCCTCCGCATCAAGGGCTTGGGCGAAACCTTCTACGATTTGAGTATCTTTTGGCATGACTCCCACAACTCCAAAATACTACTAAAATACTATTTGTATAATATGCATAAACATATATGATATTTTGCATAACCTTTTGGAGATAACCATGAGAACAACACTTGATTTGCCTGATGATTTATTGAAGGAAGCCATGAAAATCACAAAATCCGAGACAAAAAAGGGAGCGATAATTTTGGCTTTAAAAGAATTGATCCAAAAAAATAAAATACAAGGGTTAAAAAAATATAAAGGAGAAATTGAATTGGATATTGATTTGGATACGTTAAGAGACCGAAAATAATGCACATTCTTGTAGACTCTTCGGTTTGGATCGATTACTTTCGAAGTGGAACCCGAACTTCAGAATTGGATACGTTAATTGAAGAGAATATTGTTGCAATTAACGAAGTTATCCTTGCAGAAATAATTCCTCCATTACAAGTTCGAAAGAGATTTAAAGTCATCGATCAACTGAAAGAAGTACACCATATACCATTACAGATCAATTGGAAAACCATTAGAGATTATCAAGTGAAATGTTTAAAATCCGGGTTAAATGGAATTGGTATTCCAGATTTATTGATTATACAAAACGCAATCCAAAATCAGTGCAAAATCTATACTTTGGATAAACACTTTTATTTAATACGAAAAATCGTAAGAGTCGATCTGTATTCATTTCAATTATTGAATTAGAATTTTTTAAAGGCCACTTGTCATTTCCCCGCTACATTGATACTGTTTGGCATGAAGCATCAAGCGATCTTGTAAGAGAATACCAACCATAATGACACATAAACATTGTTTCTACTCATCAATCATCACTCTAGCACTCATCATGGCCTTGCTCTCGTGCACGACCGACGGCAACGAATATTTTGGGATTGTTGAAACCAATGAAGGCAAACCGCTGCCGCCGCGCACGGTGCCGCGAAACATTATTGGCCCCATGCCCGCCGGGACGCTTCCCTCGCACAAACCCACCGGCATCATCGTGATGGATACTGGCGCGGATTATGACGGCATTTCCCCCCTCACCTATCTGCGCAACATGCTGGATTCATACCATACCAGCAAAAATCATCAGGGCGATCTGCCCTTTCACTTTTTTATCGATCCAACCGGCAGCGTATATAGCGGGCGCAACCCCATTGCCCCCGCGCGGCTGCATTATGGCGATCCGTTCACCATGCGCTACACCGATGTGGATAAAAAAACCGCTCTTCAAGCGCGGCTGGCCAAGCACAAATATCCCCGCTACGATCTCGAAGGTTATGTTGTCATCTGCATACTGGGTGATTACGACAACCAAATGTTCAGCGAAGAGCAGGAAAAAGGGTTGTATCAAACCATCGCCTATTTGGTCTATCAGCACAATATCTCGCTCGAGCGAATTTATGGGCTAAAAACCTTGTTCCCGGATACAAAAAATCCGGGATTCTACTTGCATAATTACCTGCAAAACTCTATCTTACAAAAAAATATACCTCAACCGCCTGGAACGCACCGCTTTTTGGTGCCCGAACCGCGCGCGGGTGTATGGTAACGGCGGGCAAAAAACCGCTAATTTGGCATAGACGAAAAATTAAAGTTGATCTATAATGTCAACTTTAAATGAGATTGTTTTTGCTTGACAAGGTGATGAACGTAACTATTTTCTAAACTGAATAAAGAGAGGTCGTTATGCAGCGAATTTCATGGATTCCACTTTACGACGAATATGCCCTCGGCATCCGTTATATGTCATCCGTCTTGCAGGAAGCCGGGCATGAATCGAATATCATTATCTTCAAAGGGGTGGAGTATATTTCTCCGCAGGAAGTGCCGCCACCGCCTGAGCAGAATGACGGCGGGTATTACGGCTTCTGCACCTATACCACCAAGCAGGAACTTGACTTGCTTCTTGACCTATTGCGTGAACAAAAGCCTGATTTGGTGGGGATGTCTTTCTCCTCCGTCAGTTTTGGGTTGGCGCAGTTCATCACCAAGCATATTCAAGAAGAACTCGGCATCCCTGTGATGTGGGGCGGTGTCGATTCGACCATCAACTCGAACGAGAATATTAAATACTGCGACTTTCTCTGCACCGGCGAAGGCGAGTTCCCGGTGTTGGAATTGGTGAACCAACTTGATAAAGGCGTGAAGTATCCGGAAGTGGAAAGTATTTGGACCAACAAGGGCAACGGAGACATTACCCGGATGCCGACCATGAAGTTGGAAAAGAACCTGGATAACTATCCCTTCCCGGATTTTGAACTGGAAAACAAATACGTTGTGATTCACAACGATATCATTACTTCACCGCCCTATCCGCCCAAGAGCCACTTGTACTCCAACTTCATCATCATGGCGACACGCGGCTGCCCCTTCACCTGCACGTACTGTTGCAGCGGACACGATGACGTGATGTATTCCGGCGACCGCTTTTTACGCAGGCGGTCTGTCGATAACGTTCTAAGCGAATTGAGATACCGCCTCAAAACCTGGCCGTGGCAGATTGAGCGCATTGAGTTTTATGACGATGTGTTTCCGCTCAACAAAAAGTGGCACCAAGAGTTCAGCCCGCGTTACAAAACCGAGATCGCCCTGCCCTTCTTTGGATACACTCACCCCAACACGGGTGACCCGGAAATCCTAAAGCTGTTGGCCGATGCTGGGCTTAACTACCTTATTATGGGGATTCAATCCGGAAGCCAGCGCACCTTGCGCAAATATTATGACCGCCGCCACCCGAAAGAATCAACCTGCAAGACCATCCAGAACATTCTGGATTCCGGCATTCAGCTGCTGGTTGACTTCATTGGCTATAACCCGCTTGAACTGGAAGAAGACAACATGGAAACGCTGGATTTGATCTGCGATTTGCCCAAGCCGGTCGGCATCATCAAGATCAACCCGATGGCGTTTTATGACAACTATAAGATTTATCATCTTGTGCACAAGGAAAATATTTTAGATAAGTTGGAACGCCCCAAAGGCGTGCACGCGCTGCAAGCCAAGGCCGATCCCTACTTTGTCTTCTGGGAGTTTCTGCATACGCTGGCGCATTTTGAAGGCTTTAGCAAAGAGCACTTGTTGAACATGGCGAAGGATGAGTATCTTAGAAAGCATCCGGAAATATTGGAAGAGATGGTGACCAATCTCTACAATGCCACCTATTTGGATGCCAACCCGGTTGTCAACAAAGAGGAGTATGTCAACAGCTTGGGCTACCGCCTGCGTCAGATTGAGAGCAACAAGATGTATCAGGCCTATCAGAAGGTGAAGAGCTTGGTTGCGTAGGGTTCAATCCAATTGAAATGATGAAAAGGGGTGCTGTGAAGCACCCCTTTTTTTGTTAAAGATAATCCTTGACATACAACTCTTAATATACTACTATTTCTCCTATATCTTATAGCAGGAGTATTAGGATGGTTGCAATAAACGTTGATTTTGAGGTTTTTAAAGAATTAACGGCATTAAGAGAATCAGAATCTGTTTCAGAGAATGACGTAATTCGTAATTTGCTTGGATTAGGAAAAACTAATTCCAAAAACAACCATAAGACTGAAAAAGTCGAAAACAATGGAATACCTTGGGTATGTAAAGGGGTAACTTTTCCTCATGGAACAAAATTTAAAGCAATATATAAAGGACAATCTTATGCAGCTCACGTTGATAATGGTGCATTGCTATTGAATGGAAAGAGGTTCACATCCCCTTCATCTGCTGCAGTATCTATAACTGGTAATCCAGTTAATGGCTGGATGTTTTGGGAATGTTTATTTCCAAATTCAAGTAATTGGCAACTCATTGCAAATTTAAGAAATAATTAAGGAGAACTCAAATGGAAACTGCATTGAATAATGAAAAGTATTGGGTATCAAGTATTATTTATGCATTTTATGAGTTAGGTAAAGAAACAAGTAAAGGCTATCGTCCTCTAAAAGATATATATGAAAAAGTAAAAGATATACGAACAGATTTAAAATTAACTAAACCCAAAAAAATAGAAGCAGTAATCAGATATAATATAGAAAAATTCTCTGCTGATTCAGATAATTTTAATGGAAAAATAAACATTTTCCAAAGTCAAAAAATAAGGAGTGGAATGTGGAGAATGGATAAAAATTATCATGATTTATGCCCATTATTGCTAAAAATAAACAATAGATCTATCATTGATGTAATAAAAGATATAGATTCTATCATAAAATACAATAAAGAGAATTGAACTCCCTCATTATCACCAAAATCAAACTGTAA
>CAYVAZ010000172.1:0-10877 GCA_964449065.1 uncultured bacterium
CCCGAACCCTCACCCCGGCCCTCTCCCGGTGGGCGAGGGTGATAGATTCAGCGAAAGATTAGGAAAACGGGCATATCATAATTTAGTGCGTAACGTGAGTTATTAAACCTGTGTAAAGTTGAGTTTGCTTGTTGTTATAGCTTCACCTCATCAAACGAAGATACCTTGGGATGATCAGTCTCCGGCTGGGGCTTGTTTTCCGGCCGCACGCTTAACGCGGTTTCCATTCCCGCTTCTCGGGCGGCATCCAGTTCTTCCACAATATCGCTTATAAATAGGATATCGGACGTCTTGCACTTAAATTCCTGCGCAATCTGTCTGTAGCTATCCGCCTCTTTCTTCGAGCCGGTCGTCGTATCATAATGGCCGCTAAAGAAGTTCAGTAAGTTGCCTTTGATTGTGTGCGCAAAAAATAACTTCTGTGCGGCCACGCTGCCCGATGAAAAAATACGGATTTCGATCCCCGCTTTGTACCATTTTTCGATTGCCGGTTTCACATCCTCATATAAATGAGCCTTCATTTCGCCGCTGCCGAATCCGGCTTTCCAAATAAGCCCCTGCAGTTGCTTGAGTCCGGTCGCTTTCACGTCCTCATCCATCTGGCGGATAACTTCTTTGCGTACCAATTGCCTCAGTTCATCATCGCTTTTGTTTTTTCCGGCCCATGCTTCCAGCGATGCATGGCCCGCATCGACCGCGATCCTATCGCAAGCGGCGATGACATCGGTCGTGTTCCAATTGGCATCCAAAAACGAGTCCAATTCACGCCGTACGTATGGGAACATCACATCATACACGAAATCGATCGATGACGTGGTCCCTTCAATATCAAGCAATATGCCGCGTCCGGTGAATATCATTAAATATCAACCGCCGGTTTCATGGTTGCTTGTTTGGGGAAATATTGCGGCCCCATGCAAAGCGGAGTGTAGTTGGTGTGGATATCGCTTTCCGTGTAATGCGGTGTCCAACCGGATGGGTCTTGGAACAAGCGAATGCAGCGAATATTGCGGTCATCGCACAAATCAAACCAATGCTTGGTGCCGTTGGGAACATTGATCAGATCGCCGCTTTCCACTTGAACAGCAAAAACCGGAGCGTTATCCGGATGGATATGAAACACGCCTCCGCCCTGGACGGTAAAACGAACTTCATCCTCGCTGTGGGTATGCTCTTTATTAAACTTAGCCAGCATTTCATTAAGGCCGGGGGTATCGGGCTTTACGTTGATTACATCGGCTGTCACAAAACCGCCTTGCTCTTTCAGACGGTTGATCTCGGGCTCATAGGTGTTCAGAATATCTTCATCGGTCGCGTCTTCGCCAAGTCGGCCTTCCACATCCCACTTTTCGTACCAAATCCCATATTGGTTCAAAAACGCTCTCATTTCCTGCACATCCGTAATCTCACGGTTTTCATCTTGTATCCGAATACGTGCCATAATTCTTCTCCTTAAATTTTAAGGTTAAACTTTTATTCTACGGCAAAAGGAGTGGATGGGGGAAGGGTGCCTTCCAGCATCAATTTGTGTCCCATACACTCAAATAAAAATTCAAAAATCTCAATATGGCGCCTTGCCTCTTCCACCGTTTTTCCCCATGTGTATAAACCATGCTTGCGAATAAGATAGCCATGCGCTATGCGGTCCGGTTCGGATTGCATTTTAGCGGCTACCTCTTTCGCCAATGATGGAATGTCCTGTGTGTTTTCAAAGATTGGAACCCACTCGGAATGGAGGTGCGTCTTGACGCGTTCCAATCCCTTCAGCATTTCATAGCCATCGATTGCAAGCCCTCCCTCAGCAAAATGCCGGTCCGAAAGCAGCGTGCTCCATACCGAATGCGTATGCAGAATGCACCCCACATCCTCCAACTGCTGCGCCGCGATGATGTGAAGAAATGTTTCCGCGGACGATTTCGGTTGTCCTTCAGATATTGGTTTACCGTCTTCGCCAACAACGACAAAATCGTTACGGGTTAATCTGCCTTTGTCTTTGCCGCTGGCTGTAATCAGCAACTGCAGCGGATCACGGTTGACAATCACGCTGTAATTGCTGCTGGTTCCCAATGACCATCCGCGTTGATACAGCATGGCGCCGGTCTCACGCAGCGCATCGATTTGGGTGTCAAAGCCTAGTAATGGATTTCCTGCCATATCGACTCTAGGGTTCCTTTTATAGTAGGTACGAAATTGAAATATTTTAACAAAGCATGTTAACAATGGTAGTGCAACTAAAGCAGTATCAATCAGCTAGTCGTGATCACTTCGCCGTCTTGGGCGAAATCACGGATAAACGAATCCCCGTGTTCCCACTCATCACAAGTCATGGCTGTTGCTTCAATCGGCTCAAAGATTTCATAGATTGCATCTGTTAGAATATCAATGCGTTCCCAATATCCCTTATTAATAAAATCATCAGATACGACGACTAAATCTATATCGCTGTCTTCCCGGTAATTTCCTCTAGCGAAAGAGCCAAATAGTATGATTTTGGCTGGCTTTATTCCATTTTTTACTAAAATATTGTGGAAACGGTTTATGATCTCTATAACTTGCTTTTTATCCATTGGAATTCTAGCATCAATTCAAAATTTAAGAATTTGATGTGGATGAAAATTAAAGCAACCCATGGATGAATAATTAACTGGAAGTGATCACTTCGCCGTCTTGAGCGAAATCACGGATAAACGAATCCCCATGCTCCCATTCGTCACAAGTCATGGCTGTTGCTTCAATTGGCTCAAAGATTTCACAGATTGCTTCCGACAGGATATCAATCCGTTCCCAATAATCTTTGCCGATAAAATCATCCGATACAACAATTAAATCTATATCGCTATGCTCCGTATAATTCCCTCTCGCAAATGAACCGAATAAAACTATTTTTGCAGGAGAAATACTTTTTGTTTCTAATATCTGATGGAAACGGTTTATGATCTCTATAACTTGCTTTTTATCCACTTCATTACCTCGTTTCCATCTGTGAGCATTCTTTGTACTTTGGTATCCGGGTAGAGTTTTTGCACTTCAAAAAAATTTTCAAAATAACGTGTGGAAATGTTCGCTTCGTTTATGTTGGCAATCCAATACAAGATATCTTCTGGTGGTTTTATACCACTACTTGTTATCAGAGTAAGTAAATTATGTATCTTCGGTGGTATTTTATTTAATTTTTCGTAATACAAACCCTTCAACGCTTTCTCAATAGATTGATGGCACATTAAAACGGCATAGATATTCCGGCCGCCTTGGAGCATAAACTCGGCGGTTTCCATATCATAATCCGCCTGTATAAGCCATTGTTCCGTCTTTTTGTTCATTCACCAATTATACCCTTATTCCGCAATTTTGGTTACGGAAATTTGAACCGGCTCCTGCGGCCCGGCTTTCATCGCCATTCCTTCAAGAAGTGCTTTCCCGCTTACAACGGATTCATGATCATTTACAAAAATTTTGTATTCACTATCCAAATTTACCGTAAACCATTCTGGAAACTGATTGATCCGCGGATAGTCATCCGGCATATTCAAATGCTCTTGATGGCGCGCAATATCAAAGTGGATTTTCCCCTGCCAAGGCCAATCCGCCGAAAGTTGCAGATGCAGCGTATCATCCTGCATCACACCGCCCAACCGAACATCTTTTCTCCAGTTGGAAACCCACGTTCCCTGCGATTTATACAACGCGTACATAATCGCGGTGCGGGCAAAATTTCCGTCGCCGTGCCAGCCCTCAACAATCCCGTCATACCGTTGGATATCGAGCATCAACTGCATGGAATCATCCACCCATTGAAACGCTCTCTCAACCGGGATACGGTTCAACAGATTCAGGCCGCCTTCAATGCTGTCCGCGTAACCATCCGCGCTGCCGCGTTCCCAATCGTAATCAAGGTACTTGTGAATGTTGCTCAACACATGCTCAACCGCTTCTTTGTATTCCGGCTTATCATCGATCATGGCAACTGTTAAATAAGCGTTATAGTCATACCCCCAATTGTCAGATAAATTATTGTTTAGAATTTCACCGGTTTGGGGATTGATTTCGTTATAGAACATGCCGTCTTCATTGCGGCCATGCTGCAAGATCGTATCCAGCATCCTGTGCATTGCCGGTTGATATTTTCGGTAGCGTTCTTCATCGATTTTTGATGCCAGATAATATACCTCCGTCAACCCGCTGATGACTTCACAACCATGATCCCGCAGCCGCAGTTTGTCCTCATCGGTGGGGATATGCCCGCTGAAATAATAATCCGCCAGCCGAAACGCATAATCCAGATAGGCCGCGTTCTTCGTCATCCAATACAAGCGGCAAAGTACTTGCAACTGCTCGCCATTGACTTCATGGCTATTAGAAGGGATTTTTCCGAATGGGGTATCGATGGGCGCATGCTTCCAAACAGAGTTTTGGATTCCTATCATTCGGCTAGACCAAGGACTCTTACCCAGCCATTCGGTTAGCGGCATTAAACCATCTTTGACGTATTCTGAACCGCCAAAAATCATACTGTCTAAATCGGCTTCTTCCGTTCGAAACCCTTTTTTGTCAAAATCATAATCATCCGGAAGGTTCTCAACCCGGTTGGTCAACCGAATCTCTGTTGCCAGGATATCTCTCATGGTTGTTTCAAAAATATGAGGGTCGGTCAAAGCCGCGGTTAATACCATAAACGGATAATTATCCGCGGCGGCGTCTTTCGCGTTCCAAAACCAAGATCCGGTCAAGTTTCGTGGAATCAAACCGGATTCCGGGTCGCGGTGATCCAGCCAGCCGTGCATATAATCCCAGCACTGAATCAACGCTTGATTGGCCTGCCCGGCGTTTTTTTTGAGTTGATTTCGAATTTCGGAACCGGTTATGCTTTGCTCTGCTACTACTGTATGAAAAGCGCTTGCCAATAAAATAAACGGCAACAATAATCCGCGAGTCATCCCTATGATTTTCATTAATCTTCTCCCCACTTTTTCTCTACGAAATTTGGCATACAATCCTTGCGTTATTTACGATAAATCAACATTGATTTGTTATCAACCATACACGGGCTATACTATACCTGATTTGAATCACATACATTGGAGAATTCAGATGCATGACACGATTATTATCGGGGCCGGACCGGCCGGATTGGCCGCGGCACTCTACGCCTCAAGAGGGCAACTGGACACCGTCGTATTGGAAAAAGGGCCGGTGGGTGGGCAAATATCCCTTACGGAAATCGTAGAAAACTATCCCGGCTTTCCCGAGGGCGAAACCGGCCCGAAATTGGCTGATCTTTTTCTGAAACAGGCCGAAAAATATGGCACGGTTAAGAAAACCGCTGAAGTTCAAGAAATTAAAGTGAATGACGATAAAACCTTTACTCTCGTTACTGACCAAGGCGATATGCATACCCGTACCATCATCTGCGCGATGGGTGCCGACCCCCGCAAATTGGATATTCCCGGCGAAGACAAAAACGTTGGCACCGGCGTTTCTTATTGCGCGACCTGCGATGGATTCTTCTTCCGGGAAAAAGATATCATCGTCGTCGGCGGTGGAGACGCGGCGGTTGAAGAAAGTTTGTTCCTTACCCGCTTCGCCAAAACCGTCACCATTGTTCACCGCCGGGATGAACTTCGTGCAACCAAAGTCTTACAACAGCGCGCCTTTGATCATGAAAAAATCGATTTTATTTGGGATACGCAATTAAATGAGATTCACAGTGACGGCAATAAAGTCATAAAAGTGACGTTGGAAAATACGAAATCCGGTGAAGTCAAAGAACATCCCATCGACGGGGTGTTTATCTTCGTCGGCCATATCCCCAATACTTGGCTGGTAAAAGATATGGTCGAGCTGGATGAGCATAACCTGATGAAAGTCGATTTATCCATGCGGACCTCGATACCTGGGTTGTTTGCATGTGGAGACTGCCGGGCGGATGCGGCACGCCAGATGGTCAGTTCCGCCGGAGACGGCGTGACTGCTGCCATCGAAGCAATAAAATATATCGATGAATTGAAAGCAAAAGAAGAAGCGGTTGTGGCGTAAATCCGAACCAAATTCATGCGTTACAACCTTTGAAACCAAACGTTATGAACCGGAAATATACAATGAGGCGGTTAGACCTCATTCTCTTTTTCCTATGCCGAATGAGACGACTATCATAAAGCAACCGCCACGGCTCTTCGAATCTTTCCTATCCTCCATAGGCAAGCAAACCGTCACGTTTTTCTTCAGCACTGGCGCTTTGGTATCTTTGTTTCTCCAAACCCTATTGATGTGTTTCCAACGCCCTTTCCGTATCCGCTTGACGATGGAACAAATGATCAGCATCGGCATTATGTCGCTGCCCATCGCCCTCATTACGGCATCCTTCACGGGAATGGTTCTCGTATTACAGACTGGAGTACAGTTGAAACCCCTGGGAATGAAGATCTACTCCAGCGGCATCTCCGCCATCGGCTTTACCCGGGAAATTGGCCCGGTCTTAACATCAATCGTTTTAGCCGGCCGGATTGCGGCAGGCATCACCGCCGAAATTGGAACCATGAAAGTCACCGAGCAAATCGATGCCCTCAAAACGCTGGGCGCCAATCCCGTTAGTTATTTGGTCGTGCCCCGCTTTATTGCGTGTGTCGTCATGTTTCCCATGCTCACGGTTTTAGCCATCGCGGTCGGGATATTGGGCGGTTTTTTTGTCGGGGTGACGGTGCTGAATATTACTCCTGGCCTATACGTCAGCAGCCTGTGGAAATGGCTTGTTCTTCAAGATTATCTTTCCGGTATCTTCAAAACCATTTTCTTTGGGATGATTGTGGCTATCGTAGGATGTTACAAAGGGTTCAATACCGGGTTCGGTGCCCAAGGCGTTGGAGAAGCCACCAAAGATTCCGTTGTCACCGCATCGATCCTCATTCTGATCGCGAATTTCTTCTTAACCTCATGGATCATTCAACTCTTTCCATAGCGCCGGAAGAAGTAACCGTTTCCGCCCCGGATGTTGCCAAAACAACCGAACAAGAAATGGTGCGCTTGGAGGATGTCTCGATCACTCTTGGAGGCAAACGCATCCTGCGCGGTTGCAATCTAACCGTCAACGCCGGAGAAACCCGTGTCATCATGGGGCGCAGTGGGGAAGGGAAAAGCGTCACCATTAAACACGTCTGCGGCCTGTTAAAACCCGACAGCGGCAACGTCTACGTCGATGGTGAAGAAATCGCGAAGTACAATGAACGGGAACTGCTGCATGTACGTAAAAAGATCGGGCTTTTATTTCAAAACGCCGCTTTGTTTGACTCAATGGATGTACTCCATAACGTCGGCTTTGCCCTGTACGAAGAAGGCAAACTGGATCACGATGAAATCGAAGACCGGGTGGTAGAAGTGCTCAAAACCGTACGCCTGAAAGATGTCGTCCACAAAATGCCATCCGAACTTTCCGGGGGGATGAAGAAACGGGTGGGTCTGGCGCGCGCGATTTTACAGCACCCCAAAATTTTGCTGTACGATGAACCGACCACCGGCCTCGACCCCGTTACCTCGGATGCCATCAACGATCTCATCATCAAATTGGCGGATGAATTACACGTGACATCGCTGATCATCACACACGATATGCAAAGCGCGTTCAAAGTGGCCGATACCTTTTCCATGCTGTTTGAAGGAAAAATCATTTATACCGGAACACCGGAAGAAGTTCGTGATACCGACAACGAAATCATTCATCAGTTTGTCAACGGCAAAGCGGACGGTCCGCTTTCCAACTTATAAGGATTGCCAATGAATAAAGAAGCCATGTTAGGATTGTTTGTCGTCGCCGTGTTGGTGGTGTTTTTGTTCTTCACCGTCAACATGGGCACACGCTTTTTCGCGCAGGGTGACCGCACCTTTCACTTCTATTTTGAAAACATCGGCACGCTGGAAATGGGAGCTCCTGTGAAACAAAAAGGGGTGGATGTCGGTGAAGTCAGCGGGATTGATATCGTGACCATCGCCGACCCCGCGCCCGAAAAATTGATCGAGGTGCAAGTGAAAGTCAACGATGAAGCGAGCATATCGGTTGATTCCAGAGCCTTCATTCAAACCATGGGCATGATGGGCGAAAAATATCTTGATATCTCGTTTGGTCAGGAGCAGCCTGCCACCAAAGAAACCAAATTGGAAGGAATATCCCAATACGAACTCGACCGCGTGATTCAAAATGTTGTTGGTCTAACCGAACAATTAACCGTAACCGTTCAAGGGTTAAATAAAATCTTCGGCGATCCTGAACTCCCCAGCAACATCAATAAATTGGTCGATAACCTAGGCAGCATCTCCGAAAATGTTAACAATTTGGTAGGCGGTGCCACCGGCAGCATCATGACTATCATGAACAACCTTGAAGTCGCTTCCGCCGATCTCAAATCCACCATCGCTACCGCTGAGTTGTTCATTGTCGACACTCAAAAACTCGTGAAACGCAACGAACGGAATATCGATTCCACCATCGAAAACACCGCTGTCATTACAAGCAGTATCCGCAACGAATTGATGCCTGATGCCATCAACGTGGTGCGTGAGATGAAAGGCTTTTCCGGCAAACTGGAAGATTCCATCGGACGCGCCAACAACATGATCGCAAAGTTGGAAACTCTCGTCGAAGAAAACCGCGAAGATGTTCATGCCACCATCTCGGATATCCGCCTCATGTCGAATAACTTCAAGCAAGCCTCCATCCGCGTAAATGACATGCTAAACCGTGAAGAAGGTCTGGTGCATGATATCTTTTACGATACCGAATTTTCCAAATCCACAAAAAATACCGTTAAGCAAACCTCCAAAACCTTGGAGACCGTCAATTCCATCCCCGACCGCATCACCTTTGAAACCGAACTGCGCTACTTCAGCGATGACAACCGCTTCGGCAATGATGACAACAATTTTCGGGGTGATTTGGGTGTACAGTTTGATATCACCGACAAACTCTTTCTCTTTGCCGGAGGCAATAATCTGGGCGTTGAAAATGATTTAGAAGCCCGCTTGGGCTACCGTCTGGGGCACTTTTCTTTCTACGGCGGTATGATCGAATCCGAAGCCGCCGCCGGGGCGGCATGGTATCCCATTGACCGTTTGACGTTCGGCCTCGAAGGTGTAGGATTAACGGACAGCGGGGAAGAACGCCTGGACCTCTATTCGCACTACCGCATTTGGCAGGAAGTCTACCTAACCGGGGGCGTGCAGGATGTCACCAACAAAGTTTTCCCCAATGCTGGCGTCATGGTCCGCTTCTAAAAGTAGTTGTTAATGCGTTTCAGAGTTGGATAGCAGAATCTGTCGTTGTTTCCCCCCTTACTAAGGGGGGTAGAGGGGATCAAAGACGATCTCTTTCTATCTACACAAACCTGAATTGCTCTAAAAGTGTATTCGTTTTGGGAGGGCAAGGCTCCCGCCGAGCCGGAAGTACAGTTACGAGTTCATCAGAACGTATTTTTGGCGGTCTGTTTAAACGGTAGTGCAGGCATTCAGCCTGCCTTGTATTTTTTTTTTCGTAATAGGACAGCCACTCGAAGACAAATTTCCCCTCTCAAAGGTGGGAGGGGTTAGGGGAGGGTTTGAAGCACTGAGCGTTTAACCCCCACCTAGCCTCCCCCATTGCATTGGGGGAGGAATGAGAAAATCTGTTCGATTTTTTGAATATGCACTTCATATCGCTGACCTGTTACTTTTTCTCCACCAAGTTGGGACAGAGGGAGTTGTGAAGCGCATCATAACCAACAATAAGCGAAAATGTATTCGGATGGGTTGAAGCCGTTGCGAAATCCATCAAGACTACACATATTACATTCAATAGGAATTTCATTTTACATTATGAATAAAACCCATATCATCGAAGATATAACCCTAAACCTGGCCTCCACCGATACCTCGCCATCCAAATGGATTGGCCAATACGATCCGCTCGAGCAACTCCTCGCCTGCTGGCTGGTGGTCGATGACAAAGATTTACCTCTTGCCCCGCGCTTGGTAGGCCCTCCCGGAGTCGGCAAAACCTCGCTCGGCATGGCGGCGGCAAGAACCCGTGGGCAGGATCTATACATCTACCAATGCACCAGCGATACCCGCCCCGAAGACTTGCTCATAACGCCTGTTTTGTCAGAGTCGGGAAAAATATCCTATCACGCGTCCCCCCTCGTTACCGCCATGATTCAAGGCGGGGTTTGCATATTGGATGAAGGCAACCGCATGAACGAAAAAAGCTGGGCCTCGCTCGCCCCGCTGCTCGATTACCGCCGCTACGTTGAATCCATCATCGCGGGGATCACCATCCACGCGCACCGCGATTTCCGCGTTTGCGTGACGATGAACGAAGATGAATCCACCTTCGAAATCCCCGATTATATCCAATCCCGTTTGCAGCCGTCGATCCAAGTCCCGTTCCCCGACCGCAAGGACGAACTGGATATCCTGCGCTATCATCTTCCCTTCGCCGAAGACGATATCCTCGCGCGCACGGTCGATTTCCTACAAGAAGCCCACGAACTGGGCTTAGAGTTTTCCAGCCGAGACGGCATTCACATTATCCGCTATACCATCAAACGCCTCAGCCAAGATACCCGTCATCCCTTATCGAAAGACCAAGCATGGCAGCAAGCGGTACTGGCGGTATTGGGTGAAGAGGCGGTAGACTTAGAAGAAATGGCACGCAAAAAACAGCAAAACGAATCCCAACAATACCCCCCAATGGGTATGGATGATTTCTTTTTCGGCGACGATGATCCGCTGCGGCCCAATCAATAAAGATTTTAAATAACTCATGTTACGCATACGTAATGATATGCCCGTTATTCTAATCTACCGCTGTATCTATCGCCCTCGCCCACCGGGAGAGGGTAGGGGTGAGGGCTTATGGA
>CAYVAZ010000173.1:0-10831 GCA_964449065.1 uncultured bacterium
CGAACCCTCACCCCGGCCCTCTCCCGGTGGGCGAGGGTGATAGATTCAGCGAACGCCTAGAAAAACGGGCATATCATAATGTAGTGCGTAACGTGAGTTATATTAATTGAAACCCATTATTTTTCAATCATTTTCAGGAAATTTCCCAGCAAGCGTTTGCCTTCGACGGTGAGGATGGATTCGGGGTGAAACTGGACGCCGTAGACGGGGAGTTCTTTGTGCTTGATTCCCATGATTTCCTGCTGGTCGGTTTCGGCGGTGATGGACAGGCAGTCCGGCAGACTTTCCCGGTCGACCAAAAGCGAATGGTAGCGGGTGGCGCTGAAGGGAGTGGATAACCCGTTAAAGACCCCTTCGTTTTTGTGATAGACCATGGATGTCTTGCCGTGCATGATGCGGTCGGCGCGGCGGACGGTTCCTTGAAAATATTGCCCGATGCATTGATGCCCCAAACACACGCCTAATATGGGTTTGGATTTGTGAAAGCGGTCGATTACCTCCAACGAGATTCCGCCGTCTTCCGGACGGCCCGGGCCGGGGGATATGAGTATCCCATTCGGGTTCTTTTCTTCGATTTCATCCAGGGTGATTTGGTCGTTGCGGTACACTTCCATACCGGCGCCCAGCTCGCCCAAGTATTGGAAGAGGTTGTAGGTGAACGAATCGTAATTGTCGATAACCAACAGCATGAGATTATTCCTGATATTGTTCCGCCATCTCGATGGCGCGCAGCATGGCGCGGCTTTTGTTCTGCCACTCCTTATATTCTAACTCACGGTCTGAATCGGCGACAATCCCTGCCGAGGCTTGGAAGTAGGCGGTGTCGTCCACGACCAATATCGTGCGCAGGGTAATGCAGAAATCCAAATCGCCGTTGAGGCCAAAATAGCCGACAGCCCCGGCATAAGGTCCGCGTTTGGTTTGCTCTAAGTCTTCGATGATTTCCATCGCGCGGATTTTGGGAGATCCGGTTACCGTTCCGGCAGGGAAGGTGACGCGCATTAAATCGTAGCCGTCATATTGGTCTTCCAAATCGCCTACGACATTGGAAACCATGTGCATGACGTGAGAGTAGCGCTCCACATACATTAAATCGGTCACGTTGACAGAGTGGAACTTACATACCCTACCCACATCATTGCGGCCCAAATCGACCAGCATTACATGCTCGGCTTGCTCTTTAGGATCGTTCACCAACTCTTTTTCAAAGAACTTGTCTTCTTCCGGGGTATAGCCGCGCCGGCGGGTTCCAGCGATGGGGCGGTAGGTGACATGGTTGTTTTCCATGCGGATCAGGATTTCGGGCGAGCCGCCCACCAGGTGCATGTTGTCGCAGCGGAAGTAAAAGGTGTACGGCGAAGGATTGATTCGCCGGAGCGCGCGGTAGAGTTCAAGCGGTTTGGATTCGATTTTGACATCGCTGCGGATGCCGACTTGGATTTGGTAAATGTCGCCCGCTTTGATGTGTTCTTTGGAAATATCAACCGCATTTTGGAAGGATGCTTTATCCCAGTTGGTTTTGACTTCAACCGGTTCTGATTTGCCGCGGCCAAAGGGAATTTCCGGCAGCGGTTTTTTTAGTTTATCCGCGATTTCATCTATTTTGTTTTTAGCGAATTCGTAGGCATCTTCGGGAGTGGATTCGATCTTCGCGTTGTGAATGATCTGCATTGTGCGCTGAAAGTGATCGAAAGCCACCACGGTATCGATGTAGTAAAACACCGCGTCGGGGATGCCGAAATCATCGTGGTTTTTAAATTGCAGGTTTTCAAAGAAACGGGTCATCTCATAATTAAGATACCCCACCATGCCCCCGCAAAACGGGGGGAGCCCATCGACTTCTACATATTGGAATTGGGCTTCGAACTCTTTGAGATAATGGAGAGGATCTTTCTCTTTGGATAAGGGGTGTTCGGTTTTGGTGCCGTTGTATTCTTCGATGAGGGTCATCCCTCTGACATCAAAGCGGCGGTTGGGTTGAAAACCGATGAACGAATAGCGTCCCAGTTTTTCGCCTTGCTCCACACTTTCAAACAAAAAGGCGTGGGGGTCGTCACCCGCTAATTTTAAAAAAGCGGAAACCGGTGTTTCCAAATCAGCCATAATTTCCCGGCTGACCGGAATCATGTTGCCTTGGGAAGCCAGCTCTTTAAATTGGTCTAACAAAGGTAAATACATTATTTCAACCTATAATCCAATAATGGCAAAATATAGTCACCCACTAACAGACTTACAATGGTTGGACTTAAAAAAAGTAAAAAATGTTAACATCTCCACTGTCTGATCTTTAACAGATTGTACTTTTTTAAACATGTATTTTGTGTGCTTTTTTAGGCGTTAATTTTATAAGTTTAATATTAACAGTAGATTATGTAGTTTAAAAAAATACATATTTGTGGTATGTGCTTTGCATCGTCTTCCCCCATCTTAATATATTTTCCTGAAAGGAGATAAGGAGTATGAGTATCAAATCCAGTGCAATTGCTTTATCTGCTGTGGCTGTATTGGGGTTAAGCCAAGCGCAAGCGGGTCCGTTAGCGGACGCAACCGCCGATGACTTGTGGGGGATCGAGTTAGGCGGTTATTTGGAAGTTTCTTCGACGTACAACTTTGAAAGTCCAGTTTCAGATTCAAATGTAGGCCGCGTGTTTGACACCGATGATGGTGACATTATTGATCCAAGCGCGTTTCAATTCTACATTGACCGTTTGCCGGAAGATGTAGGCGAAGCCGGTTTTCGGATTGACACCATTATCGGTGAAGACGCGCAAGGAATCGGCCCGGGACAAGGCGTGTTAAGTTCCGACGAGATTAACGTTTACCAAGCGTATGTGTCTTACATCGCCCCGGTTGGCAATGGTTTAACCATTGATGCCGGACGTTTCGCTACTTGGCATGGTTATGAAGTCATTGAAGGCCCGGCGAACGATCAAATTTCCCGCTCGTTCCTGTTCGGGTTTCCGATTCCGTTTACCCATGTCGGTATCCGCGGCAGTTATGACTTCAGCGATATGGTTGGTGCCAGTGTTGGCGTTACCCAAGGTTGGGATGTGGTAGAAGACAACAACGATTCGTTCACTTACCACGCAGCGCTTTACCTGCAACCGACCGACGCGTTCTTTATCAGCAATACCTTCTCTTATGGTCCTGAAATTACCGGTGACAATGCCCAAGACAAATTCTTGTGGGATGTTGTCGCGACCTACCAAATTACCGATCAAATTATGATTGGCGCGAACTTCGACTACACCACGGAAGAAGATACCGGCCCTGGCGGTGAAGATGGTGAAGTTTGGGGCATTGGCGGCTATACCCGTTATGACTTTCGCGAAGATATGTATGTGGCATTGCGTGGTGAGTTCTTTGACGATAGCGACAACGTAAGCGCTCTTGGTTTGGGTCCAAACGAGTACTGGGAAATTACCATTACCTACGGATATCAAATCACCGAGCAGTTGATGGGAAGACTGGAATACCGTCACGATGATGCGGACTTAGCCGTATTTGATGGCGACAATGGTCTTGGAACAGAAGATTCGCAAGACACCATCGCGTTTGAAATTACCTATTCGTTCTAATTCCCCCAAATTAGAAACCCATGTAACCCCCCAAAGGCGCTTCCATCCGGAAGCGCCTTTTTTCTTTCCCAATTTGAAAACCGGACTAAAATTATTGTTGTCATTATTTCTATCGGGTAAGGGATCATGAACGTATTCAAAATCATATTCGTAATCTGTTTTTTTCACGTATCTACTTCTATGCCAATTCAGGCGCAAGATTTACCTTCCGTTCCCCCATCGGTAATGGATTCGTTGACGCAAGAAGGGAATTCATTAGCGGATATGCTGAAAACAGATTTATTGAAGCGGCTGGTCGAAGCACAGAAAGAAAAGATGGAACCGGGCAAAAGCCGTATACGCCGCCCGCGGCCGGAACTGGGCAAAGGCCGGTCGGATTATGACCCAATCGACCTTTCCAAATACATCGGCACGGAAGGCGATCCCAACAAAGCCTATCAAACATTGCAGGAACTCGGCAAAGTGCCCGGGCCGGAAGCCGCTCCATTTCCCAAGTTAGCAAGCCCGGAAGAGGATAGGTGGAAAAGCGTGGCTCCCGAAAAACGGATGGCTCATATTGAAGATTTGCTGAAACGCCGGCGGTTCAAAGAGGGGCTTTCTGAAGTGGAAAATCTGTTGGACAGCAAATTGAGTGAAGAACAAAAGATAGACACGTTGGTGTTGCGGGAAAAGTTGTTGTTTCAAGATAAACGGTATGAGATGGTCGAGAGCGATTATTTTCGTCTAAAGAGTTACTATCCCAAGAGCAATGAAATCCAGGATCTGTTTTCTTATCTGGAGAAGGAAGCGGGTCTTGCGCCCTTGCAGGAAGAAGTGATGGCCAACCCAGCTGATCCGGATTTACAGCGCAAACTGTTGGATCAGTATTTGAAGTACGAATGGCTGGATATGGCGGAAGAGTTTTTCGCGGATACGATTCAGGATACCTCCAAACCGACGATTGAGAGTTTGAGCGAGATTTATTACCGCAAGCGGGATTTTCCGATGCTGGTGAAACTGTCTGAAGCGGCGTATAATGCGCATCCCGGTGAAGCGGTGTTTTTGTATAACCAAGCGGTGGGAGTTTTAAATGAGCAGCATCCTGGAGCAAGGTCTGATGCGCTTGAGTTGCTGCAAAAAGCGCGTACGTTGGCACGCACACCGGCCATGCAAAAGCGTATAGAATGGTATTTGAATAAGTTGAAGAAATAATGGAATGATGGATCCATACAAAATATTACCACAGAGACACAGAGGACACAGAGAATAAATATAGGAATGAAATAATGGATAGTGTAACAGTACGGCAGGCGTTATTGAGTGTATTTGATAAGACCGGGGTGGTGGATCTGGCGAAGGCTTTGGTGGAACATGACTGCCATATCCTTTCGACCGGCGGTACCGGCAGTGCGTTAACCGAAGCAGGGATAACTTATCAAGAAGTGAGTGACTACACCGGTTCGCCTGAAATGCTGGGGGGACGGGTGAAGACACTGCATCCGAAAATACACGGCGGGATTTTGTATAAGCGTGAGGATGATGGGCAAGTGAAAGAGGCCGGTCAGCATGGCGTGAAGCCGATTGACCTGGTGGCGGTGAATTTGTATCCGTTCCAAGAGACAGTGGCGAAGCCGGAGGTGACATTGGATGAGGCGGCCGAGAACATTGATATCGGCGGGCCGGCGATGATTCGCGCGGCCGCGAAGAATTTCCAGTCGGTCGTGGTGGTGACCAGCCCGGATGATTACAGCCTGATCATTGATGAATTGAAGAACAACGGCGGTATATCGTTTTCGCTGCGCCGCATGCTGGCCGCCAAAGCCTTTTTGCATACCTCGCAGTATGACGATGCTATAACAAACTATCTGCAATCGATTGGGTAAAAACCATTTGTACCGGTGTTGCGAGACTTGTAAAATATGAGAATCACAATTAATGGAAACGGATTATGAATGAAATTGGAATTGTAGAAGCGCAAAATCATTTCTCCGACATTCTGCGCCGGGTAGAGGAAGGAGAATCGTTTGTCATTACACGGGATGATAAAGCCATCGCGACGCTCTCTCCCTCGAAAGAAGAAAAAAAAAATCAAAAAGATGCGTGGGGAAAATGGATTGAATTGGTGAATGAACCCCCTATTGGAACATTAGAAGAAATCACCGAGTGGAAGGCGGAGGGCAGAAGGTGATCGTAATTGATTGTTCGATATTGATGGCTGTGTTATTGCCGGATGAACAGCACCCATTTGCTTTAAATATTTTTGAACAGGCGAGAGAAAACCAACAAGAATTATTGATACCATCATTTTTATATATAGAAGCGAACAATGTTCTTCTAATGGCAAGCCGCCGTAAACGAATAGAGGAAAATAAGTTAAACGATTATTTAAAAAGAATTTCTAATTTACCAGTTGTTGTTGACAATGCTGCATTTTTACCAAAAAAGCAAACAGAGTTAACAAGGTTTGCACAAAAAAATGGCCTTTCTATCTATGATGCCGTATATCTTGAATTGGCCATGCGCAAAAACTGCCCGCTTGCCACATTGGATAAATCGTTAAGACATGCGGCTGAGATGAGTGGATTGTTATATAAAGTAAACCCGTAGGAGGGATCAACTTCAATCATCGACACAGTGATAGTAAACGATCTTCATCACATACATTGGAATCAATCATGAATGAAATTGGAATTGTAGAAGCGCTAAATCATTTCTCCGACATTCTGCGCCGGGTAGAGGAAGGAGAATCGTTTGTCATTACACGGGATGATAAAGCCATCGCGACGCTCTCTCCTTCTGAAATCGAAAAAATGAATCAAAAAGAAGCATGGGCAAAACTGAGAGAGTTGCTTCAGACAAATCCTATCGGCACGTTAGAAGAGATACAGCAATGGAAAGCGGAAGGTAGAAAGTGATTGTTGTTGATTGTTCTACAAGAGAAGAAGAATCAGCAAAGAAAGTTTGCTGGATTATCATAAGGCGATATCAAATCTTCCATTACATGTGGATTATTCTTCTGACGATGAAAATAACAGTAAAACAATTCTGAAATTGTCCATTGACTTTTCTTTAACGTTTTACGATGCTCAATATCTTGAATTAGCCATCCGCAAAAATTGCCCGCTTGCCACATTGGATAAATCTTTAAGACATGCGGCTGAGACGCTTGGATTGCTATACGAAGCGTGAAAAAATCACTTCGACAAATCCAGCACCGCTTTTTCCAGGCTGCCGCAGAGTTCGGCGATGTCACCGCTTTCGACGCTGCAAAACGCCACACGGATGCCGTTGATATCGCCCTGTTCAATCGGTACGGTGCCGATCTTGTACTGCTTCAGCAAATGATCGCAGACATCAAAGGCTTTCAAGCCGCAGCCTTTTTTAAGATTGATAAAGCAGAAGAACCCGCCTTGGAAGGGGTCAGGCTGCAAGATACCGGTTTTGATTTTAGCCAAATGCTCTTTCATCAAGCGGTAACGTTCGCCCAATACGCCAATAACTTTTTGGCGCTCATCCATCACTTGTTCGATGTTTTGCAGCGCTTTTTGGGCCGCCGATTGCGCGGGCATGGAACTATTCGAAACCGTGTTGCGTACCACCGCTTGGAATTTGTTTTGCAGTTGTTTCAGCACGACATCACGGTCCGCGTTGGCGAACCATTCATCCGGACACATTAAGGTAATGGCACCGACCCGCGCTCCGTACCATAACAACTCTTTGCTGATGCCGTCCATTTTGATGGGCAAAAAGTTTTCGCGGGGATGAAATTGGTAAAAGAGCGAATATTTGGCGGCTTTGTCATCATACACATAGCCTTCATACGCGTCGTCAAACATCAGCACCAATCGTTTGCCGGGCGTATCGTCAACAAGTTGTTGAAGCGTTTTGACGATTTCTTCTCCGGCGGATATCGGGGGACAGTACCCGGTTGGGTTGTTGGGGAAGTTTAAGATCGCGGTGGCGGTGTCTTGCTGGTTCCACACGTTTTTGATGGCTTGCACAAAGCCTTCAAGGTTAAAATCCTGCCCCACAAACGCGGGGAACTCTTCAACCGTCACGCCGATATTGCGCAGAAAGATATTGTCATAGTTTTCCCACCGTTTGTCGGGCACAATGATGGGATCGCCGGGATTCACAAACATGCGCGTGCAGATAGAAATAGCGCCGGTAATCCCCGAAACGATCATCGGATTCATGATTTGTTTCCCCAACCGGTCTTTTTCCGTGCCGGATTTCGCGAGCAGCCATTCTTTCCAAACATCCCGAAAGGCGGGGGTGCCAACTTCCGGGGCGTAGGGGAAAATTTCTTCCGTGCTCAAGCCGGGGAATGATTCTTTGATGGATGGAATGCAAAGCGTAATCTTGCTGTCATCGCCGCCGGGAAAGACATCGCGGGCACGGCCTTTCGCTGAACCAATTGTCGCGTTGATTTTGGCTTCGGTCTTGGAACGGCCGGTCCAATAGAAAATGCCGGTGGGGTTAAACACCGTTTTGCCGTAGCCGGAAAAGAAGTCGAGCGCGCCGGATTCTTGCAGTTCAGGAAAGTCCATGAGTTTTCTCCAGATCAAAGAAGAGCAATAGATGATTTGTTGATAATTCTCTCTTGTGGAAAATGATGGTCAAGCCGCAGCCGAACCTTTCATCCCTTTTCATTCTATCGTAACGTATTAGAGAGACTTTTTGGGAGAATGATTATGCAAATTTCGCTTGTATTCTTTTTCTTGGTATCGATAGGCAGTGTGAATGCCGTTGATGAATTCAACTCCCGCAATAAGCCGGAACGGGTGGAACGCTTTCGCGATCTGGGGCTGGGTGTGTTTATCCACTGGAGCATGGACAGCCAACTCGGCAGCGTAATCAGCCATTCGATGGTGGGCGCGTCGAAAACGTATTTGGAGCGCTTTGTGAATGAACTGCCGAAGTCGTTTAACCCACAAAAATTTGACCCGTATGAATGGGCGGCGTTGTGTAAACTGGCGGGATTTAAATATGTAGTGTTTACGGCGAAACACCATTCCGGCTTTTGTATGTTTGATACCAAAACTACGGATTTTGATATTATGAATACGCCTTATGGCAAAGATATTTGCGCGCAGTTGGCGCCCGCGTTCCGCCAGCAGGGATTGGATGTGGGATTTTATTTCTCGCCGGATGATTTTCATTTCTTGTATCAAAACGGCATTCCAATCCGCCGGATTGGCAAGAACGTGACGGTGAAGGATAATTTGGATTTACGCCGCTTCGATCAAGCGCAATTGACGGAATTGCTCAGCAATTATGGCAAGATCGATATCCTGTTTATCGATGGGATCGATGGGGCCGCGCATGGATTGACGGATCCGAGTTGGGACATGCAGCCGGATTTGGTCATTACCCGCGGCGCGATGGAAACGCCGGAACAAGAGATTCCGGGACAGCCGCTGCCCGGTCCATGGGAAGCGTGTTTTACCATGGGGACGCAATGGCATTATAAGCCCACGCATGAAGAGTATAAATCCGGTACCAAAGTGATTGAGATGCTGATAGAAACCCGCGCCAAAGGCGGCAATCTTCTGCTCAATTTGGGGCCGAAGCCGAACGGAGAGATACCGGTTGAGCAGGAAGAACGGTTGCGTGAACTCGCGTTGTGGATGTTTGTAAATGATGAATCAATCTACAATACAAGACCGTGGGTGGTCACAAATGAGGAAGATATTTGGTTTACCAAAGCCAAGAATAAAAACACCGTGTATGCCCATGTAACCCGGTCGCCGATGGAATTGGGAGAATCGAAAACAGTCCTTTTGCAATCGGTAAAGGCAATGGATAATACAGAAGTAAAGGTGCTGGGGCAGACCGGAGAGGTGTTGGAATATCATCCGGAAGTGGTGCCGAAAACCAGATGGGAGCAAACGGATGCCGGATTGCGCGTGACCTTTACGCGGGCACAGCGGCTGCACAATGACCGCCGTTGGCCGAACCCGGTGGTATTAAAAATCACAAATGCCCGGCCTAACCAATCCTACAAGAACAGGTGAACCGATGGACTATACAACAAGAGTAAAACGCTTTACCGATCAATTGCAGTTTGAAAACGCTCATTGGCTGATCGTGCAAAATCTCAGCAATATCCGGTATTTGTCGGGATTTTCGGGCAGCCATGCGACGCTGCTGATCAGCCAGGATAAGAAGTACATCATTTCCGACGGGCGCTACCAAGAGCAGATCAAAAAAGAAGTTGTCGGATTCGAGCCCGTGATGGAAGGCGAACGCAAAGATACCGATGTGATACAGGAATTAATCGGCGGGGGAAGTCAATTGGTCTGGTTTGAAGGGGAGCATTGCAGCTACGGCCGCTATCAAACCTTAAAAGAAAAACTGCCGGAAGCAACGCTAAAATCTCAAACAAAATTAATTGAGAATGCCCGCGAAACGAAGGATGATAATGAAATCGCTTTAATCAAAAAAGCCTTGGATGTGGCGGAAAACGCGTTCAAGAATACCGTCCCCCAAATCAAAGAGGGAATGGCGGAACGCGAACTTGGGCATTTGATCGAGCATGAAATGTGGAAACTGGGGGCCGAGAAGGAATCGTTTGAAACACTGATTCAGTTTGGCGGCCGGTCATCCCTGCCGCATGGAAAACCGTCCCATGCGAAATTGTCATACGGACAAAACATACTGATGGACTTTGGTTGTGTGCTGAATGGTTACTGTTCCGACATAACCCGCATGGTATATTTCGGCGAACCCTCTGAAGAGATGAAGAAAATCCATCAACTGGTAAAGGATGCCAATGAAAATGCCGCCGCCAATTTGATGCAGCATGTCACGTGTAAGCAGGGTGATGAGTTTGCGCGTATGGTTATTCGTGATGGCGGTTATGGCGATCTTTTTGTGCATGGCTTAGGGCATGGCTTGGGAATCGATGTTCATGAAGCCCCCCGCGTTTCGTTTCGCTCGGATGAAACATTAAAAGCCGGGAATGTAGTCACAATTGAGCCGGGTATTTATATGGAAGGCCGCGGCGGTGTGCGCCTTGAGGATATCGCGGTGATTACCGAAGACGGGTGCGAGATCCTCAACCAAAGCAGCCGGGAGATGCTGGTGATTTAGGGAAGAAACGTTGTTGACATTTGCTTGTTCACTGGATACTGTCCATCTTAAATAACTGACGTTACGCAAAAGGAAATATAAAGTTCATGTTGAAATTGAGGTCTATTGAAAGCCCTTAAATTTCCGGTACGACTATCGTCTTCTCCCTTTGGGAGAAGATAAGAGATGAGGGCGAAGAG
>CAYVAZ010000174.1:0-10817 GCA_964449065.1 uncultured bacterium
CTTTGGGAGAAGATAAGAGATGAGGGCGATGAGAGCGATTACTCCCTATGACGCAGTAGCGTCATTAGAGGTTTATTCCTCCCGAACCCTCACCCCGTCCCTCTCCCAGTGGGCGAAGGCGATAGATGCAGCGAACAATTAGAATACATTGCATATCATAACGCATGCGTAAGGTGAGTTAGTTAATATGAATCTTCTGCATTTCGCTCAATCTTTGTAAAATACATTATTTCGAAATTTTAATATGCTTGAAAAGGATTTGAATAACGATGTTTACCCGGCAAAAATTTCTTGACATCCAATCCCGCTAACCTATAATAAACGCTAAAGATACCGACTTTTGACTTAGAAGACGTCTTAAGCCGAAACATTATGACATTTTTATTCGGATTCGATCAGCGGTATAGGGTTTCGCAGGAGATGAACAAACAAGATGACCGAACACAATACCGCTTCTCTACTGGAAAACGCGTTGCGGGATGAAATCGCTCTCTACCGGCAAATGCTGTATCTATCAGAAGAGCAAGCTCAACTAATGGAAGATAAAGAACCGGATTTTGAACGAATCGCCGTTTTGATGGATGAAAAGGTTCACCTATCCAGCGAAATTGAAGCGCTGGAAGACAGCCACCGCGCCACCAAACAAGAGTGGGAACAAACGTATCAGTCGTACAGCGGTGAAGTTCGGCAAGAGGTAAAAGCGTTGCGGGATGAACTGCAAGAATTGCTGGAAAGCTTGCAGGAACTGGAACAACATACCATCGAATTCCTGCAAACAGCCGAAAAAGACATCAGCCAGCGTTTGCGCAATTTATACAATTCTCGAAACATTAACCGGGCTTACTTTCACCGGGAAAAAAGTCCCGCGAAATATATCAACCGGTTCTCAAAATAGACCGTTTGCTTTGATGATGGGTTTAGGGTGATGCACGCACAGCACAAACACTTATCGGAATCAATTTCTTTAGCTGACTCCACACCGCAAAACGCGGATGAACTAAAGCAGTTATATGAGCAATACAATGAAAATACCCGAAAACTGCGCGAAGCCTTCGAACGTCTCGAAAAACGATTCCAAGCCATTGACCCCTATAACATCTATAGTTCCATCACTGATGCCCTCATTACGCTCGATCAAGACCACCAAATCCTCACGGTCAACAAAACCGCCGAACGAGTGTTTGAGGTATCGGAAAAAGACGCCCTTGGCAAAGATTTCCGCCAAACCATCCCCATCTGCCGGGATATGTTTGAGCGCTATCAAGCCGGTGATCAAACCGAACAAACCTACTACGAAGTGCACTATTCGCTCAGTACCGGAGACGATATTTACCTGCGCGGACGCTTTTCACCACTTCTGGACCGCAACGGAGACGCCATCGGCACCACATGCCTGTTCCAAGATTTAAGCATAGAACGCCTCTTGGAAGAAAAAGCTCGCCGTACAGACCGCCTCGCCGCCTTGGGAGAACTCGCTGCCGGTGTTGCGCACGAAATGCGCAATCCACTTACAACCGTACGCGGCTACTTACAAATTCTTCCCGAAAGTGTTGATGACCCCGATTTCATCAGCGAATTCTCTGAAAACCTCATCCGTGAAATCGACCGCTTAACCCGGCTGACCGAAAACTTGCTGAACATGGCCAAACCTATCTCACCCGATACCCAGGCCTGTTCCCTCTATCAACTCATTTCCGAAATCTGCGAGTTCCAAGCCGATCAGTTTCAAAAACATCAAGTCGATATCCACTTCGATCCGCCCAAAAACGAAGATACCGTCAATATCGACAAAGACCGCATCAAACAGGTGTTTATCAATCTCCTGCGCAACAGCGCTGAAGCAATGGATGGGGGAGGCACAATTTCCATCGAATTTCAGCAGCGGGTTGAAACCTTGGCACAAAAAAAACCGTGTACTTATGTTGTTGCCATAGTGCGTGATGAAGGACCTGGGATTCCCGAGCATATTGTTGACCGCTTGTTTGATCCCTTTTTCACGACCAAAGACCATGGCACCGGCTTGGGATTGGCGCTTTCCAACCGCATTGTAGAAGAACACGAAGGCTTTTTGCGTGTTGATCGGCAATACAATCAAGGAGCCAGCTTTTGGGTGATGCTTCCGTTGGCATTGCAATGAAATGTTGCAAGAATATGATTCCGTTGAGTTGAGGACACAATGACAAAACACAATCTGTTAATCGTTGATGACGAAGCGGGCATCCGCAACCTGCTCAGCCGTGTGCTAAGCAAAGAAGGGTACGAACTGCAAGAAGCCGATAACGGTGATGACGCCATCGAACTGGCCCAACAAAATCCTCCTGATTTGGTTCTTTGCGATATTAAAATGCCCGGCAAAGACGGCATCCAAGTCTTGGATGAACTTAAACAAATCTCTTCGGATATCGAAGTCATCATGCTTACAGCATACTCTACGGTCGAAAGCGCCGTTCAGGCCATGAAACTTGGAGCCGTCGATTACATCAAAAAACCCTTTGATGTGGATGAACTCAAAATCATCATCCGCAAGAACCTGGGTGTCGTTGAACTGAAACGTGAAAACAACGCCCTACGCGTAGAAGCCGGCCTGAAGTACGGAATCGATAAAATTATCGGCAATTCCCCTGAAATGAAACGCATCTTCGATGAAATCAAAACCATTGCCCCTACCCCCAGTACAGTTCTGATTCACGGTGAAAGTGGAACAGGGAAAGAACTCATCGCCGGGGCGATCCACTACCTCAGCCCCCGCCGCAACAAACGTTTTATCAAAGTCAACTGCGCCGCTATCTCCGAAGAACTACTTGAAAGTGAGTTGTTTGGACATGAAAAAGGCGCTTTCACCGGCGCCGTCCGCTCCAACGAAGGCAAATTCGTCCTCGCAGATGGCGGCACCATCCTTTTGGATGAGATCAGTGAAATGAGCCCCAAGTTACAAGCCAAGCTCTTGCGCGTATTACAAGAGAAAGAAGTCGATAAAGTTGGCGGCAAAGAACCGGTTCGCGTGGATGTTCGCGTTACGGCCACCACCAACCGGGATTTAAAAAAAGAAATTGAGGACGGTTCATTTCGCGAAGATTTGTATTACCGCTTAAATGTGGTGGCAATCTCGTTTCCGCCGTTGCGGGACCGGAAAAGCGATATCCCCGCTTTATCCAAACATTTTTTAGCCAAGTACAACCACGAAATGAATAAAAAAATCGCCGGCATCGGCAAAGAAGCCGAAGACATTATGATCCGCTACAACTGGCCGGGTAATGTCCGCCAATTGGAAAACTGCATCGAACGCGCCGTGGTCTTATGTGCCGATAATGAGGTTCAAAAACAGCATCTTCCACCGGAAATGGTGCATGAAGTGGTCGGAGGAAATCAAAAACAGGCCAATTTTTCACAAGTTGGCATGACAGTTGCTGAAATGGAAAAACAACTCATTTTTGAAACACTGAAACACACAAATGACAACCGTACCCGGGCTGCTGAAATGTTAGGCATCAGCATTCGAACACTACGCAACAAATTGAATGAATACAAACAAAACAGCACAGCGGTAGAGACCGAAATAACTTAGAAACCTGTGTATTATGGATCCATTTGCAGAAACTTCATCCAAATCCGTACTCGAAATCGCCGGTGAACTGGGTGTTCGCTCGAATTCTGTGCTCAAAGCATTGAAGGATTTAGGTGTTTCCGCGGATGATCCCAGCACCCCTGTTGATCCTGATTTAGAAGATGTCTTAGTCGATCACCTCATCAACCAAGGCGCCGTTCCTTCCAAATTCAAACGTCCCAAACAAGTAACCGGCGAACCCTTCATGTCGGATGCACTCCTCTTCGAAGCCATGGGAGCCGGTGAAGACGGCTTTTCCGAAACCCGCATCCCCCGGCAACTACGGGTCGAATCCGGCTTCGCCGAAGAACCGTCTTGGTTTAACCGCCTTTTCGGCCAGAAGCGGGAAACCGATGTTGTACGTTCACTGCGCGAATCTCCCAAAACCGATGAGGAACTCAATTCGCTATTCGGTTCCTCAAAACTTCCATCCGGAAGGCGGTCTCCTTCGCCGTTGGCCGCCCCCAATGATGAGCAAGACTTTTTGGAAGAAACGCCGGAACCAACCATTGAACTATCCGAAGATATTTTAGAAACCTTTGACGATCTCGACATGGAAGGCATTGAAGATATCGCCGATATCGAATTAGAAGGGCTCGATGAATTAAGCCAAGAAGCGGAACAACAAAAACAAGAGGAAGAAGAGCAGCCCGAAGAAGAACCCGAAGAACAGCCGAAAGAAGAATCCGAAGAACCGGAAGAAACCGAAGAGGAAGTTTCCGAAGAAGAAACCGGCGAAGAGACCGAAGAGGATGAAGAAGACGAAGAAATACCGATGGGCATGTTCGAACGCTTCTTGTCCCGCATTCATCTGACCCCCACCGAAATGTGGACTGTCACCGGCGGATCGCTTGCCATCATGCTTACTCTGTTGGGTATCACCATCTATTGGTTTTGGTATAAAAGCGACCGGGCTGATATGAGTCTTTGGGAGCAAGCGACAACCGCTTATTTTGAAGCCCTGAATGCCGTGAATGAAGAAACCGGACAGCCATTATCTCCGGCAGAACAAGCGGCCACCTATGGGGAAGCCGCGGAGTTGTTTTCCACCTATTTGAAACGCTTTCCAGAACCGGAAAACCTTCAGAATACCACCAACGGTTTACGCTATTTGTGCAACAGCCACTTTCAAAAAGCGCAATTGCATCAACAGTTGGAAGAAACCGATCCCATGACCGAAGAATACCAAGAGGCGGTTTACTACTACGAACAATTCTTGGAGTATTTAGAAGAAAAAGCCAACAAAACCAGCGAAATCCTTTCTATTCTTCCGGATACCGAAGAAGCAAGAGCGGAACGCAGGAGGTATCTTAGCGAAACCTTTCCCGATCAGGAACTGCAGGAAGAAGCTCTCTTCAACCGCGGCTATGCCTATTGGCAATTGGATGAATACAATTCCGCCGTACAAGCGTACAGAGAATACCTCAACAAATTCAGCGGCCACCAAAACGCCCCCCAAGTCCGGTTGAATATCGGCAGAATTTATGAAGAATGGGCGGTAGCAAACAAAGAAAATGAGTTAGAATTACTCGAACAGGCCGACCTTGCGTACAACGAAGCGATCGAAGCCCTGCCCGACGATGCCCATATCGAAAAAATGAAATTGTACGAAGGCCTCGGCCGCATCAAAAACGCAATATTTGAACGGCACCGCAAAGACAATCAAAAAGAAGCCATGGAAAATCCTCTCATGGAAGCCATTGCCTACTTGGAAAACGCGGAAGAGGAAGCCCGCCAAGCCGGAGACGCCTTGAGTATCGATGACAAAATTCGCGTCTTCAAATCGCTCGGCGACCTCTATTTAACCCGCGGCGAAATCGCCGAAGAAGAACTGCGCGATCTGGAGAGGGTTCAGCAGGACTTTCGCCAAGGAGATTACAAAAACACATTGGATGAGGGCGTCAAAGAGAAAAAAGAAACCACCGATCAATTCATCATAAACGCCTTAGCGCTTTATAACGAATTGCTGGACAAACGGGACATCATCCCCAATGAAATTGATGCCTTCGAACTGATGTATAATAAAGCCAGCGGTCTCCGGCTTTTGGGAGAATATGAAGACGCTCTGGCAACCGCCCAAGAATTGGATCAAGAAATACAAAACGCACTGAACGATAATACGTAAACAGGGTGTATGCCATGAAAATAATATCGTTACTTATACTGTTTTTTATCGGAGCGGCTGTCCCGGGCGTATGGCCGCAAGATACCGGTGTGCCTGAGGCAGAACAAAAACTTCGGGAGTTGCAGATAAAAAATGCTTACCTGTTGGGTCACATCGCTTGGGATAAAGCGTTGTACGATTGGGAGCAAGATGTAAAACAACGCAAACGCAACATCAACCCCAGCCAATATTTTTCTGATGTGAAAAGCTACTATCAAAACGCCATCGAACTCAACCCTTTCTATCCCGAAGAGCAAAACGGCATTATCAGCCACTTGGCCGACATACGCCTCACCAACGTCCTCTATATGCGCGAAGGCGATTACGAACAAGCCATCAACCGCTTCGACATTATGGTTGAAATGTGGCCTGAGGACGATTACTCCTACCTCACCTATTATTTTTACGGCAAAGCGCTCGAAAGTTATGGCGATGTAAAACGGGAACAGTTGCAGCAGATAGAAAAACAAATCCAACAAATCGGCAATACTCCCCAACTCCTAAACCAAAAAGAACAATTGAAACAAGAAATGCAACGTCTCTATCAACGTGCCATTACCGAATACGGCAAAGCGATTGAAGTCAGACCCCATTCTCAATATGTGGATATCGATAGCGAAGAATATCTGGTGGAAATAGTCTTCCACCGGGGATTCAGCGCCTTTAAGCAAGGCAATTTTATGGGAGATACCTCACTAGAAGACGCCGAGCATTTGCTGAAAGAGGCCCTGGATAATTACAGAGATCATCCCGTTGCCAAAAAGAATTTTGTCGCCAAAGCCATCGAACGCCTGGGAGACTTATACGTGGAAAAAGGCTTGTATGACAAAGCCGTTGACCAATATCTCACCTACATTGACAACGGCTACGAAGACGAACAGGCACGGGTAAGAATGAAATTAGCCAACACGTACAAACAACGCTTCTCGTTTCAACAAGCCCGCACTTGGTATCAAAAAATCATTAACGAAAATCCTCCGCCCACCCCTTACGATATCCAAAGAGCCAAACGCGATAAAAAACCCATCCATCGCGGCCCCACCTACGAAGCCTACAAAAATATGGCCGAAACCTACTTGACCGAAGCCGTCACGTCGTCCGAACAAAACCGGGAAGACATGCTGCGTAAAGCCCTGCAAACCTACCAAACCTTCGCCTCCAAATATCCAAATGATATCGATAACTACAATCCCGAATCCGGTGAACCTTTTATCCCCGCGGATGTCGAATCGCAACGCAAAATCGGCAACATCTATTACGAGTTGGAAGACTATCCCGAAGCCGCAAAAAATCTGCTTGCCTTTATAGAAAACAATCCGCACACTCCTTATAAAGGTCAGATTTATAACAAAATCGGCAAAGCCTATATCCGTGCCGAAATGCTGGATGAGGCCATAAATAAACTGTATCTCATTACGGAAAAGGATATACAAGAACCGGCACAATACGCGGATGTAAAAATCAGCCTGGCCCGCGCCTACGAGATAAAGGCCGGACAGTTTCAGGCTGAAGGCAACGAGGTTCAATACAAACTCCGCATAAAAGATGCCATTCGTACCTACCAAGAAGTCTTGTCCACCGGGGTTGAAGATAAAGTCAATTTAGCCGAAGAAAAAATCCGCGCTTTATCCAGCGAACTCAATACCAAAGAAGATCAACGCGTGAGTGCTTTGGGAGGATAAAATTGCCGGGACAGGCAAAATATTCCGGCAAAACATTCCTTTGCCTATTCTAAATGAAAACGAAACACGTTATCCCAAGCAATTGTTTTGGAACAAAGATTGCATTACGCATACAAAAAAGATGAGGACACACTATGCTTATCAGCCATCTCTTTGACAACACTTCACTCAATGTTCTTAAAAAAGGGATCGAAGGAACAAACCTGCGCCACAAAGCCATTTCAAACAATATTGCGAACGTCGATACCCCTCAATATCAGCGGGCAACCGTCGGTTTTGAGGAGCAACTTAAACGAGCCA
Organism: uncultured bacterium; assembly: GCA_964449065.1. Lineage (GTDB taxonomy): Bacteria > Hinthialibacterota > Hinthialibacteria > Hinthialibacterales > Hinthialibacteraceae > CAYVAZ01. The sequence goes on from CAYVAZ010000174.1 coordinate 7,751, forward strand.
TCAGTAAATCAGGCATTATAGGCAGACGCACCGACGAAATGCATTTTATCATCGGCGGACCGGAAGAAGTCAAAATGGCAAAAGCGCGTGTCGATATCGATAACGAAACCCGGTTTCGCCCCGATCAAAACAACATCAATATCGATCAAGAAATGGCTGACTTAGCACACAATACCCAAAAGAACTTAGAATTCACCGAACTGCTATCCCGCCGCTACAGCGGAATGAAAAACACCATCCGCACGGCAGGCAGCGTCTAATAATTCAGAAGTATTTACAGATGGGTGGACGAGGCTCCCAGCGAGCCGAAAGGGCAGATTGATAAAAAATAAAGCGTGGCAAAAAGAAGCCGCATTAATAAACAAAAATACGCGCGCAGGCATCCTGCCTGCTTATGTTTCACCCAAGTTCGGAGACATGAGAGAATTATGTGTTTTTATAAAGGAGTCACAAAATGAGTTTTTGGATCAGCGCATCGGGAATGACCGCCCAACGGGTCCGCATGGATGTTATTTCCAACAACATTGCCAACGCCAACACCATGGTTACGGCCGAAGGCGGCCCCTACCGCCGCCGCGAAGTCATCTTTGAAGCGCCGGGCAGAGACTTCTCCGAATCGCTTTCCACCGCGCGCCGCCGTCTGAACCGCACCATCGGCAGCGGAGTGAAAGTCAAACGCATCACCGAAGATCAATCCGAGCACGCGTTCTTAAAGATTTATGATCCCGGGCATCCGTTCGCCGATCAAAACGGCATCGTCACCCGCCCTAATATTACGGTGACACGTGAAATGATCAACATGATCGATGCCTCCCGGTCGTACGAAGCCAACGTCACCGCCATGAACAACTATAAACAAATGGCGCAAGCGGCATTGCAAATCGGAGGAAACGCGTAAAAATGTAATGGGTAATCGATGGGGGGCTTTAAGCGAAGCGCAGCCCACCACTCGCGTAAGGGGAACGTTACCGGATATAATAGACAAAGCTTAACGAGAAAATTATGGCTGATTTCAATCCAATTCACATTCCCCCGCAAGGGGTAGGGCCGGTTGATCCGGCTTCCGGCAAAGGTGCCAAACCCAAACCGGCGGAAGGCTCTTCCGGTTTTCAGGATATTCTAAAAGAACAATTGGGCGAAATCAGCCGTGAGACGGAAAAAGTTTCAAACGCACCCAGCCCTACCTTTGAAGACCTAGGCAAAGCGATGGATGCCGCCAAAAACGCCTTTAATGATACCATGCAGGCACACAGCCTCATGCAGCAAATGATTAACAACCTGCCGGAAGAAACCAACGGCGATGAACAGAAACCGAGCTAACTTGTGGGCTCAAAGCAAAGCGCAGCCCACCACTCGCGCAGATGTAGCAACATTTACTTTTATGACTTGAAATGTTCCGGTTGAGGAGTATGCATTATGGCTGATCCACTCAGAGGTTCACCCCAAGGCCCCGCAGGCCCCGGCCCCGTTACCCAGGGCATGCCGGGTGAGTTTCGCACCAAAGAACCCACTGTCGAAGGCGAATCGTTTTTGGATTTCATGAAAAAATCCATCAACGAAGTCAACAACATGCAGGCCGGCGCCGCATCCAAAGTTCAAAAACTTGTTACCGGAGAAATCAAGAGCCTGCATGAAGTCATGGTCGCAACCGAAGAAGCGGGCATCGCCTTCAACCTCACTATGCAAGTCCGCAACAAACTCATTCAAGCCTGGGATGAACTTAAACGCATGCCCGTTTAAAGCAATTTGAGTAACAATATGAGTTACAATATCCGTTTTGGGAGGGCGAGGCTCCCACCGAGCCGGAAGTACTGTTCAATTCAAACAAATGTCATTTTTGTATCCGCTCTAATCGCAATTGAAACGCTTTTTTACCTCCCCTTCAAATAATCTTCAAATTTTTTTAGGAATTTCTGTTTGATTTAAAAAAAAACGGGTATATAGTATCCCTATATGTTATTGATTTTATTTCAGGTTGAGGGATTCGGTTAAGAAGTTGGATGATATATTATACTTTCCTAACATCCATACCTTCCTCCAATCCCTAAAAAATGTAAATAATTAGACTGAATTTCGTAAGGTGGGCCGCGCCTTTATGACTCGCCAATCGTGCAAACGGAAAGCAGTTTTAGTGCGGGCTTTCAGCCTGCTTTTGTCTCTCTCTCACTCGTTGCGGGGTGAGGCAAAATGAGGGTGGATTCGTTTTCTCTAACATACTCCCTTATGATTATGCGCCCAGGAGGGCTGGATTTTAATTCCATAAAAATGATGAAATTATTTAGCCTAACACAAACACACCTAAATGTATTCTTATGGGTCATTCCTATAATGGTTTGGCTCCTCTTATATTTCGTTTTCATGATGGCCGCCCCCAAACAAGTCGCCCACATCAAAGCCGACCAAAAAATGATTGCGGGCATTCAGCAGTATCTCGAACAAAACAACATCGAACATAAAGTCGTCAGTCCAACTAAAATTGAAATTAAGGAAAGCAGAAAAGCCGATATATTGTTAAAACTCTCCTTCCAAGGTCTTCTCAGTGCGGATTACAAAGAAAGTTATGAACTCTTTGATGATTTCGGTTACGGTATGACAGAGGATATGTTTGAGTTATACAAAAAAAGGGCGCTAGAAAACCGGTTAGGTAGAACCATTACAGATGGCAATCAATCTATTTCTGATGCGTATGTAACAATAAACTTCGCATCCTTCATTGAAAACAAGAAATCTGTAAACCCATCCACCGCATCCGTAAAACTGATCAGCGGTGAAACCATACCGGATGAAACCATCACCCAAGTTCAAGAACTCATCGCCAAATGCTCCGATGATTTACATCCGGAAAATATAACTGTCATAAATCAAGATAATAAAGTAATGAGTAAAACAAAAGGCAATTTGGAAGATAAAACTTAACTGATGTTACTCAATTGATGATCGAATATTGCAAAAAAAGGGGGTTGTTAAAGACCGAATTTTCTCAATCAAACGCAAGGTCTATCGTCTTCTCCCTTTGGGAGAAGATAAGAGATGAGGGCGAAGAGAGCGATTGCTCCCTGTGATGCAA
>CAYVAZ010000175.1:0-10674 GCA_964449065.1 uncultured bacterium
ATCCATGGATAAACTCAGACTATGTATTATGACACGACTTTGCAGGAAGAAAATGCGAATGTTCCGAACACGAAGGAACCCGCTACGGGGATTGCACCTGCATCGCGATCAAATCGTACATCGGTTGATCTTCCGCGCTGCGTTCTTGGGTCAGTTTTAAGTAGGTGGTCACGATTTTTTTGAAGTAGCGCTTGGGTACGGTACCGCCGCTGCTTTTGCGTTTATCGTAAAGGGTGGGCCCTAAGTTGTAGGCGTAAATCGCTTCTTCTAAACTGTTGTATTTCATCATCAGCTGCGTGAGATAAAGCGTGCCCAACTTGATGTTGCTTTCAATGTCTTTAATGGAAAGAACCGGCAATGTTTCGCCATCGCGCAATCCGATCAAGCGGGGTTCTTGTTTAACCAATTCGGCAAGCGATCTACCGGTTGCCGGCATCAGCTGCATTAACCCGCGGGCGCCTTTGTTGGAATGCACCCATGGGCGCAAAGTGGATTCCGTTGACATAATCGCTAACAGCAGGTAGGGATCAAACCCGAATTGATCACTGGTTTCATCCACCACCTTTGCGATTTTTTTTTGAGCGGGTTTTCCGACGCTGGCATGGCTTAGGTCTTGAACAGCATCAAAGATTTCAACACGCCGCTCCAATTGTTCGATTCGCTGTTTTTGCTGATGCTCGTTCTGGTTCTGTTCTTTGATTTGGTTGTTGAGGTATAACTCTATACGGCGATACTTTTCAATCTCATTATCTTTTTTAATAAATAAATAGACCGCACCAGCCGTTAAGCTAATAAATGTGAGAAACATCAACAAAAACAAATAGGTAGGAATACGAACATAACTGCCTTCGTTTCCTTCTTTGGATTGAGTTGGTGGTTTCATGATTTTTCCTTTTCAACAAAATGTTGAATAACTACGACTAGCAAACCCTGTACCTATTTATCTCTCTCTCTGGACCTACCCATTGGAAGGATAGGATATTCTCACGCTTATCTCACATCTCTCAATACAATAAAAAACATTACGATAAATGACATACGTATTTGTAACGTTGATGTAACTGTATCATACAATACTCTATTCATCAAAAAAATATTTCTATACGGTTATGGATTGCCAATTTGATACACTCAATTCCCGTATTGAGGTAATTTATGATAATTAAAGAAGTGTAAATTTCAGTTTGATACGTTTCTCTAAAAAATAAAAATTTACAATATGGAAATTATCTTTTTAGTATGTAAACAGAAAACAAGGCCTAAAATGATCGATTACGTTTTTGCGTGTTCATGGCTTTTAATCGTTTCAAAATCTTCTATATGCCAAAATCCATTTTCATAAATCATGTGATAAAGACGGTGCAGGGTCAAATCTTTGCCTGGCATTTTGTGAATTTCAAAACAATATACCTGCGCTTTATTGCCATGAATATCACAGGATGAAACTTCGGTTACCCGTTTGGATATAGGGCCGAAGGTTTTGCGCTCCTGATATTTGTTGGTGCGGTTTATCACATATTCTTCCATCGAATCCGCTTTCCGCTTGTGATGGGGAAAGCAGGATGCCAAACATAAATATTCTGTTTCAAAATCCTGTTTATTCCACGTTTCGATAAACTCTTTGCAAAGCTGTTCGGGGGTGTATTTTTTTAAATGCTCAATGCGGGAATGCAGGCGCATATCCTTTGGCGTAGGCCCGGCAGTGGCGTTCTTCATCCGCTCAGCCTGACGCAGGTGATTTACTTTGCGCATCAATTGTTCGATGAGTTGATCGTATATTTCCCGCTCACGCCGCGTTAAGTGGCTTGCAGAGTAGTACAACATTTTCCCCATCAAGGCAATTTCTTCTTCTTCAATTAACAGGCTCATGGTACCCTCCCCCCATTCGGATTCCTACCGCATGGATTATCCAAATACTTCATTTGAAACGCATTTCTTACCCATTATAAATCAAACGTGTGTTTGACATCATCGGTCGTTCCTTGAATCCGGTCGCGACCCGCGCTTTGCAGCAGCACATGGCGGTTGTCGCGGATTTGTATCTGATACGGATTGCCGAACCGGTCATGCGTGATATCCCTATTTGCATTGCCGGATTGCGCCAACTCCTGCATGGAACGCGGATAGCGGCCATGCTGGGTTTGAAACATCACCAGCGTGGTCTTCAATGCCGGGACGTTGAATTGATCCTTCATTTCTTTGATGCGGGTGTATTGATCCACCGCTTCCCGCCCGATCAATCCGTCTATCACATCCGATTCCCGGTTTGGATCTTTTTCCTGTTCCTTTCGGTATTCCAACGTTTTTTGATAAAACTGGCTGCCCGCGTAGAGCAACCCAATAAGCAAAAATAACTTGAATGCCGTTTTCATTATGCCGCCTTTATTTTAGCCGAAAATCTCCTGAAAGAATATCATTCTATCGAAATTCTTTCATTTTTATTTTCCGGTCTTTTAGTAAAAAATCAAGTCATTTTTTCTCCTCTCTTCCTACAGTACAAAACCCAAGCATTTCTGTAACAATGGATTGCGAAGGGATACGGTTTGAATTAGTATTGCTAGTGGTAAGGGGATGGAACCCGCGCAATTCAATTACGTTGGGAATGAGATATGAAATTATCGGATATTTTGGTGGAAGAGTGTATATCGTTTGATGTGCCAACCGTAGAGAAAGAAAAAGTACTGTATTACATGGCTGAATTGTCGGCGAAAAGCGAAAAAGTCGAATCGGTGGATCAACTGGTGGAAGCGGTTCTGAACCGCGAAAAAATTCAAACCACCGGCATCGGGCACGGGATGGCAATTCCCCACGCCACCGCGGAAGGCGTGAAAGGGTTGGTCTTATCGCTGGGGATTTCAAAAGAAGGAGTCGCCTTTGATGCCTTGGACGGCAAGCCGGTTCATTTAATATTTTTGCTTGCGGGCGAACCCCGTTTGCAAACTTCGTTTTTGAGTATCCTCAGTAAAATATCCCGCTTTTTTAAACAGGAAGACTTCCGCCAGCAAATCATCGAAGCGGGAAACGCCGCCAGCATCATGCAATTAATCCAAGCCCGCGAAGAGCAATAAGATACCCGAATATACTATGCAACTACTTGTAATCTTTTTGAATGAAGAAGAATTTCTTGATGAAATTTTGACGGAATTGGTGGAGTTGGAAATCACCGGCGCCTCCGTTATTGATGGCGTGGCTATGGAACGTGTCCTCGCGAAGGATGTGCCGATCTTTGCCGGACTGCTGCAAACCACCCGCGGCTCACGTGCCTACAACAAAAACATCTTTGCGTTGGTGCCCAAAAAAGAATCCGTGATCCGGCTGGTGGAAATCCTAAAGGAAATGGATATCGATTTGACCAATCCCAGCATCGGAACCTTATTTACTATCCCCGTTGATTTCACCTTTGCGGACACGACCGGTGACGAAGACGGGGATTAATCATCTCCACCGCCTTCCATCCATTCTCAACTTATTCCTGTGCATTTCTTCGGTATCCTTGAACCAGAAATACATACAAAATCGAACCGATCACCAACGTACAGACGATAAGTGCCACCCAAATCAGCTTGTCATACCGGTCGCTATTAGGGAAGTCTTCACGGCGGCGGCGCAGGCAGTCTTGCAGCGTCCACAGCCAAAGGATAATCAGCAATACGATTAAAACGGTCCCCACCGGCCCTATCGCAGGACCGTTATTATTTCCATCATCATCACCATTTCCATTCTCATGACGCTTTTGTTCATTCATCACCGCGGTGAGATGGCGTTCGCGTTCTTCCTGCTCATTCTGAATCCGTTCGCGGTTCCGCTCAAACTCATGTCTTTCGCGTTCCAATTCTTCCTGCCTTTGCCGCAACCGCCGCTCTTTTTCTTCATATTCCTTCATGATGTTTTCCAACTCGCGCATGCGCCGGTTTACTTCTTCTTCACGTTGGCGCAGTTCATTTTCTTTTCGTGTTAATCCCTCACGTTTTTCGTTCCACTCCTGCTGCCGGTGTTTCAATTGCCTTTCTTGTTCATGAATTTGATGTTCATGCCGCCGGGTTTGCTGCCGCTGCCGCTCCTGCCGTTTTTTTCCTTCTTCCAATTCATGGCGCATCCGCGCCAGCCGGGAGCGTTCCTGCTGGATTCGCTGTTCCTGTTCGTTTACTTCTTCCTGTCGGCGTTGCAAATGCTGTTCCCGTTCTCGCAGTTCATTTATGTGATGGGGAACGGCTTCGTTATTTTGACTGTGTTCACGATCGTCACTCAGTTCATCCAAACGGTGGGATAGTTCTTGAAAGTAATCATGCATCCGGTCTTCCATCCCCAGCAAGCGTTCATTAATTTCTTCCATTTCCTCCAAGCGGTGGTTCACCCGTTCGGCCAGTTCCCGTATGAAATTTCTCGTTGGATTGTCCCGGCCTTGCGGTCTTCGCCGTTCCGAATCTTCCTGCATCCGCTCAATTTGCCGTTCGATGTCTCTGCGCTTTTGCAACTCACGGCGTTCGCGTCCTTCGTCAAGTTCTTGATCGAATTGGATATCCAAATCTTGGGTTAACGCCCAAGGGGTTTGCTCCGCATCCGAAACCGTCACTTGCGCATGCCCCCAAGTGGGACCAAAACCAATTCCAACCAGAAACAATAATAATCCGTACATGGATTTCATGATTCTTCCTCCAAGATATGATTCTTTACTAATACCACAGATTTTCCGGAAAGAATAGACGATGTTGGATGTCATTCGCCAATTCATGACCATTCTCATGTGGATGATTTTTCCGCCCTGCTTTTTGTTTTGGATTTCCATTCACGGCCTGTTTGCGTTTTGGCGCAGGGTGGGAGTCACGATCACATATACCCTTCATGCCGGATTCATCATTCTCATGATGGCCGCGGTCTATCAATACCGGCATGTATTGATCGGCTATGACCTGGGCTGGAACACCTATCTGGCATCGTTCGGGGTATTGTTGTGGATATATTCCGCCTATATGGAAACCAAGACCCGCCAGTTTCTTTCGCTGCCCATGATGATCGGCGTGCCGGAGTTAAATCCGAAACGTGAGGATTCAACGTTACTCACAGACGGTATTTTTTCCCGCACAAGAAATCCGCGGTATGTGTTGGTCTATCTTTATCTCATCGGGTGGACATTATTTGCAAATTATACCGGTATGTATATGTTGTTAATTTTGACCGGAATATTGATCTATACCGTTGTATGGTTGGAAGAGCGGGAACTGCATAACCGCTTTGGAAAAGCGTATGAAGAATACTGTCAAAATGTGCCCCGTTTTATTCCAACATTGTTCCGTGCAAAATGAAGTTCATTTCCCATGTTCAGCGCTACGGTTTTCAATACAATTACGCAAATTTATTTTCAAACAAAGGAGACCGTAGCTATGCATGGAGTCCGTAGCGTTGTTTGTATGCTGATATTGTTGTCTGTGTGTATTTTTCCGTTTTCTCATGCCGCTTCGAAATGGGGGTATCATGGGGATATCGCTCCGGCGCAGTGGTGCCATTTGGATGATACGTTTAAAGATTGCTGTGACGGGATGAAACAATCACCGATAGATATCATCCCCCCCAAAGTGCAGGCCGCACCATTGGACGCGTTGAAGTTTGATTACAAGCCGACCGCGTTGGAAATCATCCACAACGGCCACACGGTGCAAGCCAATGTGCCGAAAGGGTCCAATACTCTGTTGATTGGGGATCAAGCGTTTCAATTGCTGCAATATCATGTCCACACGCCCAGCGAACATTTGGTGGACGGCGGGGAATACCCGGTGGAAGTGCATTTGGTTCATCAGGCGGAAGACGGTACCCTAGCCGTGGTTGGCGTGCTTTTGGAAGAAGGAAGCGCGCATCAAGAACTGGATACGTTTTGGAAAGCGCTGCCATATCATCAAGACCTTACCGTTTCGGTCAAGTCGTTTGACATCAACAAACTTATACCGGCAAACAAGGCAACCTACCGCTATTCCGGTTCGCTCACGACACCGCCTTGTGGAGAAGGGGTACTGTGGCATGTGATGGCGGAACCCCTTACCCTATCTGCCGAACAAATCGAAGCCATACATGAGTTATTTTCAGGGGAACACTTCCCGGATGGAAACAGACGGCCGGTACAACCGCTGAATGACCGCGCTGTAAAAACAGAGCAATAATCAAACTAAAAACCGGGGGCTGCTTTACCCCCGGTTTTTTTCTGTAAAGGATTTTAATTAACGATGATTGACCCAATATTCCTCCTCCATTGCAAAAGGGGAGGTTGGGTGGCAATTCACTGACTTTATTTCCAACCGATTACTTCACGGTTTCGAAGCCCTCATCAGCCAGTTCATTGAAACCGAGCGGCAGCGGGCGGACATCATATCCCAATTCGCTTAAGACCTTTCCTGCCCGTAAAGCGCGGCCTCCTTTGGCGCAGTGGGGATAAATAATTTTGTCTTTATCCAATATTGCCTTGACATCTTTCATGACTTTTTCGTCATCTTGAATGGTTTGGAGTTTGCTCATGGCAAACCGTTTTGCTTGCGCGATATACCCTTCGTCCCATTCGTTTTGTTCACGGACATCCAGCAAAATGGCTTTTCCACTTTTTAAGTTGGATTTGATTTTGCCGACCGGGTCTTTCGTATGCAATACCCCAACTTTTTTATCCTCTTTCGGTTTGGGCGGGAACAGTTCTTTTTGCGCGAAAATGGTAAGGTAGTGATAAGTATTGGGGATGAGTTGGTAGCGCAGCAAAATCCAGCCCGCCTCTTCGGCTTGCTGAATCAAAGTGCTCAGCCGGGTGCTGTGACCGGGGTTGCGGGTGGCGATTTCACTGTATTTTTCGATGATGCAAACGCGGCCGGTTGGTTTGACGACATCCTTTAGATGCTTGAGATAATCCACATGGCTGTCGTCGGGTAGATGGTGATAGACTTGCGAAAAGAAGACCAGATCGATGGAGCTTTCATCCAATCCCGTGCCTACTTTTGGCGCGAGAAACGGCTTTACGTTTTTTTGCCCGTCAAACGTTTCTTGCAGTTTTTCGACTTTGTCTTCTTCCACCTCCAGCGCGTAATAGGTAGCATATTCGCCGCTGTGATCCAGCATTTTATTGATCCACCACCCGTCGCCGGACCCGACATCCAGCACCTTGTCACCGGTGCGGATATCCAGTTCGTCCATAATATAGTCGCTCCACTCGCGGTATGGATAAGAATCCGGCCCCTTGCGTTCATGCTGTTTCGGATCTTCGACGCGCGTGGTTTTGGGTATCTCTTGCTGGCTAAAGGCCAACGGCAATGCAATCAAAAGCGTAATACCGGTCCATACAATCCGCATAATCTTTACTCTCCTTATAGGGTTTATCTGTTTTTAGGATATCATCGCAAAGAAACAATCAAAAAAGAATCCCTATAAATGAGTGTTTCTCCACTTTTCTTTTCCTACCGGGTTGAGGTATGATGGTAACACTTTATTCCAAAACGGGGGAGATTATGAAAAACACGTTTCGATCAACCGCTTTATTGATCTTGCTGACCGGCAGTATCCATTCGTTTGCATCCCATCATGAGAGCGATGTTTTGCCGGACGGCATTTGGGTGCGCCCGGGCTATGAATTGACCGTCGCCGATGACACCATCGAAAAACCGCGCTTTATGCAAGTAAGCCCGGATGGCGTGTTGTATGTCAGCGTTCCCGCCGAAAACGCAATCAAGGCCTGCTTTGATGAAGACAAAGACGGCAAGTATGAAACGATCGTGAACTATGTGGAAGGCTACGAAACCGTGCATGGCGTGGAATGGCATGACGGCTGGCTGTGGTTTACCCAAACCGATGCGATCCACAAAGCAAAAGATACCGACGGTGACGGCAAAGCGGACCAAGTCGAAAAAGTCTTGGGAGAAGATCAAATCCCCAGCAACGGACAAGGGCATTGGTGGCGCGCCATCTTAATTCACAACGACAGGATCCATACCATGGTTGGCGATCCTTCCAACTTTAGCGAAAACACCGAAGACATGGAACGCACCAAAATCTGGTCGTTCGCGTTGGATGGTTCTGATAAAAAACTGTTCAGCACCGGCGTACGCAATACGGAAAAGTTTGCCGTGCGCCCCGGAACGGATGAAATCTGGGGCTGCGATCATGACATCGACCGCTTGTATGACTCCATCGAACGACGCCGCGAAGAAAACGGCCAGCCGTTTACCGACTTGAACCCCCACGCGGAACTCAACCATTATGTGGAAGGCGGATTTTACGGGCATCCCTATATCGTTGCCAACCGCCATCCAAACCCCGCTTTCTTTGACAAAGAAGACCTTGTCGAACTTGGGGCGAAAACGATTGTGCCGGAATGGCTGTTTCCGTCTCATTGCTCAGCGAATGGGATGGATTTTTACAACCACGATCAGTTCCCGGATGCGAAGGGAGACGCCTTCATTGCCATGCGGGGTTCCTGGAACAATCAATCCAACAAAGTGGGATATTGCATCCAGCGCGTTTTGTTTGAATATGGCCACCCTTACGGCTCACAAAAAATGGTCAACTTCTTAAACACCAATGAAGACGTTTTAGGCCGCCCGGCGGATGTAACGGTTGACCTGGACGGCTCATTGCTCATCAGCGACGATACCGAAAATCATATCTACCGTTTGAAATATGTAGGGAACGAGTGAAATCAATATACAACACGGCTGCGGCTATCGGTTGTGCGGCAGCCGTTTTCTTTCTCATCACTTGTCAAACGATTCCATCCGGTGACCCGGCCGGAAATGACGCACTCGAAACGGCAGCCGTTTATGATCTTGAACATGGGCCATTGACGGTTTATGACAATCATTGCTCTCGCTGTCATGGAGCAAACGGGTCTTTATATGGAGAGTCTTTTTACAAACTCAGTGAAGAACACATGGAGTATGATGTCTATGACATGATGATAGGGCCTGCCCAACTGAAACCAACCACCGCGGAAGTTGAGGCGATGAATCAATATCATTTTGCCCTGCAACACAAAATGCCGTTTGCCGGTATTACCAACGCGGAATCATTTCTATCCAATCAAACTCGAACGCTGCAAGGCGAAGTCACACCGAATACCGAAATACGGATCAGTAAAAATGATCAGTCTTTTCCTATAGAACCCAACGGGCAGCGCTGGCAAATTAGCAATCCACCCCAACCGCCATTCACCATTCTAATCAAACGGAATGATCAGACATTGACATATCCTTTCCCAGCTCAACAATGGCTTTCTGCTGCAAACTACAAATAAAGGAACGTGAAACCATGCTTCAGCGGTATGTGATACTGACATTGTTATTGTTGACTGCATTCGGCCTGCACTCGGCGGAAAATGAAGGACCGGAAAAATGGGAAGAAGACATCGCGAAATTTGAAGCAAAAGATAAAGAGTCGTTCCCGCCGGAGGGGGCGGTTTTGTTTATAGGCAGTTCCAGCATTCGCGGGTGGGATTTGGAAAAGTGGTTCCCCAATCATAAAACCATCAACCGGGGATTCGGCGGCTCACAGATTGAAGACAGTTTGTATTATGCCGGCCGCATTGTGATTCCCTACAAGCCCGGCACGATCGTGTTTTACGCGGGCGACAATGACATCGCGAAAGGCAAAACACCCAAACAGGTGTTTTGGGATTACCAGGCGTTTGTGAAAAAAGTACATGACGCCTTGCCGGATACGGAGATTATTTTTGTCGCGATCAAACCCAGCATGAAACGGTGGGAACTGGTGGATAAGATGCGCAAGGCGAACTACTCGATACGTGAATGGTCAAACAATTATCCCTACTTGAAGTTTTTGGATATCGACTCGCCAATGATCGGTGCGGATGGTAAACCCAAAAAAGAACTGTTTGCGGAAGACGGTTTGCATTTGAATGAGGCCGGGTATAAATTGTGGAGCGGTTTGCTGAAGCAAAAACTGCCGCCGCCGAAGTTGTATTAACGTATTGATACTATCATTTCGATTCACTGTATTGCCTAACATGAAAACCATGGATATCATACTATAAAATCTCTTGTTAAGTTTTCGATAATACAAATGACACTTGACCGTATTACCATAAACCCAAACCGAATGAATGGGCAGCCCTGCATCCGGGATTTGCGATTAACCGTACGCCGGGTTATTGAGGCGGCAGCCGTGTATCCAGACAGAGATGAACTACACCAGGAATATCCAGAATTGGAAGATGAAGATATCCAACAAGCGCTTCTGTATGCGGCACTCCATCTCGATGACCGGGTTGATGCGGTTCCACTAAGCGATGAAATTGCTTCTTGACCAAGGTATGCCAAGATCCACCGTAGAAATACTCCGTGAAGCCGGATTTGAAGCGGTTCATACCGGTGACATTGGTTTAGCAACAGCAGATGATGCTGTTATTTTGGAAATGGGAAAGAATCAAGGATGTGTTATAGTCACTTTGGATGCGGATTTTCACACTATGCTCGCTCTTTCCAGTGATAATTCACCTTCTGTGATCCGGATACGAATTGAACGGTTAAATGGCCAAAAAGCAGGTCGATTAATCATCAATATCTTGGATCAATACAAAGAAGAATTAGAGAAAGGTGTAGTTTTAACCGTCCAACCAGATAAGATTCGATTTCGTTTTCTTCCGATCCAGTAACATCATCTTGAAATAATTAAGGAATTATCCTTCAAATTTCA
>CAYVAZ010000176.1:0-10636 GCA_964449065.1 uncultured bacterium
CATCACGCGGGTGCTGCCAAAGGCCACATGCGACGCGCTGATGTTGCGCCCGGCAAAGAGGAGATTTTTGATATTGCGCGAATACAAGCAGGCGAACGGGATGTTGTACAACGGCCCCGGGATCGAAATAAAGGGAGGGTCTTCGCTATGGACACCGCCCGGAGGGTGCAGATCGATGGCCCACCCGCCGAATGCGACACCGTCGTCGAAGGTTTCTCCATTCATGACTTCCTGCTCAATCAAAATATGATCACCCAAAAAACGGCGGCTTTCGCGTTTGCCGGGAATGGCGCCGATCCACTCCAAGGCCCAGTTTTCGCTGTCTTTGTAATGGCCGCTGTTTTTGATTAAGTCCCAAATACCCAGCGCGGTGGAGAGCAGTTCGTCGCGGATTGTTTCGTTGTCCTTGATGGTATCCAACTCCCCGCCCCATTCGTTCCACCAAAATCCGTATTCGTACGAGCCGATGCCGCGGTGGGGCAGTTTGCCCGGAAACTTGTGAGCGAAACTCGGCGGGGTGAATTTCATCGGGCGGTCATATTTTTTCGCCGTGAAGAGAATCGAACTGCCCAGGGTTTTGTTATCGGCTTTGGGCGGCGCCAGCGATTCGCCGTATTCATCCTGCCCTTCCCTGCCCATCCGGCCGTCAGCCCCGGCTTCGGCTCCAACACGCCCGTCCCCGGTGCAATCCAGATAAACATGGCCTTTGATGGTGAACAAATCCTCGGTGCTATGGCGGGAGGCAAGAATCGCGCCGATGGTGTTATCCGATTTCATCTTTACTTCATATACATGGGTATTCAGCAAAAGGGTGATGTTGGGTTCTTTGATGACGAATTCGTAAAGCAGAACATCAAAATACGGGGCGCTGCGTTGGGGATTGTTGACCGCGGTTTCCAAGCGGATTTCTTCCAATAGGCCGGATTCGCGGGAATCGGTGTCTTTACGCCCTCCGTGGCGGTCTGCCCCGACGATGTGCATGCGTACTTCGCTGGAGGCGTTGCCCCCCAAGACCGAGCGGTCTTGGATGAGGATAACCTGTGCCCCATTGCGGGCGGCGGCGATGGCGGCGCATACACCGGACATCCCTCCACCGGCGATGACCACATCCGCTTCCAGGGTTTGTGCGGTTACTAAGCCGTTGTGTTTTAATTGGTTGGTATGAGATTTTGATCCGGCAGATGTTTCTTGCGCGCTTGCTGTTTGGGATGATTGTGTCATCCCCGCGGCGACGGCGCCTGTACCGGATAATTGCAGAAATTTACGGCGGTCAACCGAGGCTTTTTTGGTACTCATTATGTCTGCTCCCCATCAGTGTGCTTTATACATAATTCTAAAGAAAAATACCAATAATCATAGCGAAATGTCTTCTTTATCGATCTGTTTTTTTTGTAATAAATTGTACCCTTAAGCAAAAACTTGTGTTTGTTATGTTGTAAGACAAACTTGTGTATAATACAATATTGTAGATTTAGAAGTGAATCCACTAACGTTACAAGGTGAAACAAATGAAAATCCGGTTCTTTACATCTCTATGTTTGATGATGGTTGCCGTTCATACGGCTGGATGGTCTCAACCCGCGGCGGAGTTTGACACCACCAAATTTGATTTTGGGGTAGCCTATCCGCAAAACAAACTGGTGCATGATTTTATTTTCAAAAATGCAGGGAACGAAGAATTAAAAATCGAACAGGTTCGTACCTCATGCGGATGCACCGCTGCCGTGTTATCCAAAGAAAGTATCCCTGCGGGCGCGACGGGCGCTATATCTGTTACCATGTCGACTTCCGTGCCCGGAAAAATGCACAAGACCGCCACGGTCGTAACCAATGATCCAAGAAATCGTGAGATTGTGTTGGATATCCTTGCCAATGTCCGCGACATTTGGCAATGGTCTCCCAAGACCAGCTTTCAGTTCCGCGAAGTACCGTTCAACTCGTCCGCCCAGCAAGAATTGACGTTGACAAATATTGAAAGCGAAGCGTTTGCCATTGAAGGGTATAAAGTATCCCGGCCGGAATTTTCGGTTGAGCATGAAAAAGTAGACAAAGATAAAGTCAAGTTCATTGTTACATTCAATTCCGGAACGATAAAAGAAACGATTACCGATTCGTTGGAGATTCGCACCGACAATCCCCATCAGCCGGTCATTCGTGCCACATTATATGGGCAGGTGGTGGGAAACATTAAATACGACCGCCAGCGTTTGTATTTCGGTTCGGTACGTGCCGGAGAAACGGTTACCCGTGAACTGACCGCCACCAATACCGACCCCAATGCCAGCGATTTTCAAATTACAGAAATTACCTGCGATAATGAAAATGTATCCGGTGTGGTGATGGGCAGCACGGATGATGGCGGGATTAAAATGAAGTTTACCTACAACGCGCCTAAAAAGCCCGGATACTATAACGGAGAAATCCATATCAAAACCAATGTGCCATCGGAACGGCTTTCCGTACTTCCGTTTTCCGTATTGGTACGAAAATAACCTTTATTGAAAGATCCAATGAATAAACTTACATCCATATTTATCCAAACCCTTCTGATTCTAGTGATCGGTATCGGCATCGGATTTTTGGTGAACGCCACCTCGTCCGACCCTCTGCCTTTGGTGCGTGAAGAGGTAACGCAGCAGGAGATTGAGGAACGCTGGGAAACAGCGGCGGCGGAAGAAGTCTTTCAGCACTTTGAAGAGGGAACCGCCATCATCATCGATGCGCGGGACCCGAATGAATACGATGCCGGGCATATCCCCGGTTCCATCAATCTGCCGGAGACCGGCTTTTTAGAAGCATTTCAAGAGTATGGCGAATCGCTTCCGCGGGAAATTCCATTGATCGTCTATTGCCAGGGCGGCGATTGCGACCAAAGCCATGCCGTGTTGGAACAACTCGAATCGTTTGGGTTTGAGGAGCTCATCCTGTATCAAGAAGGATGGAACGGCTGGAAAGAAAAAGGATATCCAACAGAACCATGATCGATACGATATTTTACTATGTAAAACATCCCTACACAGCGCTGGTTTGCCGTATAGCCGTCGGGTTGGTATTGGTAATTGCAGGTGGAATGAAATTGTTTGATATGCCCACGCTGGCACAGAACATTGAGAATTTCCGCTTGTTGCCTGTATCATGGGTGAATGTTGTCGCCATTATTTTGCCGCCGGTTGAAGTGATTGCCGGATTGTGTTTGATCTTCGGGTTTGCGATTAACGGGTCGCTTTTTATCGCGACTTCGTTGTTTGTGATTTTTGGAATCGCGATTGAATCGGCGATTCTACGTGGATTGGATATAGAATGCGGATGCTTTGGGACATCCGATGCGGATATGGTGGGTTTAAAAGCTCTCATACGCGATGTCATCTTTTTAATAGCAACGATTCCTGTATGGCTGACACCCAAACAAATTTTCGCCATTGATACCGGTTGCTGCGTGCCGGTTGTGCATCAAAAAGCAGATGAAGCGGAGACGTAAGCGTTTTTCTATGCCTTTTTGGTAATGAGGATGATGCCGGTTGACCAGTTCAGTTTGGTGACGAATCCGTTGCTTAATTTGTCAAACTTTTTGATGAGGTCATCTACTTTAGAACCGTGGTCTTCCGGCCAGGTGTATTGCGGCAGCATATCATCCACAATATAGATGCCGTGGGGTTTAAGAAGATGAAAAGCTTTCTCGAATTCTTGGAACTTCCCGCCATAGGTATCCGCAAAAATCAAATCAAACGAATTGTCTTTCAGCGAATCGATGATCGCTAAACTGTCCGCGTCGTGGAATGAAATGCGGGAATCATCTGCCAAGTGCTGTTTGGCAACTTCCATCACCCCTTCATTGTTATCAACCGTGATGAGTTGAGAGTGATCATCCATGCCGTCCAGCAGCCAGGCGCAAGCCATGCCGGTACCGGTTCCCAGTTCCAAAAACATACCGCCGGGTTTGGAAGCGGCCAGGGTCCGTAACAAGGAACCAGTCAACTGATCGGATGATAGTTTGAATCCGTATTGTTCTGTGGCGGCTTCCAATTCGGAAAGCACCGCCGGAGGGTTTAAATTTTCGTGATCGATCATACGAACGGTCTCTTACACACGGACATTCAACCCTGCCCGAATTGGCTGCGCGGCTTTTTTCGTACCACCGACGGCATAGACCCCGCTTTGCTGCGGTTGAACCAAGTGTTGGATTTCTTGATTCAAGGTGTCCATCGAGCGGTTTAGCATATCGGCGTTGACTTGGTTTTGCCGCTGCAACTCTTGAACGGTATCTAACAACGCTTTGCCGGTTGATTCAAGCTCTGCTTTATTGTAGGAAGGCAGAACAGCAAGGATTTCTTTTAACGTTGGAATTTTTGATTCCAATTGCAACTCTTCCGCAATGACTAAAGAGATGGTTTGGCGTTCGTGCTCCAACGCGGCGGCTTCATCGGCCAAGGCGGTGAGTTGTTCCGCGATCTGAAAGACCTTGTCGGGCTCTCCCAAGGCTAAGGCGTTTTGTTCTTCCTTCTTTAGCTTTAGAATCGCTTGGTGATTGGCTTGTTCTTTTTTGAGGATATGAATGAGAGGATGAATATCGGTCATGATTTACCTTCCTTCCGGCTTATAAACTGTTGTCGATTTTATTGCTGGGGATCATGTGTTCTTTTCGAATCGGGATTGGCCCGGTTTTCTCTTGCGGGATATCAATCCATGGTGTTGGATTGTGAATGCCGATCATTTTTGTATGGGGCTGCGGCAACGCGATGAAATCCTCTGTTCGCAATTCATCTTTGCGGATCATATCGGAGTTTACCGGCTTGAATTCGGACGGTTGTTCTTTTATCTCTGCCGGATCAACAATGTTTTTGTTGCGTTCAACCAGTTCCTTGAAGATAACCCCTTCAATTCCAAGGTCGGTGGATTTTGTCAGTTCTTCCACCAGATAGTCGTCCGCGATTTGCTCGTACATCTTAGTGGAATGCGATTTCTCAATCAGTCCGTTTTCGGGAACGGTTTTGCGCATTTCTTTCATCAACATGCGAAAGACCATGTTCTCAAACTGGTTGGCGACATCGCGCATTTCGCTTTCTTTCATCTTGCCGCTTTGGCCGCGGGTGGAAATCATATTAAGTTTTTGCAGTTGCGCGTCGTCTTTTGACAATGTCGCGGCTGCTGGGTTGATACCGGGTAATGCGGACATACGATCACCTTCATGTTATGCTTTTTTTTACGCGGGCTTTCATCTTGCTTTTTAAGATTGCAGGCAAAAATACCTGCGCTTCAAATTATTGTGTCACAATTTCAGCTTTGATGGCCCCCGCGGCGGCCATGGATTGGAAGATGGCGATTAAGTCGCGCGGTGTGTAACCCAATTGGTTAAGATTCTGTACCAACTCGCCAACGGTTGTGCCTTCAACAACAGCGATTTCCGGGGCATCTTCTTCGGCTGCTACTTCGACGTTCTCTACCGGCACTCCCGGTTCCGCGAACCCGCCGCCTTGTACTTCTTCCGTGGTTTTGATGGTGATGCGCAAGTTGCCTTGAGCGATTACGACATTGCGCACGCGGATATTCTGCCCGGCGACGACTGTTCCGGTGCGTTCGTTGATCACGATTTTATTGGGCTCATCGGTTTCGATTTCCAAATCATCCACAAACGCGATTAAACTGACCAAAGAGCCAAAGGCTTTGTCTCCCAATAAAAAGTCGCCTTCGGGGCTCATGCCGACGAATACGCGGACCGAACCGGAGTCTTCAGCCACTGCGACATTCAAGTTGGCGGCGGAATTGATTTTGCGCTCTAAATTAGACGCGGTTTTGAAGTCTTGATCGTTCAGCAGCCAGCGTAAGGAATTGCCTTGCTGCAAGATGTCATGGTCGATCATCTCGCCTTCTAAAATGACGCCATTCGGGATGGTGCCGACGAGAGGATGGTTTTGCTGTACCACGGCGCCGCCCCCTCCACCGCCGCCTTGCACACGAAAGCCGCCGATGGATAGACCGCCCTGCGCCAAGCCGTGAATTTGGTTATCCGCCCCCAATAAGGGAGTCGGCAGCAACACACCGCCCTGCAAATTTTCCGCTTGGCCGATGCTGGTTACACGGGCATCGATGCGTTTGCCGGGACGCGCGAAGGGGGGAATAGTCGCTTCAACCCACACCGCGGCGACGTTGTCGGGTATGACTTCTTCCGCCCGAACCTTTACGTTCATCATGCCGAGCATATTGGCGAGCGATTGCCGCGTAAAACCTTGCCGGCCGTCTCCGGTGCCTTCCAATCCGGCCACCAAGCCATAACCGTAGATAATGTTATCCTGCATGCCGTCCAGTTCGGCGACATCTTTTACCCGTGAGATCAGTGGCTGGGATTGTGCAGCGGCTGCAAACAAGACAAACAAGCAAATTGTAAAGAAGGTGCTGCATTTCATGGTGGTCACCGTTTTGAATCAATGATCCTTTTTAGAATATAAAGTTAAACAGTTTTTGAATGAATGATGGATTCGCCATTTTCGTGAGAGCCCCGCTGCCCAGATAGCTGATTTCCGCGTCGGCAACCTGGGTTGAGTTTATGGTGTTGTCGACGTTAATATCTTGCGGCCGCACCTTGCCGGACAGCACAATAATCTTTTGTTCTTCACCCACACGCAAGGTTTTACGGGCTTCAATTAAATAATTGCCGCGTTGGTCGATCTTGACAATGGTGGCCGCGATTTGCGTGGCAAAGGTGCTTTCCCGTTCAACCTCGGTTTCACCTTCAAAGTCATTGGTGCTGCTGAACTGCAACTGAGGCGCCTGCCCCTGCCCGAATACTTTGTTCATAAACCGGTTGTTGAAGATCACACTGAAAATGCCGTTGAAAGTGTGTTCCCGTTCGGCTTCGCCGTCCGCAATATCCGTGGCTTGGTTGTTTTCTTGGACGAGAATCGTGATGATATCCCCCACTTGTGAAGCATTGGCGCCGGTATACAGCGAATTGACATTGGAATCTTCCGTCCAGAGAGAGCGTGCTTGTCCGGCATGGGCGGTTAGGATCATAAGTGCGATTGCAATTACGCGAAAACGTGTCATCGGTTTGACTCCTTTATTTCGTTAGAACTATTCCATCATGAATTGGTAACGATTTCAACAACTTGGCTGTTCAATACGCGTGCGTTCATTACCTTGCCGGTCACTTCCATTTTAATGGGAATGATATCGCCGGGTGCGCCCCGGCTTTCCGCTTTGGCTGTCGTCTGTAAAGTGAATTTGTCATTGTTCAGCATCGCCCGCACGACTTCGCCGCGGTTGACTACATAATTGGTTTCCAGCATATTCCGGGTCAAAATCTCGGTGTTGCGGATATGGTTGCGGCATTTCTTTCCGATGATTTCCCCAGGAGAACTTATATACAGTTTATCTTTGGTTTCTTGGTCGATAAAGCGTACTTCTTTCCGCAAGTGATCCGGTTGGATTACGGTGCCGCGGGAAAGGTTGGTCACCGGCATGTAAACATTCCGCTTTTTTGCCACGTTGGCCAAAATGGCCATTTCATCGATCACGATTCGATCTTGCAAAAACCGGATGTTGTAGCGCGATGTGCCCAATAGATTGGGATTAACCCGTTCGACATGAATTTCATATTCTCCCGGAGGCAGCCACGCGTCGTTGGCCGGAGAAGATATCACTTGCAGACGCATCCTTTCGGGTGATGCACCGGTTTCTTTTCGAATGTGTTGTTCGACTGCTTCAACCATATCCTCACGGGTTATTTTTTGTCCCGGTCCGTATACATCGACCAGCTTGTTTCCTAGAAATTGTATGGTTAAAGTGTCAATGTGTGCTTTGCGTAAGGCCAAGATAATTTGATGGTGCGCCAGACGGCGGTGGGTACCCGGTTCGGGAACTTCCATCAACGGTACCGTAATAATTTCTTTGATAAATTCCGCATCCGGGCTTTTGATGGTGTCAGCGATGTCCGATAAATAGAGAACCGTGCTGGTGCCGCTGACAATGTGCTTTTTGGGCAATTGAATCCAGGTATAGTCATCACGCTGCAACGCGTCCGCATTTACGCCAAAAAACACGGCAAGCAATGCAATACATATTCGAATTGGTGATGTTTGTGCTCGTTTCATTTCCCATTCTCACATTCTAATCTCTAATCTCTGCTTTTAAAAATTACCGCTTCAATTGGTTTGCGGTTTGAATCATTTCATCTCCGGTTTGAACAACTCGTGAGTTGACTTCATACGCGCGTTGGGCGGTGATGAGGTTCACCAATTCTTCCGCAACGCTGACGTTTGAGTTTTCCAAAAATCCTTGTGCCAGGTCGCCCAATTCGTTTTCTCCAGGGTTGCCCAATACCGGCGGTCCTGAAGCTTCAGTTTCCACAAATAAGTTTTTCCCGATGGCGTGCAATCCGGTTGGGTTAATGAAATCCGCCAATTGAATTTGCCCCACTTGAACGTTTTGGTTGCCGGGCTGCTGCAAAACGCTGACGATGCCTTCTTCACTGATGTTAAGCGCGGTAGTCTCTTGAGGCAAAATGATGTTGTCGGCTAACGGGAAGCCATCAGATGTGACCAGACGACCGGTTTCATCCAGCGTGATTGCGCCGTCGCGGGTATACCCATCGGTGCCGTCCGGCATGGTTATCCGAAAGAAACCGCGTCCCGCAATAGCAACGTCAAACGGATTCTCGGTTGCCCGGAACGCGCCTTCGGTAAACACGCGGCGGGTACCGGCAACCCGAACCCCATGTCCGATCTGTATCCCGGTTGGCAGCAGGTTTGCTTGAGAGACATTCGACCCGGCGGGTTTGATGGTTTGATACAGCAGATCCTGAAAATCCACGCGGGTTTTTTTGTATCCAAAGGTGTTGGCGTTGGCGAGGTTGTTGGCGATGTTGTCCACTTGGAACGACATGCCATGCATCCCCGCGGCACCGGTGAAAAGCCCTCGTAACATGAGTCTGTCTCCTTATTCCAGCAAAAGATTCGTATGATTCGCTTATCGAACACGGCCCACTTCATTCACAGCTGCTTGCAGGGTTTCATCCAATGCCTGCACCACCCGGGCACTGGCTTCGTGAATGCGGGAAGAGTCGATCAATTTCACCATTTCGGTCGTAGGTGCCGTGTTCGCCCGCTCGATGTATCCCTGCATGACACGGAAGCGTTCCGGCGGGATGATGTTGTCTTCGCTGCCTTCTTCCACCCGAAACAGGTTGCCCGGTTCACGGAACAATAAGTCTTTGTTTTCAAAATCGACCACGCGAATTTGATCGAGTATGACATCATTCATAATGCCGGTGTTCGGGTCGGGGCGCTTGACGACCACATGTCCGCGGGGATCCACATAAAAATCTTCGGTATTGACTTGAATCGGGCTGGGGACACGGCCTTGATTCAACCCTTGGCCCACCACAAAATGCCCCTGCGGATTGACCAGAAAGCCATCTTTATTCACCATAAAGTTTCCCGCACGGGTAAAGCGCAAGCCGTCCGGGGTTTGCAGGGCGAAGTAACCGTCGCCGTCGATCACCATGTCGGATTTATTATCAGTATATTGCGTGGCGCCGGGGGTATGATCGACATATGTCCAATCGATTCCGGCTCCAGTACCCACCCGGCCGATAGCATGATTGTATCGCGGCTTATCCGTCGAGGGGCTAAGGCCGCGGTAGGATTCATAGAGCAGCGTATCCGGAAACGAGCGGATGACGACATCTTCACGTTTAAATCCGGGCATCATCGAGCCCGCCATATTTTGGGCGAGGGTATCCTGCACTCTTTCTTGAATAATCATGCCCGATGCGGCGGAATACAATCCGGTTAACATACCCGTCTCCTGCAATGATGGTTTGTATGGATCAAAGCAATGACTATACCAGATAAAAGATTAAGGTGGATTTCAAAGCTAACTATTGCAATATGAGAGTGTTATAATTGAACGTGGTCTACATGATTCTCAGGAAAGGCACAGTGAAACTCTAGGTAAAAGTTTCCATTATCGGCATGAATCTCCTGATCTTAAGTGGGTACAATGAAAATTCATATTTGGGTGATGGGTGGTATGGGCTGGAACGGTCACCTGAAGGACTGCTTTATAAAGCTTCAAAGCCCTATGCGAACTTGATTCTACCTGTTGAAGGAAATGTTAAGATAACTTTATATTTAACTGCACGACCCGAACACACTCATGATCCACTTCTGGTGGATGTGAAGCGCAATGGAGAAACACAATCGACATTCACATTGGAATCAAACAATTGGGTGATGCGTTCCGCAACAATCAACGTAAAGAAAGATCAACCAATCGTGTTTCATACCCACAATCCCTGGTCACCGGATGCGCTTTATCAGAACGGCGATATTCGTGCGTTGGGATTTTTAATGAGTTCTATTCATATTTGCAATTAATACTGATGCAATTTGAGATTGCTGCATATTGAATACTTAACATCTTCCTTTCGCTGGGCTTACGCCGCGCTTAGCAGTCATTATACCTTTTCAAAAAAAAATGTTTGATGCGTGTCTAATATGTCTTTCGAAGGCCTCAATTCTCTCCGCAAGAATGGGGCGAGCTAGAGGATTATGTCATTGACTGAATGAAATTAACCTGAAAAACAACGCTTTGTCTCCCCCAAATCCTTTGGGGGAGATGTCCGCCACAAGGAGGACAG
>CAYVAZ010000177.1:0-10578 GCA_964449065.1 uncultured bacterium
TGTTGTGATACATTCAGGGTTGTATTGATCCGGCATGGATCAAAACCGAAAGATGGTCCGATAGGCCGGTACGGCTGACCCATCCTACGGTAACTGGCAATCACGCCTAAAAATTACCACGTCTTTTTACGCGGGAACCCCGCCATGATCGCAACCCTCACTGTCATGCTCGACACCAAAGGCTTCACCAAAGCCAATGGAAAAAACCCGGTACATTGCATACGGAAGAGTAATGGTAGGTTTAAGTAAGAGTGAAAATATTTATAAAAAGCGATCCAGTTTGGCTATAATGTTTGTAAATCAAGTTGGAGTGATGAACATGACTCAATGGAATCTAACGATCCCGGATAAAACCGATGAAATTGTTCGCAACTATTTAGCCCAAAACGGTGGGGATCAAAAGAATTTGTCACAATTCGTAAACGAAGCGGTTTGCCAAACGGTGTTTCGCAACACGGTGAAAGAAATTAAAGAAAAAAATGCAGACCGGGACCAAGAAGAACTCATGAACTTGGTCGATGAAGCGGTGGATTGGGCCCGTGAAAATTGTTCTTGATACTAATGTGTTAGTCAGTTCGTTGATTTCGACCAACACCCCGCCAGACTTACTCTATCAAGCGTGGGACGAAAATATATTCGATCTGTTAACTTCAAAAGCCCAAATAGAAGAACTTATCCGTGTTTTCAATTACCCGCATCTAAGAAAGATCATACCGACTGAGTCATCTCAGAAATTGTTGGATACGATTGTGACTAAGGCAATCGTTATTGAGGTATTTCAATCAGTAACTCATTCACCTGATCCGGCAGACAATACAATTCTAGCGATTGCTCTAACTGGAAAGGCTGATTTCATTGTTTCCGGTGATAAACGCCACATGCTAAAGTTAAAACGTGTTGAAAATATACCGATTTTCAATGCGCGCGATGCACTGAAATGGATTTATGCCGGAGAAGATCAATGATCAGTTTGTTAAAATACAATGGGAATAAATCCGATGGTAAACAATCCGGCACGTTAAATAACAAGCAATTACCCCTGTTCCCCCGCCCGTTCCGGGTCATAATCCGGATTCACCCGCGGCATTTGCGCTTTGGTATCTTTTATCCAATCATTGACGCGGGCCAATAGATAGTTGGTAATTTTCTCCAATTCTTTCGCGGTGTTTTCGGTTTCTCCAATATCGTGAGGCTCTCCGTTTTGATATAGCCGGTACAATTCGGCGCTGCGGTCTTCGTAAAAATACACCAAGCGGTATTCTCCCGCGCGCACGGCTGAATACGGCGTTCCACCCATTGCGTGATAATGCGGATAATGCCAAAAGATAGCGTTGCGCTCCAGTCCGCTGGATTGATACAACAGCGGCAGCAGCGTTTCTCCATCGACCTTCTGCCAGGAGGGTATCTTTTCGCCCAGCATATCCATAATCGTGGGGTATAGATCGCAGCTGATGACCGGCTCATCGCAAAGGCTGCCTGCTTGAATGTCTTGCCCGCGTATAATCAACGGAATACGCACCCCGCCCTCATACGCAGAACCTTTCCCGGCACGCAGCGGCCGGTTATCGGTCACCCGGCTCAACCCGCCGTTGTCGCTGGTGAAGATGACCAGCGTATTATCCGCAATGCCCATCTCATCAAGTGTATCCATCACCCTGCCGACCGCTCTATCCGTGCTTTCGATCATCGCGGCATACCCCGCCCGGTTCACGCCGTCTTTGGGAAGTCCTTTGTCTAAA
The DNA here is from genome assembly GCA_964449065.1 of uncultured bacterium. GTDB lineage: Bacteria > Hinthialibacterota > Hinthialibacteria > Hinthialibacterales > Hinthialibacteraceae > CAYVAZ01. The sequence goes on from CAYVAZ010000177.1 coordinate 1,740, forward strand.
TACTTCTGTTCCAATTCCTCTTTGGGTTGAATCGGAGTATGCACCGCAAAGAAGGGCAGGTATAAGAAAAACGGATTTTCTTTGTGCTCTTCTATAAATGAAACCGCTTCGGATGCCATGCGGTCGGTTAGATATTCGCCTTTCTCTCCTTCTTCCAGCGTGGGGATGTTATAGGGTGCGTGATAACTCGGCGGTGATCCTCTGTGCGTCCCGCCGATGTTGATATCAAAGCCTTGGGCTTCGGGTAGATATCCTTCGCCGCCCAAATGCCATTTGCCGATGCTCGCACTGGTATAGCCCAATGGTTTTAACGCTTCGGCCAGCGTGATTTCATTATGCGGAAGTTCATGGTTAAATTCCGGCGGCAGATATTTCGCGTAGGGAAAATCATGCCCTTTTATCCAGTCAGTCAAATGCAGGCGCGCGGGATACTTTCCGGTCAGCAATGACGCCCGGGTTGGCGAGCAAACGGTGCAGGCCGAATACGCCTGCGTAAAGCGCATCCCCTGCGCGGCCAGTTTATCGATGTTGGGTGTTTCATAAATCGTGCTGCCATAGCAGCCGGTATCCATCCAGCCCATATCATCCACCACCATCATTACGATGTTGGGCTTTTTGCTTTCGCTATGCTGCGTGCTCATGCTGATATGATGAAAACCGAATGTGCTGATTCCAGCGAGGGCTGCGGTTTGCAAAAAAGACCGTCGGGCAAGTGTTGACATACATATCTCCTTACGAGGTGGCATCGCTGCCGTTCAACTTCAGTTCATCCGCGTGTGGTTTAAGGGTATCAATCAAAAACTGAATGTGATCGGTTAATTCGACATCCAACAGTTCCACCCCGGCTTTGACTTCATCGCGGTCTACTTTGGCGGCGAAACTCTTATCTTTTAATTTCTTCTTTACGCTTTTGGGGGTGAGGGTATGGATGCCGTCGGGCCGCACAAAGCAGCAGGCGCCGATAAACCCGGTGAGTTCATCGCAGGCCAATAGCGCTTTGTCCATCATGGTTTCGTAGGGAACACCCCAAGCGGTATGATGCGCCGAAACCGCGTGCGCGATTTCTTCTTCGCCCTGTTCGCGCAGCCACGCCACAATGATGGTAGGGTGCTGGTCGGGGAACCTCTCATAATCCGCGTCGTGAATGAGTCCACAGATTCCCCAGCGCTCTTCATCTTCCGTGCCGTTGCCGTATTGATGCGCGGCGCCGCGCATGGCAATCTCGATCGAGCGGGCATGGATAAGCAGCGCGTCCGACTGTGTCCACTCCGTCAGTTTGTTCCAAGCATCTTCGCGTGTAATACTCATACATCAAACCTCTGCGCAAATTTCGTTTATGGCGAATGCCAAAATACGTTTTGTTAGACTTAAACGGAGACGTCCGGCCCGGCGGGAGCCTCGCCCTCCCAAAACAAAAAAGTATTTTGACTGCCACCCAAGTTATTCACAAAACCGCCTAAAAAAGCATTGCCTCCTCACCTTAATTAAGGGGGGATTCATCCACTCCAAAACGTATAGTTAGTTTCCAATTATAACCGTTTGATTCGAATATCCTTCCATTCAATCCACGCGCCGTCTTTGTGCATTTGCAAGGAAATATGGCCGGGGCGGATGGTGGTTAGTTTGTGAGTATTTACCACGGTTTCGCCGTTTACCCGTACAACGCATTGCGACCCTTCAACCCGAATCTGCATCAAGAACCACTCCTCATCGCGGTAGGCGGCTTGTTCGGCGCGGGCGATGTTATACAAACTGCCGGTGGTGTAGTTGGAATCGGGAATATTTTCGATTTGGATTTCATTGCCGCGGTCGCGGTTGGCCAGCGTGTTCCACCGGATGAAGATGCCGCCGTTGGCGTGTTCGCTGGTGCGCACATACGTTTGCAGTTCAAAGTTTTCAAAGGTATCATGGCTGACCAGATAGGTGCCGTTATTTTCCGCATGGATTGCCCCGTCTTTGACGGTGAATTGCGCGCCTTCCCCCTCGGTATACCAACCGCTCAAGTCTTTGCCGTTGAACAAGTCGATCCACTCCCCGCCGGTGGATGGCAGTTCTTTGATGTGAATGTTGCGAAACCATGCGGGATACCCCAACGCCTGCAAGCCGATGTAGCCTTGGCGAAGGCGGTAGCGCAGCTCTTCATGATGCTCCACATTCAAATCCTGCACGACTTGTCCGTTGATCCAGAATTTGAGGTACGGCCATTCCATCAAGATACGCCCCTGATTCCAAATACCTTCCTCACGCTGTGCCATGCGGATGGGGGGCAGCACACCGAAGATTCCGCCGCTGGTTTTGGGCAAGAGGCCTTCATCCATAATCTGATCAATCTGAAACTCAAACCCAACGCGTGAGTTGCGTCCATGCAGCGGGGCATGAAAAAACACACCGCTGTTGCACCAGCCGTGATAGAGATATTCAAAGCGCAGATCAAAGTTTTCATACTGCTTATCGCTGCGCAGCCAGGCAGGAAAGTTGGCATGACCGGGCGCGACAATCGCCGGCGATGCAAGGTTCACCACAAACGCCGATTCATCATCCGTGCCTTCCAAATGCCAGCCGTTCAGCGTTTTGCCGTCAAACAGCGGCACAAACCCCTCTTGCGCATACGTGCATAACGGAACAAAGAAAAACGCAATCAATAACGCGGGTATAAACCGTTTCATGTATACCTCCCAAAATAAGCTTGTTATCATTTTCGCTAAATCAAGGGGATGATCAATGTCTGCCGCACATGCTTTACAAAAGTGGAGGGGAATGGCTTATAATGGCATGACTATGGATACAAAAAAATCGAATAAGAGACAGTCTCCAATTGCCTATTCACCACAGAAGATCACCATGGCATTCTTGTATGGATTTGCCCTTTTGTTTGCCCTATGGGGATTTTTCAATGAACACACGCTTACGTTAATGTTCCTTCCTTCATCAGCCAATTTTTCTCCTTATCAGTGGGCTGCATTGACGGTTACGGTTGTTTGTGTTGTAGCGGCAAGCGGTATTCGGCGTTATGGATTACCCCGCTGTATGCAAAGGGATTGGGTGTTAAACCTGCTGCTAATGATTGCCGTTTGCGTATCACCTGTGCTATTGTTTGAGATGGCCCTCGATCCGTTTTACCATGAAACGCAGAAAGAGGTCTCCATCTTTCAGCAAGACGATCAACTGGGCTGGCGAATGAAACCGAATCTGAATGAGGATTATGGCGGCACACCCATTCGCACCAACTCCATCGGTTTGCGGGGAGAGGAACCGCTTAACCCCAAACCAAGTGAGAGCAAACGCATTCTCTTTCTCGGCGATTCGGTTATCTTCGGCTTGCGCATTGCTCCGGAAGCCAACACGTTGCCGGCAATAACAGCAAGTAAGTTGGAAGAGCGATTGAGTATACCCATCGAAGCAATCAACGCAGGCGTTCCCGGCTACAATACCTATCAGCAATACCTCTATTTCAAGCATGAAGGAATCCATCTCAAACCGGATGCGGTCGTCTTGTGCTTTGTGATGAATGATCCCCTCAATACCTACACCCATCTGAAATACGACGATTACGGTGCCGATTCTCCTATCGCGTATTTGCAAAACACCCCTTTGGACGCCATGCTCAAACAAAGCAGCATCGTGCAAGCCGTGCAGTATTGGAAGAGCAGGCTGCGCTATGAACGAAACAGCCGCCAAAGCGCCATCTACGACGAACTCTTCTCCGCCCGCTCGTTAATAGAACGCGCCGGTCATGAAGAAATTTTGTCCGTATGGAAAATGACAAAAAACTATTTGGGCATGATCCATGCGTTGTGTTTAGAAAATGATATTCCGTTCCTGCTGGCAATCGCTCCTTACCGTTTTCAATACAAAGAACCGAATGGCAACACTATACCGCAAGATGAATTGATGGAGCATACAAAAGCGAGTGAAATCGTAACGGTGGATTTATTGCCGCCATTGCTCGAATTCAAAGAAAACGTGGATTCCAATCCCAACCGCATTTTTCAAGATTACTGCCACTTTAAGGTAGATGGCCTGCGCCTCTGCGCCGAACAAATTGCGCGAACCATGATGGATCATAAAATGTTGGAATAATGATATGTGAGGTCTCGTTGCAACGTGATCCTACGATAGTTCTGATTGTGTGCTAATTCGGAATAGATATTCTAAATAGAGCGTTTCAGAGTTGGATAGACAGAATCTGTCGTTCTCTCCCTTATTAAGGGGGGTAGGGGGGATCAAAGACGATCTCTTTCTATCTACTCAAACCTAAATTACTCTAGAAGAGGAAAAACCCATGCCTGCTCCCGCCATCGCCCTGCCGCGTTATCCCAACTGCTTTGTATGTGGAAGCGAGAATCATTCCGGCTTTGATACCACCTTTTATTTTCGCAATAATCAAATCGAAACCGATATCATCCCTGAAGCCCGCCATACCGGTTATCAAAATGTTGTCCACGGCGGCCTGCTTGCCACCCTGCTGGATGAATGCATGGGGTGGTCTTCCATCCTCTCCCGCAAAGTGATGTGCGCCACCGCTGAGATGTCCATCCGCTACAAAACTTCCGCCTATGTTGGAGACCGCTTAACCGTTTGCGGCCGGCTCATTTCCGATAAAAGGCGTATCATCCTGGCGAAAGGGGAAATCGTGCGCGATGACGGAACCGTCATCTGCACCGGAGAAGGGAAGTTCGTCCCCCTGCCGGAAGACCAGCAGCAAAGTGTGTTTGATTATTGGGGCGATCAATACGATAAAGTATTTGAACTCATCCATAACAAAAAAAGCGGTTGATTGCTCAACCGCTTTTCAGTCAGCCTTTTTAGAGGATTTAGTTATTTGATTTTGTTGCTTCTGGTTTGGAACGGTTTCCCCGGCCTCTTCCGCCTCTGTTGCCGCCGCTGCGGTTGCCGCCGCTGTTTCGGTTTCCTCCGCCTCCACGGCCTTTACCGCCGCCGCGTCCGCCTCGTCCACCGCGTTTGCGGTCATCCGAGCCGCTGGGACGTCCGTTTTCTCGGTCATTCAAGGCAATCACAATCCGTTTTTTATCACCCGAACCGATGCTGAAGGTGGTTACTCCCTCATTCTCTTTCAGCGTCATGTGAACGATACGCCGTTCCCCGCCGGAAAGCGGCTGGGTTTTCTGATCTTTTTTGGTTTCTACTACCTTTTGCGCCATGCTGAGCGCCATTTCTTTCAGGTTTTCATCCCGGCGCTCGCGGTAGTTGTCGATATCCAGCACAACTTTCTTCCAGTCTTCTTTCTCACCGTTTAATATGCGAGAAATCAAATATTGCATGGCGTCCAAGGTTTGCCCGTGATGCCCGATGAGAGGGGAAGCCTCTTCGCCCAAGTGGATGAAAACCTCATCGCCTTCTTCTTTGATTTCTTGTTTGGTATCGATTCCAATCAATTCCATCAACCGGCTTACAAATGTTTTGACCTGACCTTTTTCACCGTCACGCAGCGTCGCTTTCACTTGCGCCGGTTTACTGCCGATACCCAAAAACCCTTTGGTCCCCGCTGTGAGGGGATCAATCTCAACTTCTTCGCGCGTCGCGCCCAACTGCCTGAGCGCGTCTTCGGTCGCGTCTTCCAGCGTTTTCCCTTTTCCGATAACTTCATACATGATGCTTCCTCCTTACTGGTTGAGAATCCGACCACTGCATCCGTTCTCTCTTTACGCGTTCTTACCTACCTGCTTTTAAGCCTTTGCCGGTGCGGGGGGTGGATCGGTCTCTTGCACTTTCTCGATAATTTTTCGTTGCAACACATCAATAAATATGCTGATAACAAAATACAATATGACTCCAGATGCCATCGACCAAAAGATAAATACAAACATCAACGGCATTATCTTCATCATGGTGGCGTTGGGGCCTTCCATTTTATGCATGCTCATGCTCCACAGCATCAACAAGCAATAGGCCACCGGCAGAATGTTAATAGGAATAATAAACCCGAATGCCGGGACAAAAAACGCGTAATCCGGCCGCGATAAATCGCTGATGATTCCGTACAACCCTTCCGCGCCGCGCAACTCAACTGCCATGCCGAACGTCGCGTATAAAGCGATGAAGATCGGAATCGTCGGCAAGATCGGCAAACAGCCGCCCAGCGGATTTACCTTATTTCTGCGGAACAAATCCATCTGCTCTTTTTGCAATTTCTGAGGATCATCCTTATACTTCTCACGGATGGCGTTCATTTGCGGCTGCAAGGCCTGCATCTTCTTCATCTGTACCATCTGCTTTTGATACAGCGGCAGCATCAGCACTTTAATTAACAAAGTAAGAATGATTATGCTGATACCGTAGTCGGGAACAATGCTGTAGAAAAAGTTTAATAGCCCCAGCATAAAGTACACAATCGGACCCGTAAACGACTTCAAAAAGATTTGCTGCGCGTCTTCCAGCCCCGCTTCTGCCGTGAGCAGTTCATCCTCATCCATCGGCCCTACATAAAGCCGGAAGGTATCGCTGTACGCAAATTCGGATATCGTATCGTTCATCTGCATCCGCATACCCATAAAAGGCTTACGGTCCGGAACCGTTCCTTTGGTGGAAGAAACTCCCAAAATAGCACGCTTTGTTGGGCTGTTGGGGATTAAAGCGGCCAGAAAATACTTTTGTCCCACGCCCACCCAATCAATATTGTCCGGATTCAAGGGCTCATCATGCTTAACAAACGCCGCCATTCTGTTGTATTCCGGCATTAATTCATTGTATTGACTGCCCAGTGTGCTTTCGACCGATTCCAGCGGCAGAAACATGTGGCTGGCATCGATTTCATAATGCGCGCTATTCTGAGAATCCGTACGTAAGGAAGGATTGCCCACGCCGCCAAACCAATTGATATCGTAAACATTTTCATGTTTTTTTCGGTCGAAATGCAATACCTCTCCGCTTTGATTGGTGATCCTCAATTCAATATCAACATAATATTTGTTGGGATAGAACGAAAAGATTTTTTCGATCAACATCCCGTTCTGTTCGCTGGAAAAACGGACATCAACCGGGTCTATGTCATAAACTTTATAAAGTTGCTGATCAGCCGTATAGTCCACACTTTGGTCGGAATTTGTCTTGCCCCACCGGACCGCCAATCCGGCATTCCCCGGCGCAAACGCTTGGTTCACCATCTGGATAGGATTTTCGCCGTTTTCTTCCGCGTTTTTATATTCAATAAACTCATACTTCGCGATCTTACTGCGCAGGCCCGTTTCCTGCTCGGCAGCAAGTTTTAAATACCGCGGTTCCGCGTACAGCTCACTGAATTGCTTCAGTTCCCATGAGAAGGGCACAGCGCCGTGGGTGGTAAATTGAACGCGGTAAAGTTCGCTTTCGACCACAACCGTTTTCGGGGCGGTTTGCGGTTTGCCTTGGGGCAGCCAATTCCAGCCGCTTAGTGTAGACTCTTCCTGCTGTTCTTCTTCTTGAACCTCAGTCTTCTCAGTTGGAGCCGGGGCTTGTGTTACAGAAGGATCAAGCGGAGAGCGGATGCTTTGCGATGAAGGATCTTGGGCTGTTTGTTGCTGATTTTTTATAATTTCCGATTCATCCGGACGGTTGACATAGCTAAACGCGAATACAACCATCATCGATAACACAACACATAAAATTAAACGCTGCTCGGTCGTCATGATCATTCTTTCTAAAAAGTTGTTCGGCTGTTGAAAGAGGTGTTACCGGGAAGAAGAGGGAGGTTCATCAATGCCGCCCGGATGAAACGGGTGGCATTTGCATATCCGTTTGCAAGCCAGCCATCCCCCGCGAATGAGACCGTGAGACTCGATCACAGAAGACGTGTAATCCGCGCAACTCGGATAAAACCGGCATACATCACCCAACAATGGCGAAAGAAATCGTTTGTATAGCCGGATACTCCATAACACGGAATTCGCTGGCATGTGTAACAACGGGTGCATGTTCAACATCAGAACGTTGCCTGCTTTTCCTGTGGCGCTTGTCGTTGCCTTGAGTGCTCAGTTTGTGTTTGGCCGTCAATCAGCAATTGCTTTTTTCTAAGATGTTCGGCAATCTCGTCGTACAATGCTTGATAAGAGAGTGTTAGAATTGCCGGTTTTGCTCTGATGACCATATCCGTCGGCAAGGCAAATTGATTTTTTTGGCGCCGAAATACCTCTCGTAACAACCGTTTAACCCGGTTTCGTTTTACGGCGTTGCCGATACGGCGGCTTACGATCAACCCGAGTCTGGAAACAGGAAATTGATTGGGCCGGGCATGAATCGTAACAAATTCGGATCCGGTAGACTTGGTTTGTAAAATGGCATGAAACTCAGCCTTGGTTCGGATCCGGTTTTCTGGCCGAAAACGGTTATCCACCGGATTTCACTTCTACTACTCTATATGGAATAAATCCAGTTCACAAGGCACTGGATTATCTGCGCTCTATTATCTGCGCTTTGTATCAGAAACGGTCAATTTATGACGGCCTTTTTGGCGCCGGCGCTTAATGACCAGTTTTCCCCCATGTGATTTCATACGGCTGCGAAACCCATGTGTCCTTACACGCTTGATTTTACTTGGCTGATATGTCCGTTTCATAATCGCATCTACCTAGTTCAAGATAAAACAAAAAAGCATACAAGCCCCATGATGACAGTCAAGTGGCCGCACTTGCATTTCGCGCTCTAATTTAAGGGAAACTAGAAATTAACTCTTGGAAATCGCCCGCTCAATTCCTTTTTGAACCGACTCAAATACTTTATCTTCATAACTGATGTTACGCAACTGATGATCTAATATTGCTAAAAAAGTGGTTTGTTAAAGACCCAATTTTCTAAATCAAACGCAGTGTCTATCGTCTTCTCCCTTTGGGAGAAGATAAGAGAT
>CAYVAZ010000178.1:0-10563 GCA_964449065.1 uncultured bacterium
GCTCCGGTAAAGGCGCCGCGTTCGTGGCCGAAGAGTTCGCTTTCCAACAAGTTTTCCGAAAAAGCAGCGCAGTGAATCGGCAAGAAGAGATGATCTTTTCTGGGGCTTAGGTTATGGATAGCGCGCGCGACCAGTTCTTTTCCCGTTCCGGTTTCGCCGGTAATTAAGACGGTGGCTTTGGAGGGCGCGATTTGTTTGATTTGATCAATCAGGCGGCGAATGGGGGGGCTGTCTCCAACAATGCCTTCAAAGCCTTCGGTGGATTTGTTCTTTTCGCGGTGGTACTCCACTTCCATGACAATCTTACGCATGTTGAGGAGTTTTTCGACTTGTACATCCAGTTCATCGAGATTGACCGGTTTGGTCAGGTAATCGTCGGCACCCCGTTTAACCGCTTCAACGGCTTTTTCAATGGAGCCATAGGCGGTCAGTATCAGTACATTTAACGAAGGGTCTTCTTGTTTGGCTTCTTTCAGAAGTTCCATGCCGTCCATTTCGGGCATGCGGATATCGGTGATGAGGATATCGTAGGTTTGCTCTTTGATTTTTTCTAAGGCTTCCTTGCCGTTTTCGGCGGTATCGACTTTGCGCTTGGCGGCATCCAGCGCGATTTGCAAGCCTTCGCGGGCATTTTTTTCATCATCGACAACCAAAATACGGAATACCATATTGCTTTCCTTACTCTTCTTATTGCATTCTAGGTAATGTTACACAGGGATTTAGAATTCCAAAGCGTATAGGCACGTTTGCGGTTCAAACGACGCCATTGCGCGTACGGCAATTTCGAACACGGCAGGAACTCTCCGAGAAAATTGTTTCGCGCCGGCACAGATTCTTCCGGCAGGCTGCCGGACAGGTGGGAAGTGCGTGATTGCTCGTTGCACTTCCGTATTTGCTATCGTGAATACCAAAACACGTTCGGATTGAATCACACAGTGTTTCCGGCCTGGCGGGAGTCTCTCTCCCATGGCTGCGGTGCTTCCGGCTCGGCGGGAGCCTCACCCTCCAAAGGCTGCGCTTGCTAAAGTGCGCATTCATTTACCGGCTGAAAACCAATGAAACCTCCTGAATCAGAGGAATAAGAGCCGCTGAAAATAGGATTATTTTTTGAAATCTTCAAAATATTTCTAAATATTTGTATTTACCGAACGTTTGGTTATAATAAAAGTAAATCGAGATGGAAAAAGATTATGAGAACCAGCACCGTTGATGATAAACAACTCTTGGACCGCCTGGCAGAGGTATTTCGAAAACATGGATACGAAGGTGCCACATTGCGTCTGCTTGCGGAATCTTCCGGTCTTGAAAAAGCCAGCCTCTACCACCGCTTTCCTAAAGGGAAAGAAGAAATGGCAGCGGCTGTGCTTGAACATGTTGGAGAGTGGTTTGCGGCACAAGTATTAGCCCCCTTAAAACAAGAGGGAGATGTAAAGAAGAAAATCAATCTCATGTGTAAGAAGATCAATGAGTTTTATGAAAACGGCAATAAATCTTGTTTATTGGATACTCTTTCTATCGCCATCCATGATACGCCGTTTCAACCATTGATCCAACGTTTATTGAATGAATGGATAAACACGATAAAACAAGTGTGTATGGAAGCGGGATTCAAACCGGAAATAGCGGAAAAGCGGGCTATTGAAGCGGTTTCTTCGATTCAAGGCAGTTTAGTGCTTGCGCGCATCTTTGGAGACACGACGCAATTTCGACGCGTACTCAGACGGCTTCCTAAGGAACTTATAGCGAAGTAAATTTTTTTGAGACCAGATATTACCGAATGTTCGGTAAATATAACATAATAAAGGAGACATACCATGAAAGCAGCTATCATCATTCTATCCGACCCAAAAGCAGGAACCGAAGAAGCGCTCGGACGTTTGTACAATGCACTCGCCACAGCATACGATTTTAAGGCTCGCGGCAAAGAAGTTGCCATTTTGTTTCAAGGTACAGGAACACGTTGGATTGGTGCTCTCAACGATGCCGGTCATCCAGCTCATGATTTGTTTGAACAACTGAAAGACAAAGTTTTGGGTGTATCTTGTGGTTGTGCGGATGTATTTGGAGCAACAGAGGATGTAAAAAAATCTGGATTTGACTTGATTCAGGATAATCTAGTTCCTGGAACAACCGGGTTACCGAGTTTAGCAACATTGCTTGAGGAAGGTTTCACGATTCTGACGTTTTAACATAGCTTATTTCATTGTGCCGTTTAGAGAGCCAACGTTTCTCCGGGCTGAAAACTCGTATGTTTTCAGCCCGGGAAATAAGCGGTAAAAAGAACATCCAGGAAAAAATCATGAACGAACTTTTTGAATATCACAACGGCGAAATCGAGGTGCAAAAACGTACCGGTGAAGAAGCGATTGCACGTCGAAATGGCAGAGTCATTCAACATGGAGTCATACCCAAAGCGATACCATTTATTCAAGATCAAACCATGTTAGTTCTTGCCAGTATAGATACTCAAAAACAACCCTGGGTATCTATCCTTTTCGGTGAACCGGGTTTCATCAACGCAAACGAAACTCAAATAACCATTAACCTTAACAAAACAGTTAATAATTCGTCAGACATTTTCTGGCAAAACATGGAATCACAAAAACAGGTTGGATTGCTTGTCATTGAATTTTCATCCAGAAGACGTATGCGGGCAAATGGATTCTTTAGCCATACAGATAAAAATCACATCGTTATTCATGTAGATTATTCATATCCAAATTGTCCCAAATACATTCAACGACGACAGCTTCGTTTCTCTCAAGAAGTGTTAGAACATATTCCAAAACAAGTTCAGGTTGGATCTAAATTGGAAGAATCTCTGTTGTCCATTATCACTTCAGCGGATACCATGTTTGTTGGAAGTCTTCACCCAAACGCAGGGGTTGATGCTTCTCACCGTGGAGGCAAACAGGGTTTCATGAAAGTGATGGATGAAAAAACCATTCGTATTCCAGATTATTCAGGGAATAGCATGTATAACACCTTAGGGAACTTCGTTACCAATCCTGTTGCTGGAATTACGATTCCTGATTTTACTACAGGAGCCTGCCTGCAATTGACGGGAAAGGTTCAAATCCATTGGGACTTACCAGAAGAAGAACTGTCTAAGGCAGGCACAAACCGGTACTGGGATTTTTTTGTTGAACAGTGGAAACTAACTCAAGACGCAACCCCCCAAAAGTGGGAATACTTAGATGAATCGCCTTTTAATCCTTAAATTTTAAAAATAAAATTCGTAGGATGTGTGAAGAACCTGTTTTATGCATAACCTTATCAACTATAAAGCGAAGTGTAATCCATGAGCCAAGAATTCGATAATCGAATGATGGAGCGTTGCATCGAACTTGCGAGGCAAGCCAAATTGAAGCGGAACACTCCGGTTGGAAGCCTAATTACTCTGAATGGTGAAATCATCGCAGAAGCCGAAGAACGGACTCCAGCCGGTGATGATATGTTTGCTCATTCTGAAATCGAAGTGGTACGCAGGGCGTGTCAAAATTTAAAAAGCAAGTTGATAGAGAATACAACTCTCTATACCACTGCCGAGCCTTGTTTTCTTTGTTCTTATGCTATACGCAAAACGGGTGTCAGCCGTGTTGTAATTGGGTCGAAAACACCATATATCGGTGGTGCTTCCTCTAACTATCCAATTCTTAGAGCAACCGATATTGTAATATGGCTCCCTCCACCTGAAATAGTTTTTATCTCACTGCCGTATGAAATTTAACTTTTGCCCTCTTCCAAAAATTTAAAAACGATAGGTTTTGCATAGAAATAAGTGAATTGGCGGCAAATGCAAGCGTGTTTTGTCATAGCAATTTTAGAGCAGAGTTTTGTTGGAACCACACTCTTTTTGTGAAACTTTTGCGTCTCATCTATTCATCACAAACCTCGTTGTGTATCGTAAAACCAAAAATATGAGACACAAACTGCTTAGCCGCACATACATGAGACACAAAACCCTATATAATTTGCTACCAGCCCCTCTGTGCCCCTCTCAGATATCTTGTGCGCATTTCGCTCAAATCGGCAGGGTAAAACTGTGGAAACCGCCCCCCTCACGATCCCAATATCATTGACTTAATCAAGTTCCTGGCGGTTTTTGTAATAAATTAGAGCGTTTTAGGTTTGCGTAGACGTTGTGTAGGGGCACCTTGCAATGTGCCCCTACGGCAAGTGCAATATTAACTCTCTGTCTATCCAACCTTGAATTTCTCTAAGGGTTTTACACACCCCCCCCACTGTGTCTTCCCCAAACTTGGGGGAGAAAAATCTTTGCTTTTTTCAGGCTGATTTTCTTAAGTCAATGACATTGCCCCCGATCCTGGTTGAATCTGAGCCTTTTTTAGTATAAACGCATTCATGCTGTTTTCCTCCTGCCCTACTTCTATCCATATTACCCGCCCGCGGTAATCGGCACATTGCTGACATCACCGCCCCAGCGGCCGATATCGCCCGAACTAACCAATCCGTTCGACGGCGCATACATCCGGTTTCTTGCCCCTTGCATATTTCCCTCGGCACTTTGCACATAGACCCACTCAATCGCGTTTTGACTCCGGTCCGGTCCCCAACTTGCCAGGGAATAACCTTTTGTGCTTAAATCGGAGCGGCCGATCGCGTTCATCCAATTACCCGGTCCCTCGGGTTCAAAAAAATAATTAAAATACAGATAACTTTCCTGATCATTTCCCGTATTCCCCTGCTGGGCTTTAAAAATATCCCGGAAGCCAACACCGGCCAAATAAGCTACCGGCGTTGTTAGACCATACATCCGTACCGTCAAATGCGATTGATTGTTTGGATGCTTGTTCCAATCCAAAAAGTACATATCAATCCCGGTCGATATTGCCTTCAAGTCGCCATTGGTACGCGCAATACGAGCACGCGTTTGCGCATTCAAAAAGTTCGGTACGGCAATTGCCGCCAAGATTCCGATAATGGCTACGACAATCAATAGTTCAATTAATGTGAATCCTTTTTTCACGTTCGTTTCCCCTTAGTTTGATGTCAATTCTAAAATAGTACCATTCTTGATGTATTGTATATGAAATGACGGCAAAATAAAGACAATTTTTACCCGGCGGGTGGATGAATTGACGACACAAAACCGGCAGACTCTCCATGAACAACATATGAACAACATATAAAGGAGAGAACCAATGCCCACCATCCCCCCTAATTTAAGACGCTTCAAAATAATCGGCAAAAGCCCTGCAATGCAGCGGGTTTCGAATCAGATTTACACCATCGCGCCCTTACCCGATCACGTGCTCATCACCGGCGAACGGGGCACCGGCAAAGAACTGGCCGCCCATGCCATCCACAAACTCAGCCAATACCGGGGCAATGATATGGTTACCATTGACTGCGCCGCATTGCATCCGTCTACCGCGGAGGCCTCACTCTTTGGGAATGAGCGAGGCGCCTTCACCGGAGCGGTCAACAAACGCATCGGTTATATAGAATCCGCGGAAGGGGGCACTCTATTTTTGGACGAAATCTCTACGTTACCGTTGGAACTTCAAGTCCGCTTCTTACGCTTTTTGGAAGAAGGCACCATCACCCGCATCGGCAACACCAAGCCAAAAGAAATTCATGTCAGAGTCATAGCCGCTTCAAATAAAATCTTGCAGCAAGAAGTTGATCAACACCGCTTTCTTCCCGACTTATACGACCGCCTCAACGTATTCCAAGTCACAATGCCACCCCTGCGAGAGCGGGAACAAGACTGTCTGCTTTTACTGGAGCACTTTATGGGGAAGTCATTCAACCAACTCACAGACGAGGCCAAAGACTATATCCGCGATTATCCTTTTCCCGGAAATGTCCGTGAGCTGCGCCATCTTTCCCGCAGGCTGACAGTCTTTTATCCGGACCATGTAATTAAACGAAATGATATCCAATCGCAGTTGGAATATTCTCCTAAGGAAACTATTCTTCCAAACAAAGAAAAAAGAGCAAAATGAAGCCGTTCTATCACGCATCATTCCCATTCATCAATTGGAAAGCAGATCATTCGTGATGAAACCAATTTCTTCCCGTAACACGATATTCGGCTGGTGCATGTACGACTTTGCCAATTCGCCCTTTACCACCCTCATCATCAGTTTTATCTACTCCGTTTATTTCACCAAAACGGTAGGCGAAGATGGTACCATCTTATGGTCGCGGGCCATTACCCTATCCGCGATTCTTGTCGCGTTGCTCTCACCTATCATGGGAGCGATCGCCGACCGCACCGCCTGGCGCAAACGCTTGATGGGTATCTGTGCACTTATCATGATTGTCAGCGTATGCCTTCTGAACATAACACCGCTTCCATCCTATACCATCATGGCGCTTGTGCTGTTTGTTCTCGCGAATGTCAGTTATGAACTGGGCATCGTTTTTTACAATGCCTTTTTACCCGATATTACCACACCGCAAACAATTGGTAGGGTATCGGGTTACGGATGGGGATGTGGGTATGTTGGAGGCCTATTCGCTCTTGTTGCCGCGCTATTCGTTTTTCCCCTTTTTGGAATCACTACCCAATCTCCTGACTTCATTCACGCGGTCTTATGGCTCACCGCTTGTTGGATGGCGGTCTTTTGCCTGCCTACATTCATATTGGTGAAGGAGACAACGACAAACCCAACCGCCTCCAAACAATTGCTTACCGGCAGTTTTCAGCAACTCTACCATACCTTGCATGAAATCCGCCGCTACAAACCAATTGTTCGCTTGCTGCTGGCACGGTTGTTTTATAACGACGGTCTTATCACCATCTTCGCCTTCGCCGGTATTTACGCCGGCAACGAATTTGGATTCACGACCCAAGCCATGCTGCTCTTCGGCATTGTGGTCAATATCGCCGCCGGGTTGGGCGCGGTAGGCTTCGGTTACATCGACGATCAAATCGGCGGCAAGAAGACTATCATGATTACAATTTTCGGCCTTTCCACCGCAACATTCTTAGCCGCGATAGCATGGCATCCTTCAATGATATGGATTGCGGGTATTCTTGCCGGTATCTTCTCCGGCCCCAACCAAGCCGCCAGCCGTTCGCTGCTTGGCCGCTTCGTCCCCAAAGAAAAAAAAGCAGAGTTCTACGGCTTCTTCGCCTTCTCTGGAAAAATGACCGCCTTTCTCGGCCCCTTCTGCTACGGACTCATGACCCAAATCTTCGATACCGAACGCGCGGGTGTCGCCTTTACCCTTGTTTTTTTTATTATTGGTGGATTTTTTCTTTATGGTATTTCAGAAAAACATGATAAGTATCGATAATCAAGTATTCTGGAGAGTGCGAAGTTAGGGAGTTCCGCCCTCCCAGGGCTTGCTTCGCGTGTGGTGGGTCAGAACGGCGCGGCCCACCCTGCGGCTGTGCAAGAACCCGGAAATGATTCGGAGATGGAGAATGATATTGAATGAAAAAAGGCAGAATGAATCCGCCTTTTTCTTGATAGATAGCGTTTGATTTCAGCGGTTAGTCGTCTTCATGTTTGCGTTCACGTTCGTCTTCGTCTTCGATGTCGATGCGGCTGCGTTTGCCTTCCATGGAGGCTTTGGAACTGACCAGCAGGCGGATGGCGCGGGCGGTTTTGCCGCCGCGGCCGATAATCCGCCCCATATCTTCTTGATTGACGTGTACCGCATAACGATGCATACCGTCATCCATGACCTCTTCGGTGATTTGAACCTCATCCGGATGTTGGACGAGGGATTTAACTAAAAATTCCAATAATTCTTTCATGATGTCTGTTCTCTTCTTCTAAAGGTTTTCATCAGGACACCCAAAGGGGTGCTCCAACGGAGTTTTCATCTACCCTTGTTTTTCTTCGGCTGCCGTTTCAGCGGGGACTTCTTCTTTAGATTCTTCTTTAGATTCTTCTTTAGTCTCTTCTTTTCCTTCTTCATTTGCTTGCGGGGGAGCCTCGTTGGTTTTGACGTTTTCCGCCGGAGATTCTGCCGAAGCGGTTTCTGTTTCAGCCGGGGCTATTTCTTTCGGTTCTTCGGGCGGCGGCGCCGCTGGGGCCGGTGCGGGTTGGGCTTTCGATGCTTCGCCGCTCATGGTTACCAACATGTTTTCGGGGTGATCGTCTTGTTCGAGGATTTGTTTATACTCGCCGGATTTGAACTTACCTAGTAAGCCGTGACGTTTTAAGAGGGCGCGCGCGGTTTCGGTCATTTGCACGCCTTTATCGAGCCAGCGGTAGATTTCTTTTTCTTTAAAGCTGATTTGCGCGGGTTGTTTGACGGCATCGTACCATCCCACGTCGGCTACGGTTTTGCCGTCGCGCCGCCACGAGGAATCTTGGATAACCAAGCGGTAAAACGGTCTGTTGCGGTTGCCCATGCGTTTCAAACGAATTTTAAGCGCCATTACTTTCTCCTAGTTGCATAAAATAGATTTATATATATCTGTATTTTGAGTTCACCTTCCGGGGAACATCGATTGCATTTTCTGCATTTTTTTCATCATTTTTTTGGTCATTTTCGGTTTTTTGCCTTTGCCTTTTTTGCCGCCGGGGCCGCCGGTCATCATGCTCATCATTTGCTTGGATTCGGTAAACTGTTTCAGCAGTTTGTTCACCTGTTTCATGCTGGTGCCGCTGCCCGCGGCGATGCGGCGTTTGCGGTTGCTGTTGATGAGATTGGGGGTTTCGCGTTCTTTTTTGGTCATTGAGAGGATCATGGCCTCAACGTATTTCATCTCGTTTTCACCCATGCTGGCGGCTTTGGCGGCTTCGCTGTTGCCCATGCCAGGCATCATTGAGAGGAGGCTGCCAATTCCGCCCATGCGGCGGACGTTGCGGATTTGGTTTAAAAAATCATCAAAGGTAAACGTCTGGTTTTTGATTTTCTTTTGCAGACGCTCGGCTTCTTTTTCATCGATGGTGGCTTTGGCTTTTTCGATCAGAGTAAGCACATCGCCCATCCCCAAAATACGGGAGGCCATGCGGTCCGGGTAAAAGGGTTCCAAGCCGTCGAGTTTTTCGCTGGTTCCAGCATAGATGATGGGTTTGCCGGTGACATAACGGATGGAGAGAGCCGCCCCGCCGCGGGTATCGCTGTCCAGTTTGGTTAAGATCGTTCCGGTGATACCAAGCCCTTCATCAAAATGCTTTGCTTGATTGACGGCATCCTGCCCAACCATAGAGTCGACTACAAGGATAATATGCGTGGGATTCCAGGATTTTTTAACCGCCTGAACCTCATTCATCATTTCCGTATCGATGTGCAGCCGGCCGGCGGTATCGAGAATGACGGTATCGCATCCTTGCTTCTTGGCTTCTATGGTTCCTTTTTTGGCGATTTCGGAGGGGGCGTTGTCTGTACCCATATCGAATACGGGTACCCCCGCTTGGCTGCCGACGGTATGCAATTGTTCGATTGCGGCAGGCCGGTAAATGTCTCCCGCGCAGAGAAACGGTTTGCGGCCTTCTGTGGATAACTTTTTGGCCAGTTTGGCGGCAGTGGTGGTTTTACCGGAACCTTGCAGGCCAACCAGCATGATACGGTTTTCTCCGTCATGGAGGTCTAACTGTCCAGGAGTTTTACCTAACAGCTCGACCATCTCTTCGTTCACGATATTGATGACTTGCTGGCCGGGTTCCAGTGTTTTGAGGACTTCCGCACCAAGAGCGCGTTCTTCGATCTTTTTGCAGAATTCTTTTGTGGCGCCGATATTGACATCGGCCTCTAAGAAGGCGAGCCGCACTTCGCGCAGAGCTTCTTTTATGTGGGATTCGGTAAGGCGGGATTTGCCTGTGATATCCCGAAATATTTTGGAAAATCTATCCTGTAAATTCTCAAACATAAGTACGCCTAATTATTTTGGTTATGCTATGCAGTCTAGTGTGTATTCTAACGATTGTCACGGTAGATTATGAATACGCGACCCACCCGATCTTATTTTTTATCCGCAAATAAGTCTCGTAATTGATAGACTTTTGATTTTAACTTTCCTGTATCGTACATGATGTCATCTTGAACCAGTTTGCATAGATCATTTACGATATTTTTTATTTGATCAAGTGGAATATCTTTTGAGGATGAAATTGAGCTTGATTCACTTGATTTATTTGTATTATGTTCGTTAAGTTTAAGTTCTTTTTCAAACTTAAATAGTGATTTTTTTCCGTGTTGTATGGTATCATGGACGGCCTGCCTGGAAATATCTTCGGATTCAGCAATTTCTCCGTATGAAAGATCATCGTTGTAGTGGAGTTGGATAAAAGTTTTTTGACGTTCAGTTAAAAGGCCACCATAGATATCCAATAATTCGGAGATGATTTGCTTGTCTTCAAATGATTCCATACTTGCTCTACATTTGTGTTAAGTTGATTATCTTGACGGTAGTAACGATAGTGTTTTCAGAAAATTTGTCAATAGTGATAGTAGGAATTTATCCCAATACATTATACCATTTCCAATTTGGATTGTTCACTAAAATCAAAACGGCTTAACAGATTGCTTCGTTTGATTGCCAAGGAAAATACTTCTTTAACAGGTTGAATCTTTATGGTTTATGGTTCTCTTCGCACCCCCTCTGTCCTCCTTACGTCGGACATCTCC
>CAYVAZ010000179.1:0-10470 GCA_964449065.1 uncultured bacterium
GCGCAACCCTGGGAGGGCGAGGCTCCCGCCGAGCCAGCGGCACGCTTTCCTTCCCTGATAATCCGAAATAAAACCAGTATAAAACTCTATGAACAGAAAATACACCCGCTGTCATTCGCAATCATTCGCGTTCATTCGCGGTTGAAAAATGTAGTGCAGGCTTCCAGCCTGCAAAAGCCATTGTCTCCCCCAAAGCATTTGGGGGAGATGTCCGACGCCAGGAAGACAGAGGGGGTGCGGCTACGTATCAAAATAAATGGGGTGCACCAGCTCCCAGCCGGTAAATGAATGCGCAACCCTGGGAGGGCGAGGCTCCCGCCGAGCCAGCGGAACGCTTTCCTTCCCTGATAATCCGAAATAAAACCAGTATAAAACTCTATGAACAGAAAATACCCCCGCTGCTATTCGCGTTCATTCGCGGTTTAAATTTACGCTGCAGGCTTGGGATGGCAACACATATCTTCATACAGCAGATTCCACTCCAAATCGGCAATCCAATTCGGAGAAATCCGGCCGGGTTGCCCGCTTCGCTGGGCAAACTAAAAAGGGAGAGCATGATTCACTCTCCCTTCACTATATTTATAACCTTAGTGAAACAATCAATAGACTGCCCATTCCATAACCTGAGATCCCCCACCGTCGCCTCCAAGAGGGTCATCATCAGTAAAACGCATTTCGCGGAAGAATTCCACCTGCGATTCATTGGCTTGGTTCCAGCGCATCAGGTGGAAGGTTGCGTCATCCCAATCAATCCAATTGATGCTGAAGCCGATCGGTTCATCCGGCTCTAAAGATGGAAATACACCCCACGGGAACACGATTTCCTGCACATACGAAGTATGTTGTTCGGGCGGAGCGTCATCCAACTGCACCGCACGGGGGATGCTGTCTAAAATCGCTTTTTCGGCATCGTCATCCGTATTGAGTGCGGAACGGAAGATGGCAAACTCTAAAGGGAGGCCGTTATCCATGATGGGTTCCAAATCAAATTCTTCTTTGATGAGAGGGGCATCGATGTTGAAAGCGGTTTGTAAATCGAACTCAGAGGACTGGTCATCGTTGATATTAAACGGTAAGCGGTCATTGTCGTTATCGAACCAGATTTCGATACCGTCGTTGGTGAATCCGGGGCGGTTACCGATATCACGGTCCGGGCTTTCACCATGAAACCAGCCGATTTGCGAATCGGTTGCCATATTCAAAAGATAAAAACCTTCGTCATTCCAGCCGATATACGTTGTAGCGGTAAAATCGTCTTCACCGTCGGCTTCGAAGTTTCCTTCCCCACTCACCAAAACTTTGTTGGGATCAAATTCAAAGTGATCACCGGTGGTTAAGGCATCTTCTTCAAACGCGTTATCGGATGGTTCACCGCCAAACTTCTGCTCTTCCGGGATATCGGCCATGGTGGCCGGGTCGCCAAAGGCATCAAGAGGCCAGTCCGATGGGTCGCCGTCGATGGTTATCGAAATTCCATCAGCGAATTTTCGGCAGTTGATAAAGCGGTCCTGAGCCATTGCTTCCATCGCTAAAGCACACAAAAACAGTAAAATCGATAGGAATGCCAAACCATTTTTTGTTTTCATTTTCTTTCCCCAATAAAAAATTTATTTACAAAGAACTAACATAAGGTTTAAGATCAACAAAGTCAAGTATTTGTTTTAAAATTTCGATATTATTTATAAAAAACTGATTTTAAAGAACTTGCGGCTTCCAAATGAGCTTCAGTCGCTTGTGACGTAACCGATGCCATCCCCCAAAATGGATGCAACATCCCGTTATACCGGGTGCATTGCACATTCACGCCGGCATCATGAAGCTTTCTGGCGTAGAGTTCTCCTTCATCGCGGAGGGGGTCGAATTCCGCGGTGATGACCAAAGCGGGGGGTAAATGGCTTAGATCACCAGCCAATAAGGGAGACGCCATTGTAGAATACGCGTCTTGGTCATCTTTCAGATACAATCCTTTAAACCACTCCATCATGGGTTTGGAGAGAAAGTAACCGGTTTCGTAATGGTTGTAGGATTGGTTATCCATATAGGATAGATCGGTCACCGGGTAGACGAGGAGTTGAAAGCAGATGGGGATACGGCCTTCGTCACGGTTGAGAATGGAAACAACGGCTGCCAGATTTCCCCCTGCACTGTCGCCGCCAACGGCGATACGGTTGCGGTCAATGTTTAAATTGCTGCATTGCGAGGCTACCCATTTGAGCGCGGTATTCGCGTCAATTACCGCGGTGGGGAATTTGTATTCCGGCGCATGACGGTAGTGAACGGAGACAACCACACACTCAGCTTCTTTGCAGAGTGTACGGCAGATGTTGTCGTGGGTATCCAAATCGCAGATAACCCAGCCGCCGCCGTGGTAGTAGACCAGCGCGGGGAGATTACCGCCCTCATTGGGGATGTAGACTCGCACGGGGATGGAGCCGCCGTCATCAAGATCAATTTTGGTGTCATAAATTTGATGGACAGTCTCTTTGGTGCCACTCAGTGTTTCGCTGCTTTCACGGGCTGCTTCACGGGCCTCGGCGATGCTGAGTTCTTCAAACGAAGGGACGTTGTTGGCTTTCATCTCTTCCAGCAGTGCTTTGATGTCAGGATCCAGGGTACCGCCGGGGAGGTGTTTTTCGGCTATTTGGAAAGGTGGCATTGATGTTTCCTTGTTCAATATTTAGGGATTCTTTGGATAAATGAGTAAACTGATTCCAGGGATTGTGAAATGCTGGTCAAACGCAAAAGCAGTAGAAATATCATATTTTTGGCATACTACAAAGCTAGTACAATCTGTAAAGGATAAAGTGGCTGAATCGTATGTACGAAACATTTTTTCTGCGGCTTTGAAAACATCTTTGTTTATTGTAATGATGGTCAGTATATCTGAATTTGAAGCACGATTGATATAATCTAAAAACTTTACTGCAATAGAATGGTTCAAATCATATCGTAATCTTGTAACCGTTTCATCCAGAACAAAATCCGTTGTGAATAACCCCTCTCTATTACTTTTAATCTGGTTATAAATCGAAACGGCTTTTTGATGATATTGGTCTTTCCGGTCATAGAGTGCTATCCAAACACCTGTATCAACAAAAATCATAATTTTGTTTTCAGTTCATAAATGATTTCATCATGGTTAACAGAAGCATCACTTCGGTTGGATTCACAGAAACCGATCATTTCATCCAAAATGGCATAGCCGTCTACTTCTGTTTTTTGTGCAGGGATTTCAACATCGATAATAATTTTATCTTCTTTTACTTTTTCTAATGTTTCATTGGATGGAATGAAAAATCCGTTTTCCACTCGAATGGCTTCCATCTTCATGATTGTTCTCCTGTACTCGTTCTTACAGTAAATATAACCCCAATTCAAAGTTATGCCAGGAGTCAGAAAATGAATCTCATGTGCTGTCTTATTGTTCATTTATACATGATAGAAATTATAGGATAAAATCGATTGAAATTTTATCGGTGTGAACTGGGAGGGCGAACCTCCCAGTGAGCCGGATGAGTGGATTTATCTCTTCCCCCCTATCATGGCTCGGCGGGAGTCTCGCCCTCCCACGTCCCCATTCACACTTCACAAACGCGTTGACATTTAGGGAAAGATTCTAAAAAATGAGGGAATTATGCTTTGTGAGGATGAACAATGATGAGAACGATCTTGATTGTACTTTGTGCAATAATTTCACTATCGGCGTGGACGCAGGCCCCGCCCCTGCCTTCGATAATGGATGTGACGACCGCGAACGGTTCGGCGGTTTTGATCCCGGCTGAGGCGGTGGCGGCAACCTATGGAACATGGACGCTGACCTTTACCGTTGGGGAAGATGGTATTCAACAAGGAGGCGGTATCCGCGTGCAAATGCCGGATGAATGGCATGCGGGGCCGCGCAATTCCGCCAATAAGCTGCAAACACAAGACCCTGCGGACAACAATTACATCACCGCCCTGACCTCAAACGATATGACCAAGATTCGCTGTGTGGTTGAATTTGAACGGGAGAATATCCTCATCAAACATGCCAAGCAGTCTCTGGATAGGCGCAATGAGCGTTATGTATTTGTGGTGCGGGTATTGGTTGAAGATGGCAATTTGAGCGAAGGGGATACTGTATCGGTTGTGTATGGTAACCGTTCGGGCGGTTCGGCGGGATACCGGGCATCCACGGTTTCGACTCCACCCTTGCCGGTACTCATCGGGGTTGATGAAAATGGTGACAACAAGTTTAAACTGCTTGAAGATAAGCCTACCTTAACAGTCCTCCCTGATTCAGCGGTGGATATGATGGTGCATGTGCGTTCGCAGGCGGTAGTGGGTGAACCCATAGAGGCCGTCATCTCGCTGGTGGATAAAGAAGCGAATCCGGTGCATCACACCGCAACGATTGATCTCTTCAACCACACCGGTGAGTCCGAATTCCCCAAAACGGTAAAAGTGCCTTCGCAGCAAGGATTCGTAAGGGTTGAAGTGATGCCAACGCACGAAGGTGTTGTCCGGCTGCGTGCACGGACAAAGGATTTTGAGTTGGAGGCTATCTCGAATCCTATGTTGGTTTCGGAAGAAGAGCCGAAGCAAAAAATCTATTGGGGAGACCTGCATTCGCATTCGCACTATAGCTGGGATGGTGTGGGTAGAAATAATTTTGAATATGCGCGGGATATTTCCGCCCTGGATTTCTATGCCATGACCGATCATGCCATCTATCCCTCACACAGTGGTATCACTCGTGGTCTCGCCGGGCACAATTGGGAAGAATACACGGCCCTATCCAACCAATACAACGATCCCCACAACTTTGTTGCGTTGGCGGCGTATGAATGTTCTTTTGGAAAACCGTACGGCCATCACAACGTCATTTTCCGCGGTGAACCGGGTGTGTTGGATTACCCCGACCGGACAGAATTACCAAAATTATGGGAGCGCCTGCAGGACGGCAACGCGCTGACGATTCCCCACCACACCGGTAAGTTCCCTGGCGGGGTGGATTTAACCATCCATGACGAGCGCTTTCAGCGCAATTTTGAGATGTATTCGGGGCATGGGTTGAGCGAGATGCGTGATCCTTCGCATCCGTTGGCGTTTGAGCAAAGTTTGTTTACCAGCGACGGCAGCAGTGTGGATGATCCCACATACTTACAAGACGCCTGGCGCATGGGCTTGGAGGTCTCAGCAATTGCGGCATCGGATGACCACCGGGCGCAACCCGGCAAGCCGCAGTATGGCCTCGCCGCGGTATGGGCGCCGGAACTGACGCGGGATGGCATATTTAACGGGCTGCATAGACGGAATACGTATGCAACAACCGGGGCAAAGATTATCTTAGAGTTTTCTGCCAATGAAAGTCAACAACACAAAATTCGTCTTGCTGAAGATTTGCCGGAACTTAATGTAAGAGCTATCGGTACGGATGTCATAGATTGGGTGGAGATTCTTCGATTGCAACCGGGAGCAACCGGGTTTGAAGTGGTAAAACGCTGGGAGCCGGATGCTTGGGAGTTTGAAGAGGTATTCCGCGATGTGAATGCCAAAGTGAATCCGGAATATTCGGTATATTATTGCCGAATGCAGCAAAAAAAGTGGGTGCGCGGACGCCCGGTTATGGCGTGGAGCTCGCCTGTGTTTGTGAAGATGGTAAATGTGAATATACGCTGATTTGATAGAGAATCACGTTTAGGAAGATAAAATATTTCTTATCTGCTATTTTCCATCTATCGAAATAATTTTGTTATTTCGACTGGCCGGAAATTGACAAAAGCCGATGATTCTATACTCTATAAAGGTAGAAAAGAAAATGGAATGTATCATGGCCCAACTTAATATTAAAAACAAAGAAACCTGCCGTTTGGCGAAGGAACTCAGCCGCTTAACCGGTGAGAAAGTTACCCAGGCTGTTACTCAGGCCATTCGGGAGCGGCTTGATAAACTCAATATGTCCAAACAGAAAAGCAGGCAGCACCGGCTGAAAGAAATTCTATCCATTGCGGATAAATGCGCGGCCTTACCGGAAATAGATCCCCGCCGACCCGATGAAATCCTGTATGATGAACATGGATTGCCGAAAGATTCTATTCGATGATTGCCATTGATACATCGGCTCTGGTGGCGATCCTTTTAAAAGAGCCGGAAGCCGAAGAGTTTTCAAAGATTATTTTACAAGATGATCAACCGCTTATATCCGCAGCTTCGCTCATTGAACTGAATCGCGTGATGAAAAGCAAAAGAGGGCTGAAATCCAAAGATCTTATCGATCAGATCATGAAGGGGTTTGAGATATCGGTTGTCTCTGTAAGTCCGGAACAAGCCGTTCTGGCGTGCCGGGCAACGTTTCAATTTCCCATCCTGAATTACGGCGATACGTTTTCCTATGCGCTGGCAAAAGACCGTAACGTTCCGCTTTTATACAAAGGGGATGATTTTTCCAAGACAGATGTTGAGGCTATTCGTATTTAAGAATCTCATTTTAAGCCGTATAGAAACGCATCACATTCCCGGTCAACCCTACTGACTGGAACCGCATGATTATGAACCGGATATTAAAATAACATTTTTCATTTCTCATTGACACTTTGAGCGGGTAGAATAGAATTTGTAATTCGTCGGCGGCGTGGCCAAGTGGTAAGGCAGGGGACTGCAAATCCCTTATCCCCGGTTCGAATCCGGGCGCCGCCTCCAAATTTCCCTCTAATCTATAATTCCATCATATAAAATTTATTCATATTTCCTGCCCCAACTGCTTTAGCATTGCCTTTATGTCCTTTATCAGTAAATACAAATGCCATTCATCCACGGGTGAGGGTATGAAATCAAAACGGTGATAAAAGGCTTTGGCTTTCTCATCTTTTGCATGTACCAAAACCGCTCTTAATCCGCCAATCTCGGAGGCTTGTACTGCTCTGGCTAGCGCATCTTTCAGCAATCCACCTCCAATGCCCATGCCTCCATAACGGTGATCAACCGCCAAACGGGCTAAAACCATCACCGGGACCGGATATCTACCCATGCCTTTCTTTACACGGGGTGGAACTTGCTCTACCGAAACAGAACCAAAAGCAAGCGAATAATATCCAATCACTTTTTCTCCCAGGGTTGCTGCATAAGTACGTGCCCCACCAGCTTTATGATTTTGCAGAGCATAGTTTTGCAGATATTGATTGAGTTCTTGAGTACCACAATCAAAATCACCGGTTTGATGGTGTTTTTCGATGGGGACAGGAGGTGAGGGCTTGGGGTTATTGCTCATGGAATACGGAAGGCTTGCTAAATAGTTCACGCAATGCGGGGAGATCACGCGGAGGGGCATCTAACGCTTGGTAAAATTCGTCCCATTTTTCCTGAGATAAAATGAAATCCGTCTGCTCTAAAATTTGTGATGCCGATTGAACCGCTTGATTTAACACAAACTCATCAATACTCAAATTTTTATATGCCGCTGCCCGGCTAATGAAATCTCTTTGGGTTTCATTTATAGGAATATTCAACGCATTCATATTCGAAGATTCCGTATCCGGCATGATTCGCTCTCCTAAAACGCATATTTTCACTAATACTATACTGATTTATAGCATTCTTGCAACCATTTTACAAACACCATTTTACAAACAATCGCGGGTTTCATATATCATTTTCTCCCTGCCTTCACCCATAGAGGGGGTGTGGATACAATGCATCACATTACCGGGACGTTAAGGAGTGAGAGTCATGAATTTACGGGCTGCATTGGTGGGGTTTGGAACGGTCGGTTCGGGCGCGGTGAAAACGCTGTTTCACAACCACCAACAAATCACATCACGCGCGGGATGCGCCATCGAATTGGTCGCCATCGCCGATACCGATTTGAAACGCGACCGCGGGGTGGATGTCTCGGGCATCAAGCAAACCACCGATGCATGGGAACTCATCAAAGACCCGGAGATCGATGTCATCATTGAGCTGGTGGGCGGTTACACCATCGCGAAAGAGTTTGTGATCGGCGCCCTGCAAAACGGCAAAGATGTCGTCACCGCCAACAAAGCCCTGCTTGCTCTTCATGCCGATGAATTGTTTAAGATCGCGAATGAAAACAACCGGCACATTTATTTTGAAGGCGCGGTCGGCGGGGGAATCCCCCTGATTCAGTCATTCTATGGCGGATTGGCATCCGCGAAGATCGAAGAAATCCACGCCATCATCAACGGAACCTGCAACTACATCCTCACCGAAATGGATGAAAACGGCTCTCCCTTTCAGGATGTTCTCAAAGCCGCGCAAGATTTAGGCTACGCGGAATTGGACCCATCCTTTGATATTGGCGGGGTGGATGCCGCGCATAAGATCGCCCTGATGGCCTCCATCTGCTTTGGAACGGCGGTACCGTTTGACAAGGTGTATATCGAAGGCATTGAAGACATCACGGTTGATGATATCGAATTTGGAAGAGAACTTGGATACAAATTGAAACTATTGGCCATCGCGAAAGATTTGGGGGAAGATATCGAAGTTCGGGTGCATCCCACCTTTATCCCGAAGGACCATCTGCTGGCATCGGTCAACGGGGTTTATAACGCCGTCAACACCTTTGCTCCAGGTATGGGAGAAACCATCTTGTACGGCCGCGGCGCCGGCGATATGCCCACCGGACACGCCGTGGTCAGCGATTTGATTCAATGCGCGCTTGACCGCGAGGCCAAACGGCATTGCGATTACTCAAACTACTTCATGCCGCGCAAAAACATCAAACCGATGAGCGAGGTTTTGTCTGAATATTACCTGCGCTTTGAAGTGAAAGACCAGCCCGGTGTGCTGGCGGGAATCTCAGGCATATTGGGCGAACACAACATCAGCATCCTGTTCATGCTGCAAACCGAAAAAGCCGGGAACGGCCAAGCCTGCCCCATCGCGATCATGACGCATGAAGCACAAGAAGGCAATTTGATGCACGCTCTCGAACAAATCAAAGAGTTGGATTATATATTGGCTCCCGTGAAAGTGATTCGAATTGAGCAATTGGACCCGGACCGTTCTTAATCATCTCACCACAGAGACACAGAACACCAAGAAGAAAAATGGATTTGAAAACGGATAATGGATTATGGGAATTATCGTACAAAAGTTCGGCGGGACATCGCTGGCGGATGTTGAGAAGATTTTAAACGCCGCCAAAAAAGCGGTGCACGAAAAAGAAAATGGGCATCAAGTGGTTGTCACCGTCTCGGCCATGTCGGGAGAGACCAACCGCTTGCTGGCCTTGGCGGATGAAATCAGCGAAGCCGGTTCCCCCCGCGAGCGTGATGTGCTTGCCTCCTCCGGTGAGCAGGCCTCCAGCGCGCTGATGGCACTCTCCATCGAAAAATTGGGACACGATTCCATTTCATTCAACGCGGCGCAAATTGACATGCGCACCGATTCTGCTTTTACCAAAGCCAAACTGCAAAGCATCAATGCCGAGCGCATCCAAAAGGAATTGGACTCTGGTAAAATCGTTGTCATCACCGGGTTTCAAGGGATCACCAATACCAACGAAATCACAACCCTGGGCCGGGGCGGTTCCGATACAACCGCTGTGGCGATTGCGGCGGTCCTGAAAGCCGAGCGCTGCGATATCTACACCGATGTTGACGGTGTCTATGCCGCCGACCCCCGCATCGTCCCCCGGGCGCGTAAAATTGAAAAAATCAGCTACGAAGAAATGCTGGAGATGGCATCAGCCGGTTCCAAAGTGCTGCATACCCGTTCGGTGCAGTTTGCCGCAACTTACAAAGTGCCGCTGCAAGTGCGGTCCAGTTTTGAAGATGTACCCGGTACCATGATTATGCAGGAGGTCGAATCCATGGAAAACGTCGTCGTCAGCGGAATTTCCCACAATGTCAAAGAAGCCAAAGTCACCCTCAGCCGCATTGCCGACCAGCCCGGCACCGCCGCCAAGTTGTTTCAGTTTTTATCGGACAACAACATTAACGTTGATATGATTGTGCAAAACGCCGGTGAAGACGGCATGGCGGATATCTCATTTACCATCGAAAAAACCGACCTGCCCTACATCAAACAAATCGCCGACAAAATGCGCGATACCCTGAACGCGGGCGATATTACCTTTTTGGAAAAAATCGCGAAGATTTCCTGCATCGGTTTTGGAATGCGTACCCACGCGGGTGTTGCCGCCCGCATGTTTAAAGCGCTGTCCATCAAAGGGATCAACATCCTGATGATCAGCACATCCGAGATTAAAATCTCCTGCGTCATCGATGCCGATTACACCGAACTCGCCGTGCGCACCCTTTGCGAAGAATTTGATTTAGAAGAAAAGAGCGAAGAAGAGGGAGTGACGATTCATTAGGTATAAAACGTTTGCTTAATATTGTAATCCCGAATATCCTTCTAGGATGAAGTTATTGTTGTTATTTTAAGGTACTGACTGATGTTACGCAATTCATGATTGACGATTGCTTGAAAAATGGTTTTTGTTGTGAGCCAACTATTCTCAGT
>CAYVAZ010000180.1:0-10405 GCA_964449065.1 uncultured bacterium
AGAATATTTTGATTGAATATCTTCAGGAATATGATAAGCGACTTCCCCAATTACAATAAAATTTCGTATAACCGCATCGATCATTAATGGATCCATATCAAATTCGTCAAACGATAAATCTTCAGTATAGTTTGATCTACGGTCAATACAGTTGATGATATCATCAATTCGCTCAAGCCAATGATCAGGCGGCACGAACACACTCCTTAAGAACTCGATCTTTATATTTTGGCTTTAATGCGTCCGAAGTCACCAAATCGACATTTGCATTTAAAATTCCCGATAAATAGTTACGCACACGTAAAAAGCCAATCATGCCGGTTGGTTCAGAAAACTCCACCAAAAAGTCAATATCACTGTCCGGGTGGTGATCTCCGCGCGCCACCGAGCCGAACAGTGCCAGAGATTTCACCTGCAAGCGGTCTATCTCTTCTTTATGATTTGATAAAATCTGAACAATCTCATCTTTGGTTTTACCCATGAGTCATTCCTTTGAATCATACTTTAACTGTTGAAGTTGTTTTTTAAGTTTTGGTATATGATTTTGAATAACTTGCCAAACAATTTCAGCATCTATTCCAAAATATTCATGCGTGATAATATTTCGAAAACTCCTAATTTTATGCCATGCAATATTGGGATAATTCTCTTTTGTAGCATCGGAAATTTTCCTGGATTCCTCACCTATTATTTGCAATTTCCACAATACAGCATCATACGTTTTGCTATCTTCTATAAATGATTCTTTGGTGAATCCGGATGTATATTCAATAACCGATTCACAGGATTTCAAAATATCTTCAATATAGAGCAGTTCATCCCGCGACATTTATTGACTCACTGTATATTCGTTCTTGTAATTCTGGTCTAACCCCTTTTTTGGTAACCAAATCAATATCTTCTTGAAAAACAGATTCCAAAAAATCTAACAAATCGACATACTTGTCCAAAGTGCTCCCCCCCTCAAACTCCACCATAAAATCGATATCGCTACCGCTTTGATTCTCACCACGCGCCACCGAGCCGAAGATCGAAAGTGATTTGACATGCAATCGCTCTAACTCTTCTTTATGCTGCGACAATATATGAATGATCTCATCTTTGGTTTTCATGATATTCTTATTATATCATCTTTATCAACATCAATCTTGTAATTCCGAAGACGACGTAATCCGTTCGCCATTTTCCAATACCGCATAATACAAATCTTTCTCTATCGCGGCTTTTTCAAACGCATCCGGCGAAACGGTATTAAACTCAAACATATCAAAATGGCAGGGAATCACAAACGGTATCCCCGTATCCGCCGCCAACTGCACAGCCTCATGCCCCCACATATTCCCAGGGACCTTCCGCTCAGGCCGGCTGCCATTAATCGGCATAAATGCCATATGGATGTCAAACCGCTTCAACCTTTCGGCCAATCCCTCATAGCGAACCGTATCCCCGCTATGATAAACAACATTGTTGCCATGTTTATCCGTACCGCCTAAATTCACAATATACCCTAAATACTTATGGTTTCCGTTCTCATCCATGTCCAACTCTTCATGCGCGGCTGGAATGGCATGAAACGTAAATCCGGCCACCTCTTTCTCATCCCCGTCATTCATCCCCACAAACCAATCCGGTTTGCATTGCAAACGGTCAGCGGCAAACTCAATATTCGCTGTGGGCAGAACCAGTTTCAAATTCGGATTCGCCTCTTTTAAAGGAAGCAAAGTCTCCGCATCCAAATGATCCGTATGATTGTGGGTGGATGTCACCACATCAATAAAATCCAACCGCTCCGGCTCAATCACCCGCCCGGTCATCCGCGCATGCGGCTTTTCCGTATCGGCATATTTCTTGGTAAGCGAATCGGATAGATAAGGATCAAACAATAGATACTTCCCATTGTATTTAACCAAAAACCCGCTCTGCCCCAGCCACCAAACATCAAACCGGTCTGGATCATTGGGTGTGGCATGAACCTCTTCTAAAAATGCGTCTCCTTGTCGTGCCGGTTTCTTCATACTCCCTCGTCCTTTCGCGCCGCGTGAACGCCTTCCACCATGTTGTTCAATTTCCGTTTAGCCGCCCATCTCGCGGTTTGGCTTAACCCGCAATCCGGCGCGAATGCCAGTTTTTCTGCTGGAGCGTATTGCAAACATTTTTTCACACGCTCTTGAATATCTTCCACCGATTCAATGTAATAACTCTTCACATCCACAATCCCCACCGCGGCAATCTTGCTTTTCACAATCTGCTCAATCACCTCAATCTCGGCAAACTCCCGGCTGGCCATCTCCACATGAATCTCATCCACATGCATATCCATAAAATCCGGGAACAACGGCGCGTACCGCCGATATCCCACCGCGTGCCCCTTAAAATTGCCAAAACATAAATGCGTGGATAAATGACACCTGCCAACCACCGGCTCAACCGTGCGGTTAAAGATATCCACAAACCGTTTGGTATCTTCTTTATAGCCATAGCAGCTCATTGAGGGTTCATCTACCGTCAATTCTGTACATCCCGCGTTGACTAAATCCTCCAACTCTTGGCGAATAATCGGCAGCAGCGCTTCCGTCACCGCATAGCGGTCGGGATACTGATCGTTCGGGATCAACCGCCCGCTCATCGTAAACGGTCCCGGAACGCTAGCTTTTAGCGCAACACCGTCTGGCGCCAACCGCTTTAACCGCTCAAACTCTTCAACCGCACCCAATCCCTCCGGCGCCTGAATCTCTCCTACGATCTTATGCTTCCCACGTTGGTCATGCGCGGGCGGACCAAACCGCCTGGGCGAGCTGCTCTCTAAATCAATCCCCTTTATATATCCATAAAAGGACAAATTAAAATCCAACCGTGTTTGCTCCCCATCGGTAATTACATCCAACCCGGCGGAAACCTGATCATGGATCGCGGCGGTTACAGCGTCTTCCTGCATTTCAGCAAGATCGGCGGTCCCGAATTGATCCAAGTTCAGCGAAGCAAACTCCAACCAGGCAGGGAAGGGATAACTTCCGATTACAGTGGTTCTCAAGGGCTGTATACTCATGTTCTCTCTCCCACATTTTCATATAATTTCGCCAAGCGGTGCGCGTGTTCATCATAAGCCGATTCAAAAAGCGCTGTTGCTTTCACTTTTCCAACAACACACCCTGCCGTTAATACCTTTGGAGGCTTACCTGCCTGTGTCAAGCGTTGGGCGGTCTCCGCTTTAATCGCATTGATGATCAAACATCCGCCAACCGTCGAGCCGGGTGATACCGGAGTATCTAAACCATCTATTTGCACCATAGCGTCTCCGGCAGGAGCGCCGGTATCTAAAACCAAATCGGCAAAATCATGCAGTTTTTTCCCGTCCGGATGGTTGCTGGATGACTTCTCTGAATGCTGCTTGGTGATGATCGCAACAACTTTGATTTTGCGTTTTT
The DNA here is from genome assembly GCA_964449065.1 of uncultured bacterium. Taxonomy (GTDB): domain Bacteria; phylum Hinthialibacterota; class Hinthialibacteria; order Hinthialibacterales; family Hinthialibacteraceae; genus CAYVAZ01. Next base: position 3,426 of record CAYVAZ010000180.1, read on the forward strand.
GAAACTCATCAGCGATTTCAATCGGAACACGGTTGCAGCCGCTGGATGAAACCACCAACGCGCTATCTTTTTCCGATAAATCAAAGTTGCGTAGGATACGCTCCGCCAGCCCCCCAACATTCTCCAAAAACATCGCCTGCCGCTGCCCGTTTGCACCAACCACCAGATTATGAAAGGTTAGCGACAACTCCACAATCGGATTAAATCCCGGAAACGAGCCATAACGCGGCCACATTTCCTCCACCATAATGCGGCTGTGCCCGGATGCAAACACATGCACCATCCGCCCCGCCAAGATGCTCTCCGAAAACCAATCCGCCGCTTGCTGTATCTCCGAATACTGCGCTTCCACCCTGTCAATAATCCCACGGCACTTGTTCAAATAATCCAACCCAACATTCATTTAGATCATCCTTAAATAAATTATGAAAAAATTCTCTGTGACCACTGTGTCACTGTGGTGAATCTTATTTGCCGTAATCAATCCCTTCGCTTACAGACCAACCCCCATCAATCGCGATCACCTGCCCGGTCATAAACTTCGATTCATCCGAAAGCAAAAACACCACCGCGCCGTCAAAGTCGGATGATAGGCCAATCCGCCCGCTGTCCAGAGGCTGCTTATGGTGTACAAACTTCATGATCGTTTCATTCTCAGCAGCCCGTTTCGCCATCGGTGTCCGCACCAATCCCGGAGCCAACGCGTTTATACGGATATTATCTTTCGCGTAAAACGCCGCCGCGCTGGTTGTTAATCCATTAATAGCCGCTTTGGAAGCCGCGTAAGCGTGAGTATTAAAGTGCAGGGGAGATGGGGATACAGCCAATACCGATGATGTATTCAATATCACCCCGCCGCTCTCTTGCTGCAAAAACCGGTTGATCGCCGCCCGGTTTGAGAAAAACACAGATGCCAGATTCAACCGTAATGTCGCGTCCCAGCCGTCATTGGTAATCTGATGCAGCGGCCCATCGCCATATTTTCGCCCGCTGCCGCCGGCCACATGAAACAAACCGTCCAACTTCCCATACCGCTCCACAGCCCGGTTCACCGCAATCATCGCGGTATCCGGATGCGCCGCATTGTCAAAAAGCACATTCACATCTTTCCCCAATTGCCGGATACCGTCATGTGTTTCTTCCGTATCCAACCCCACACAAACCAGCCGGGCTCCCTCCCGCTGGCACGCCAACGCCGACGAAAGCCCAATCCCGCTGGTACCTCCGATGATAACAATTGATTTTTCTTGTAAACGCATCATATACTCTTTAAAATAATTGAATTTCTACTGAATTATGATTGAATGGATTCCAATCGCCAAGCACTGAGAATATATACATGGATATTTCTAATATAATTGAAGCGATTCAGAATAGACGTGTTCGAATAACCGGTCATGCTGATGAAGAAGCACAGAATGATGAATTGACCTTAGATGGAATATACTATTCTGTTGAACATGGAGAAGTTATTGAAGATTATCCAAAAGACAAACCTTATCCAAGTTGTTTGATCTATGGAAAATCGAAAAGCGAAGAACCTATACATAGCGTATGGGCATATAATGAAAGTAGTTTATGGGTAGTATTGATTACTGTATACAAACCTGATCCAAAACGATGGATAAATTGGAAAGAGAGAAGATACCATGAAACCGTTTGAAAAATGCCCTGTTTGTGGAGGGCAACTGAAACAAAAACAAGTCGAAAAATTGCTGAACGGTGGAGGACATTCCATCGCGGTGAATGTTATAGCCGATGTATGTCTCCAATGTGGTGAACGAATTTATTCTGAAGATGTAATACGGACTTTTGAAGAAATGAGAAACAAACTCAAGAAACAAGATTTCGATCATTTAATCAACACAGGACAATCATTTACGGTAGAAGAAAACTGGCCGAATGAGGCGGTTCAGCCTGTAAAATAATAGAAATATGTATGAGTAGAAAACTTCATGTAATATCATAGGTGAGACGTTTGAAGAGAAATTTCCCCTCTCAAGCTTGGCAGGAGTTAGGGGAGTGTTGATTCGATTCTTTGAGAAAATGCCTTCCCCCCCTACCCTCCTTAATCAAGGGGGGCAACAAAGGCGAGGCTACCATCAATTCATGCGTGACGCTGTACTAAAGCGAAACCCTCCCCAAATTGGGGAGATGCCCAAAGGGCAGACCCGTTACAAAGTTAACAATAATTGTTGGATAACACTCTGATGTTACAGAAGTTGAAAATATTATTCAGGAGACACGCAAATGTTCGAACGCTTTGATATTGATAAAATCAAAATTATCTTGGTTGGGATCTTATTGCTCTTATTCGGTTTATTCCTCGGCATGAACTCCACCACCGTCGAAATCTGGATCTTCGGCTGGACCCCCAGCATATCGCTCATCGCCTTAATGCTGGGTGGTTTCCTCTTTGGCGGCCTATGCGGCTACGGGGCTGCTGTTTGGTTACGCAGGCGTCATGATGCAGATGAAATCTGAATCGGATGACGGGTACGATTCACTTTGTTAACATAAAGATACAATTGAGAATGATAAGAGAGAGTGAATGAAATTTTCGTTTGCGTCGAAAGCGAGGGAGAATATTCAAGCAGCGGAATTGCTGCTTGAAAATAAATGGTATAATGCCAGTGTGAACCGTTCTTATTATGCCGCATTTAATGCCGCATTAGCGGTGTTAGCCAGTGTGGACGCATTAGAAGAAAAAATCACACGGAAATTTACAGGCGAAATTTAATAAAGAACTCATTCAAAAACGAAAAATATTCTCAGCAGCGTTCAAATCACATCTAAAAATCCTCCAAGAAGTGAGGGATATTGCAGATTATAGTGATCAATCTATCTCGAAAAAGAGAGCAGTTAGACAATATAAAAGAGCAGAGGAATTTGTAAAAACTCTCATTCAGGAGATTAGCGATGATTAACTTCATGCATTTGGAATTTTGTAAGAAAATATTTAACCAATTGAAAGAACGGTATCCGGAAATTGAGCTGATCGAGATTGCCGAAAGTGTGGAAGACTCAGACACTTTGTGGGTCGAGATTGCCATGCCGGAAAATGAAGACCGCGAGATAGAAGCGCAAGAAATGGGAGCAGAACTAGCGACAGATGTTTTATTGGAACATGGGCATGATATTTCGGTTCATGTTTATCCAATTTCATTAGCAAGACATAATGGGCAGGAAAAGAAAATGCAATTATAGATAATTCGGTGGGTCATTAACACTCTTGAAAGTGACATCCAACGGCTATGATACGTTCTTTAACGTAAGTTCCATATCGGCCGAAAGGAAGTCATACTTTGCTGCTGTTTTCGATTTTGATATTGGGTTGTGCGGTTGTTCTCTATTCCGTACTCTTTTTCGATGTTCCCATTCCTGCGTGGGTACGTAATATTCTAGGCGGTTTACGCCTCGTCTTTCTCATCTTCCTGCTCTATCTGCTGATCAATCCCAACGTTACCGAAACCGTCTCCACCCGTCTAACCCCAACTCTCTATGTCGCTCTGGATGATTCCCACAGCATGTCCTATCCGGTCTACCCCAATCTCGCCTCAGAAAACGAACCATCCCGCTATGACGTGATGATAAACACCCTGCAAAATGGTGATATCCTCAATCTCTGGAAAGACAAAGGCTTTCAACTCCGCTTTGCCAATCTTTCAAACATGACACAACAAGGCGCAAGTTGGAATTCATCTCTGCCAACAGTTTCAAAAGCCAACGCTCCCCAAACCAATCTCTCAGCGGCCATCAAGTCATTCGATACCAAATCTCAAAGCAATGACGCCGCCTACCTCATGCTCTTCACCGACGGCCAATGGACCGAAGGCGGCTCACCCATAGCCGCGGTCGAAGCCATGATGCAAAAACGCCGGGGAGAAGGCCGCGCCCTGGATTACCGCGTCTATTCCTTTGGAATCGGCACCACCGAAGAAATCTTCGATCTCCTCATCGAATCCTTCTACCTCCCCTCCGATATCCGCGCCGGAGACGCCATCAACGCAGAAATCGAAATCTCTTACCGCGGCGAGCAGCCCACCGAACCGGTGCTATTACGCTTGCAGGGAATCAGAGATGACGAAACGGTTGTCTTCGATGAATCCAACGTCGTAGCATTCGAAGAAGGGACTTCATCAACCCTGTCTTTCTCACTGCCTGAGATGGAAAAAGGCGAATACAAATTCACCGCCGATATCGGTGTTCAAGACGAGGAACTCTTCAGCGAAAACAACGTCTCCGTCCGTGGAGTTCGTGTCCGCGAATCCAAAGACCGCGTGTTAATCCTCACCTCCGCCCCAACCTGGGATATCAAATTCCTAAAACGCGCGATGGAAGATCACCCTTCCATCGAAACCCAAGCCTATTTTATCCACGATGAAGGCCTGACTTTTTTGGGCGATCCAGATAAAGCCGAAGAAGAAAATACTCCACCGGATGGCTTACCTGTCTTTGAAACTATCGAAACCTTAGAAAATTCTTTCCCGCAATGGAGCGTTATTGTCCTCTCTAACTTCTACTTCCGCCCCGATTTACAGGAACTAGCCCAGCGCTTGAATGTCTATCTGGAAGAAGGCGGTGGAGTCGTTGTCCTGCCCGGCCAATACAACAGCACCCAAACCGCGGCAAACATCGAAGCCATCCTTCCTGGCTTATTAACCCGCGCTTATGTACCGGTGCAGCAATCCGTCATCATTGCCCCCAACGACGCGGAAACTTCACCGCTACTATCGCAAATCAGCGATGAACAAAAACAAAACCTCATCCCCCTCACCAATTGGTACCGCCCGGTTAAAGCGGATGAAACCATGACACCGGGCCAAGTTCTTTTGCGAGGAACGGTTGCCAATCGCAATGCCGTTCCCCTGGTCGAGCAATACCGACTCGGTTTGGGCAGAGTGATCATTGCCTACACCGATTCTTTTTGGAAATGGGGAATGCAGTTGAAGGATGACATCCTTCCGGTATTTTGGGTATCTACCGTCTACCAAGCCCAGCCCCAACTGCTTTCAACCGCGGGAGAAATCTACACTGGCCGCTTTACCTACAGCCCCTATCAACCAGTCGAAATCGAGTACACCATCCGCGAAACCATCCGCGATGCCACCTCATCCAATCTTTCGCTTGTAGTGAAGCATGATGAAGAAGAAGAACGTATTTGGCTGGAATCCCAACCCGGAAAACCTAACACTTATCAGGGCCGATATACACCCACCGAATCCGGCGAATACACCCTCTCCACGATTAGTGGAGACGCACAGACTTCCTTCTCGGTTGAAGCCTCACTGGAAGAACTGCGCGACCTGCGCCAAAACGTAAGCAGCCTGCGTGAAATCGCCAACGCCGGTGGAGGCGAATACGCCAACCAACCCGCCTGGAAAAGCATGGCGGAAAACGTCCCGCTCTCCACCCAAATTAAAGAAGAAACCACGCAACGCTTTTTAGGGGAAAAATGGTGGGTGATTACGCTTTTAATCACGCTGTTAGGCCTGGAATGGTTCACCCGCTGGCGCCGGGGATTGCCTTAATTATAGGCTATTGGTGAATTGATCTACTGATAATCCAGACTTTTGGATTAAACTTCTTAAAGTTCCTTTTGCTACAGTTTTATGTTTTGGAATTGATAATGTCATTGAATTATCTTTTTTGACCATAATAATATGGCTGCCTTTTTGTCTTACAATTTCCCAACCGTGTTGTTCGAATACTTTAACAACTTGTTGCGGTTTTAGAATCGGAACAGGAGGCATTAAACTTCAACCTCTAGTTCGTGTGTATTGACGGCTAGCGGCATTCCTAATTCTTTTCTTACTTCTAAACACTGATGGATAGCATCTTGAATATTCAACAGAGCTTCCTCTTCTGTGTTCCCTTGACTTACGCATCCTGGAATTGATGGGCACTCTACAATAAACATACCATCTTCATCTTGTGTAATAGAAACATGAAACTTCATATTTAACTCCATATAATTTGTCGCAAAAACCTTAAAAACTATTTTGGATTGTTATTCCGTGCGTGCATAAAAATCGCCGAATGATCCTTGTTGAAATTCGTTTCATCCTGCGCCAATGGTTCCATAATTTCCCGCATCCGTTCGGCAAACTCCAATTTCGCTCCTACATCGCGCGCCGCGTTGGTCGCGATCTTTATATCCTTCGTGTGATGACCGAACTTAAAAAATGGTTTATCAAAATCTTCAGAGATCATTAATGGAGCCCGCTTCGGCATAATCCAAGACCCTGCCGCACCGCCTTGCACGGCTTCAATAACCTTTGCCGGATCCAGCCCGTTCTTTTGCGCGAAGATAATCCCTTCCGAGATTCCCATTAGGTTGATTGCCAGCACCATTTGGTTCACGCATTTGGTAATCTGCCCTGATCCGGGAGGGCCAACCAGCGTAATGGTTTTACCCACCGCTTCCAGCGCGGGCTTGGCTTTTTCAAACACGTCTTCTTCGCCGCCGATCATGATCGAGAGTTGACCGTTTTTCGCGCCTTCCGGCCCGCCGCTTACGGGGGCGTCCAATATCCCGATGCCTTTTTCTTTTAATTTTTGATACATCTCTTTCGCAAGTGTGGGCGAACTGGTGCTGCAATCCACAATAATCCCGCCGGAAGCCATCTTTTGGCTCACACCGTTTTCTCCCATAATCACTTCTTCCACATCCGGTGTATCCGATACACAGGTAAAGACCAACTCACTATTCGCACCCACATCGGCAGGCGTATCACACTGTGTCGCGCCTTCGCTAACCAGCGCGTTGCATTTTTCCGCCGTGCGGTTGTAAATAAACAGGGTATAACCCGCCTTCATCAGGTTGCGGGCCATGTTTTCCCCCATAATACCGATTCCAACAAATCCTACATTCTTCATGGGTATTTCCTTTCCCTCTCTTGATTCAACATTATCTCGATAGATATTCATCATTATAAGCAAACAAGGCTTGATTTAAACCGTGCCAACCGGCCGATTCG
>CAYVAZ010000181.1:0-7775 GCA_964449065.1 uncultured bacterium
GCAGTGTTATTCGCTGGGTGCTCCTTGGTGTCCTTTTGGCTGTCTCCTCAATTGATGGGCATCGCTTATATCTATTTCGTGATCAACGTTCTCTATTCGTTTTATTGCAAGCGCATCGTGATATTGGATTGCATGATTATCGCCGCGGGTTTTGTCCTGCGCGCATTGGCGGGCGCGGTGGTCATTGGCGAAGAGTTTTCGGATTGGCTGTATATCTGCGCCACGTTTGTCTCGTTGTTTCTGGCCTTCTCCAAACGGCGGCATGAGATTTTATTGCTGGGGGACGATAAAGCGAAACAACACCGTGTGATCCTGGCCGAATACAGCGTCCCGCTGCTGGATCAAATCATCTCTATCGTCACCGCGGCAACCATTGTTTCTTACGCGTTGTATTGTATCGATTCCGAAGACGTCCTAACCGGACGTCTGCATACAAACATGAAATACACGCTCCCCTTTGTGATTTACGGTCTGTTCCGTTATTTGTATTTGGTGTACCGCAAAGACAAAGGCGGAAACCCCACCGAATTGCTGCTTTCCGATTCTCAACTGATCCTCAATGGGATTTTGTGGATAGGCGTGGTTTTTTGGGCGTTGAACTAACCCAAAAACATGCCCCAAAAAAAAATGAAATCAGCTATTGACTTGCTTTCTCTTACTTGTAATTTACAGTTGAATCAAGAGAAATGGTACGTTGATCTCATTCTGTTCCTCTTGGTTTAAACTACAAACTGTGTGATGAATGTTGAGGAGCATCTCATGAACAATCAGTGGAAACGGTTTGAGGGATTAGGTTGGGCGGGAAAAACTATAGTGATAGGCGAAAATGGAATCATGGCAAGAGTACAGATGAATCAATATCATGCCCCGTTGTGGTTTTGGGTCATTCCCTTTGACGAAGAAGAAACAATCCTGCAAGACAGGGAAGACGGGGATATCCATCCCTCTACCCTTCTAAACTGGGAAGAAGACGAAGAAAACGACTTGGAATATTATGGGGAGGATTTGGACGAGGAAGACGAAGACGATCTCGAAGATATCGAGGATGAGTTCGATGAGGATATAGACGAGGATTTGGACGAAGAGATCGACGAAGACGAGGATGATTTCCTGGACGATGAGGATGATTTAGATGATGACTTTGTTGATATTGACGAAGACGAAGAAATCATTTAACTCGGAAATCTCTTAACACGCCGCCATACGCTTGTGTTGAATTTCTAAGCAGATAACCGGTCAAGTTCCCCAAGGGATTGCAGCAGTTCCTCGGCGATTTTGATGCTGTAATTCATGCCCCGGTCTTCCGGGTATATCTGCACCATCGTGCACAAATACAACCCCGGGATTGGCGTCTCAAATCCCGGTTTCTTTTTGGAATAATGCAGCCCGACCACCGGTTGAGTGTATTCCGCTTTCGACAGCGTGAAGCTGCTGACCCATTCCTCCTCAAATTCCGGAAACACGCGGTTTAATCCCGCCAAAAAGAGCGGTTTTAATTTGGCCGAACTCATGGTAAACATAGGATGATCCGAACTTAAATAGCGCGATAAATAAATGGGGACAGATTCTCCATAATTGGGATCGTTCAGCAAATTTGTATGCTCAATCACTGCGACAAAGGGAGAATCCGGCTGGGTAATGTTTAGCCAATAAAATGGAGAAAGGGACTGTTTCACGCCCATGGCAACGGTTATATTCGCCTGGTACGGGATTTGGCTGACCGTTTGGCGGTACTCTTCCGGTAAGGAGGGAACCATCTCTAAAAACGATGGGACACTGGGTGTGACGATCACCCGGTCAAAATCATATTCGCCTTTGCGGGATTTGATTCGAAGCGTTCCATTGGCATTCGGGCTGATTTCTTCGACGATCTCACGCAGATGAAAATTGCCTCCTTGCTGTTCGATCCGCTCTCCCATCCGTTCGTAAACTTGGCCCCAGCCGTCTTGCAAATAGCCCAGGCATTCCCCCGCACCGCTTTTGGACCGGGTGCCGCCGCGCAATTTCACTTTGCCCCAAAACCATACCGCCGAGACTTCACGATAGCGGTCGCCGAATTTAGAGCGCAGCAGCGGTTCCCACAAAATACGGTAAGAGGCTTCGCCCATTTCACGAATGATCCACTCCTCCGCGGTGATGCTTTCCAACTCCAAATAGGATTGGATGCGTTTTGCCCGCAGAACCGTTAAACCGGTTCGAATACGCGAGAAAAAGGGCAATGGTGAAAACCGAAGCAAATCAACCGGTGTGGTAAACGGATAGAGTTTGCCGTTGTGTTCAAACCCCACGGAAGAATCACACCATTTGAGTTTGTCTGACAAGCCGACATGATCGATAAACGCTTGGATATGGGTATCGCTGGTGAAAATATGATGATAAAAGCGGTCCAGTTGGGTATGCCCAAAGGGAATGGAGGATGCCAGTCCGCCCAGACCCTCCCACTTTTCAAAGATATGAACGTCGTGCCCGTTTTGGGTGAGATGCCAGGCCAATGTGCAGCCTGCTGCGCCTGCTCCCACAATACCGTAAGACCGTTTTTTATCACGCATACAAGACCTGCTTATTCGTCCAGTAACAGTTTGTAGTCGATGCTGTCAACCAAGGCTTCCCACGAAGCTTCGATGATGTTTTCCGATACGCCGGTGGTGATCCATTCGCGCTCCCCATCCGTCGATTCAATCAACACGCGCGTTTTGGCGGCGGTGCCTTCCGCCCCGCTCAAGATACGGACTTTAAAATCATTCAACCGCACGGTTTTCAGTTGCGGATATTTAACCTCAAGGGCTTTGCGTAAAGCGTTATCCAGCGCGTTTACGGGACCATCGCCCTCGCCGACTTCAAAGAATGTATCCTCGCCGATTTTCAGCCTGACGGTTGCTTCCGTCCACAAATCACCGGAAGAATGCTGATCAACAAACACACGATAGGTAATGAGCTCGAAAAATGAGCGGTGTAAGCCAAGTTCTTTTTTGATTAACAGTTCTAATGAAGCGGTGGCGGTTTCGAAAAAATAGCCTTCGTTTTCGAGATGTTTCACCTTCTGCAAAATGGATTTGGCTGCCGGGGTTGACGGATCTATAACAATGCCCATTTCACCGGCTAAATGAAATATATTGGATTGCCCGGATAATTCGGAAACCAACACGCGCTGCGTATTCCCAACCAGAGTTGGGTCGATATGCTCATACGTGCGGGAATCGCGGCGGACCGCGCTGACATGAATTCCCCCTTTATGGGCAAACGCGCTTTTGCCGACATACGGCTGTCTATCATCCGGCGGCAGATTGGCCAATTCGTAGATGTAGTGTGATAATGGGGTAAGGTATTTTAGTTGTTCCGGATCAATGACATCATAACCCAACTTCAGCATCAATAATGGTATTAACAATGCCAGGTCTGAATTGCCGCAGCGTTCGCCAAAGCCGTTAAAGGTGCCCTGTACATGAGTGGCGCCGGCCATAACGCCCGCGATGGCGTTGGCTTCGCCACAGCCGCTGTCGTTGTGGGTATGAATCCCTACGCGGTTGGGTATCGTATCCACGATCGTTTTGGTTAACTCGCCGATTTCATGAGGAAGACAGCCGCCATTGGTATCGCATAGAGTGATTACATCGGCACCGGCTTTGGATGCGGCTTTGATGGTTTCCATTGCGTAGTCTTTGTTGTTTTTGTAGCCATCAAAAAAATGCTCGGCATCATAGACTACGGTACGGCCTTGGTCTTTGAGGTAGCGTACGGAATCTTCGATCATGGCGAGGTTATCGGAGAGTTCCACGCGCAAGGCGTTGGTGACATGCAAATCCCACGTTTTGCCAAAGATGGTGACCACCTCGGTTTCCGACTCCAACAACGCGCGTAGATTGGGGTCGTCTTCGACTTTATACTTCGCGTGGCGCGTGCTGCCAAAGGCGGAGATTTTTGAATGCTGAAAATGAGTCTCTTTCGCGAGTTTGAAGAAAGAAATATCTTTTGGATTGGAGCCCGGCCATCCGCCTTCGATAATATCGATACCGAATTCATCCATACGCTTTGCAATGCGTAGTTTGTCTTCCGCTAAAAAGGTTACATTTTCGCCCTGTGTGCCGTCCCGCAATGTGGTATCGAAGGTTTCGATTTTCTTTCCGGACATTGTCTTTCCTTTCCCAGTTTTTTACCGCCGTAATGTTAAACTCATAAGAGATAGATCGGCCATAACGTTCTTGCATTGAGGCTGTCACAACACTTAAAAACATTCACATCACAAAAGGTAAATTCGAAGAGTGATTTTAAGGGAAAGGATACTTGTTATGCCAAAGTGTGCAAACCCTATGCCGGAAGAAAACCTGATTCAAGGGTAGATCACTACAATATTGAGCGTATCCGGCACTAAGAATTCGCAGTTGGACAAGCAAAAAATGACGGCTGGTCATCCGTTGCCCCCCCCTTTGATAAGGTCGATGCCATTGACTTTAGCCGTTTACCCCAACGGGGTTATAGATCATAGCCAGTGGCAGAGTGACCAAAGGGAACGCCGCCCCTGGGCAATGTGAAAAATATACCCTGACCTTGAAAGGGTCAAAGACATGAGAAGGTTCTTTAAGTCAATGGCATTGTTGATAAGGTAGGGTAGTGGGCAACGCCTTTGACTTAAAAATATTCCAGAGGATTTGTGTAGTAAAAGAAGTGATTGCGTTCTTCACAACCCCCTCTGTGTCTGCCACAAATTTGGGGGAGACGATATTGCGTTTTCAAGTTTAATACCTTAAATCAATGACATTGGCCACGGGGGGGCAATCCCTAAAATAGTCTGGCAATTTATCAATAACATTTTCAATGCATTCAATGCGACATGGTATTGATGCAGGATGCCTTAGGCAACGAGTTTTCCGTGTTCCAGCTGGATGATGCGGCTGGCGTGGTTGTTGGCGGCTTCGCCGTGGGTGACGAAGACGACCGTCCCCCCGTTTTGCTGATACTTTACCAGATAATCGATAACTACTTTGGCATTATCGGGGTCGAGATTGCCGGTCGGTTCATCCGCCAGAATGAGTTTGGGGTTGTTGAGCATGGCGCGGGCGATGGCGGCGCGCTGTTTTTCACCGGCGCTAAGTTCGGAAGGTAAGTGATAGGCTCTATCGGCAAGGCTCAATTGATTCAGCAGTTCCATCACATGGTCATGGCTGCTGGATTGTCCGTCGGATTGGCCGTCGGATTGGCCATTGGTGTTGGCGAGCATGATGTTCTCAATGGTATTTAAGTAAGGCACTAAATGGAACATCTGAAAGACAAACCCGATATTTTGGGCGCGGAATGCAGCGCGGTCTTTTGGGGATAATTTATAGATATCTTGTGCGTTGATAATGATGGAGCCGTCTGTCGGGTGCAGCATTCCACCCAACGCGAGCAGCAGGGTGGTTTTGCCGCTGCCGCTTTGGCCGCGAATGACGACAAATTCTCCCGCGTTGATTTGAAGTGATACACCATCCAATGCGGAAACGGTATCTTGTTTGCGGGGATATTGTTTGGATACGTGGTTGAGTTCGATCATGGTAATTTTGGTATCACATTCATTGGATGTCATCATTTATGGTTCGAAAAATCTGTCGAATCCTTTTTGTTTCAGACTTTCTTTCAATTTGATGTCCCCTGTCCACAACAATCCATCCAACTCCAACGTTAACGCAACAAATGGGACATCGTTGATATCTACATCTTGGCAGAGATAAAAAGCTGAATCCCAGTTTTCAACCAAGACATTGTCTTCATTATGGAGTTCAATTCGTTTCAGAATTCCATAAAAGCCTTCTAAAATTTGATCTTCATTGAGTTGGGACAATTTAAAAATTTTGTTTTTGTATTTGAATATTTCTATAACAAGATATTTGCAAGTATGGAAATCCAAGGTTTTATTCAACAAGAGCTCATAGCGAAACACATTTTCCACTTTTAACAATGCAGAAAAAACAACATTTGAATCAACGATTACTTTCAACCGGATTTTTTCTTACTTTTTCTAATATCCAATCTTGGTTATTTTTCCACCAGTTTCTTTTAATTTCTTCTGAAATTTCCCATGCTTCTTCTTCTGTCATTTGGCTGTCTTTGAGAATATTTTCTATTTTTACATAAGTCAGAAGTCTATTCAGGAAATCTTCAGACATATCTTCTTTAGTAAAAGTCAAAGTATATGTATCGCCATCTTTTTTTAAATCCAACATAATTTAATCCTAACAAGTGTTTATTTGATTGATTCTATTAGAAAACCAGTTCAAATCAATAAAATTATAGTTAAATCTGTGAAAACTACAAATCCCTTAAGGTTTCTGCCGGGTCTTGGGTTATGGCTGCCATTGCTGGGATGAAGCTGGATAACGCCGCGAAGACGGGAGCAAGGATCATCGACCAGAACAGCAGGGTGTATATGGGCTGGATTTTCTTCGCCGTGATTTCAAAGATTTGCGGGCCGACTATGAGGGCTAATCCCGTGCCAATCGCGTATCCGAAAACTGCTCCAATCAACCCAAGAACAAGCGATTTGCCAATAAATAACGCACCGATGTTTCCGGAAGAATACCCCAATGAGCGCAGGATGCCGATTTCCTGCCGGCGTTCGCGGGTGTTCATCATGGCAAGCGCGCCGATCCATACCGCGCAAACGATTGTGATTAAGGGGATAAGCAGCGCGAAGTAGTTTTCCAGCATCTGGCGTTGATCTTCACGTGCTTGGGCTATATTTCGAACATGAATCATTTTCGCCTCGGGCATGATTTCTTCCAGCTGTTCACGCAAGTAAGCCACCGGGTCGATATCTTGAATCAAGCAGGCGCAATCCAATGCTTTCACTTCATTGACCTGCCCCGGCATGTCTAAAACCTTTTGGGCATCACTTAGGAACATGTAAATGCGTACATCGTCTTCCGTTCCGGTTTCCTGCAAGGTTTGGTGGACGGTAAATTTGTGTCCGTTGATTTCAATTTCATCACCGCGCTTGAGGTTTTGCTGTTTGACGATTTCGCTGCCGGCATAGACCGTTCCCGGTTTGATGGTAAAGATCATGGACGGCTTTTTGTGATCGGGCGGGGCGATTTCGGTGGAGATACCTTTCAACAGCACGGGCATACCGTTCCATTCGATACGCTGTTCCAGGGTTGCGAGGATGTGGGCGTAAGAATAGCCCTCGACTGCGCCGAAGCGGTTGGCGTATTCTTCCGGCATGGTGAGGTTTGAGTATCCGGCTGCCCAAAAGCTGGGCATATCGGTGTCATTAGGGATGATGCGGACGTTGTAGCCCATATCGCGCATGATACGGGCGGTTTCGCGTTTGGAGGCCTCTCCGGTGGTGAAGAAGCACACGAAAAAGCCGACCGCTGTTACCACAGCCAGAATACTGAGCCCCGCATTGATTTTGCGGTGCATGATTTCTTTGAAAATTAAGGGGATGATCTTCATTGTTGTTTATTCCATGCAAGAAATAGGACGGCAGAACCGCAGAGAAGCGCTACTCCAACCAATACACCAAAGGTGATGAGTAAAGTGTTCATCACATTGCTGTTTTCTGCCATTACCGGATATTCCGGGGCGCTGACTGAAGTTGAGGCGTATGGTTCGGCCTTTGGCGCTTCATCTGTTATTGCCAGCGCGATTTCATTTTCACCAGTTTCTGTTTGCTGTTCCCTGTTGACTCTATCGCTCTGTATTTTTTGGGCTGAAGTTCCTATTTTGTCATCCGTATCCGAATTCATTTTTTCTGAACGCAATTTGCTTACGTTATCTTCATGAATTACGTTATCTTCATG
>CAYVAZ010000181.1:7875-10379 GCA_964449065.1 uncultured bacterium
TTACGTTATCTTCATGAATTACGTTATCTTCATGTATTTCGTTTACTTCACGTTCGGGATCATCGCTTTTTAAGCCTTTTTCTAATGTCATTGCAATGGTTTCTTCCTCTTCTTGCTCGATAGAATCCTGCAAGTTGGCTTCGCGCATTTGGTAGGCATCTTCGTAGATTTGGGCATCGGCAAGGCTGATTTCAGCGTATCCTAATAGAGGATCGGGTGAGGAATAGCGAGAACCGTTACCGCTTTTTTGGGTTCCCGATCCTTTGGACATGATCTGGCTGATTTCGGTTTTGACCATCGGGCTTTCGGTATCAAAGCCGACGTTGTTCATCGCCATTTTACGGCGTTCATCGTTCCACACCAGTGGGAACATCTGTCCCATCATCCAGGAACGGTCCAAGCCGCATTCACAGGAGAGACCAATGACGGAGAGCACGGTCAAAATGTTTTCCGTGGTAACTTCTTTGTCATCAAGAATCTTACCGATCTGACGGCCCCTGCCGTAAACGATTGCAACTTTCGGCTCTTTAACCTCTTCAGGACTGATTCCATAGCTCCAAAGCAGGATGCTTTCATCATCAAAGTGATCACGGTTTAAGCGGGCGAAGACCGGAGGGTACTTGATTTCTTTTGGGAGGTCTTCCATGCCTTCGGTGATCTTGGCGATGGCCTGGCGGCATTGTTCTTCGGCAAAGTCATTGCGTGCATCGTCTTCGCCTTCAATCAGCAGGGTTACTCCATAAGAGCGAATGCATTCATCCAAGATGGTTTTGCGGAATGGGGATTCGATGATGTAATCCATCGTGCTCCAAATGGATTCTTTGAATTCGGCTTCGGAATTTTTCCATTCCACGTGTCTCGGAACATCTTTGGGAGAGACAAGAATCATCGCTGGTATCTTAGGCTTTCCAACATCTTCATAAAACTGAATGGCGCGGTGATCTGCATCATTGGTGATGTGGATCACTTCTGTTTCGATGTTGCTGTCCATCGTGGATGCGTAGGAAATTTGGCGAATGGCGGTCATGTCTTCTTCGGATACGGAATCATCCACCATGCCGTAGATCTTGTAGGGGATGGAAGCAAAATCGACCATGCCTACATCGCGCACATTAAACCGGCAGGCGTGGGATGATAAAGTTGCGATGAGGAGTGCGGTCAGTATCGCGGAGAGTAGCGTTGTATAGCGCATGGTCAATCCTTTTATATGATTTCGAGCGTACTTCCAGTTCGGCGGAAGCCCCGCCCACCCATTTGTATATAAACTATTTTGAAGTGAAATGATAATGATACAAGTGAAAATAAGATTAGTTTTCGGTTAGGGTGTGCCTTGTTGCCCGAACGGCAATGCTTGCATGATGAAACGCAAGGCAACGATCAACATTAAAATCCCAAATCCCATTTGCAGAGTCTTGTTGGACACTCTACCGACAATTTCCGCTCCTAAATTGGCCCCAATAATGACCGCAAAAGTTAGTATGGCGATCATGCGCCAATCGAGATGGATATCCGGATTCCAATGGTAACGCAGCGCTCCCATAAGGGCCATGGGGACCATGATAACCAATGCGGTGCCTTGCGCGTCTTTTTGCTGCATAGCCGCGAAGATGGTAAGGACGGGAACCACAATGATTCCCCCGCCGACGCCGAAGGTAGCGCTGAACATCCCGCTGAAGACTCCTAAAACGATGTAGAAAATGATAGTGGTAAATCCCATATCGGCCATGATGTGTCTCCTGAGGGTAAATTTGATTATGCTTGACCGCAAACAGGGCATTCTGGGTTGCGGCGGATTTTGAGTTTGCGGAACGACATATCGCGCAGATTGTATGACAATAAATGCCCGGCCATAGAGGTACCGATGCCGGAAATGACTTTGATGACTTCCATCGCGGCCATGCAGCCCACACTGCCGGACACGGCGCCAAAGACGGGGAACCGGCGTTTCCAGTATGGCGGTTTTTCGGGATAGACACATGCCAGGCAGGGTGACTGGCCGGGGATGATGGTCATCAGTTGGGCTTCGAGTTCATACATGGCGCTTTCGATCATGGGCTTGTTTTGGCGGACGGCTTCTTGGTTCATGGCGTAGCGCTCTTCAAACAAGGGGGCG
Source organism: uncultured bacterium (assembly GCA_964449065.1). Classification (GTDB taxonomy): domain Bacteria; phylum Hinthialibacterota; class Hinthialibacteria; order Hinthialibacterales; family Hinthialibacteraceae; genus CAYVAZ01. Next base: position 9,989 of record CAYVAZ010000181.1, read on the forward strand.
CAATCGGCGACGACATCGGCTTTGCCGACAATTTCGGCAGCATTGGATTCGTTGATGTTTTCGGGGATGGTTTCGATTTCGAGTCTGGGATTGAGCTCCAAGAGGCGGCGTTTGGCGCTTTCGACACGGGGCTTATCCAACCAATCGTAGGTCATAAGCAGTTGGCGGTTGAGATCGCTAAATTTGACGTTGCCGCCGTGGGCGATCACTAACTTCCCTACCCCGGCCGCGGCGAGTTCATAGGCAACGACGCTGCCAAGACCGCCGCAGCGTGAGATTAAAACGGTAGCGGCTTTGAGTTTTTGTTGGCCTTCTTCGCCGAAATCCGGCACCCACATTTGCCATTCATAGGTTTGGGCTTCTTCTTCTGTCAGTGGTTGAATTTGGCGCA
>CAYVAZ010000182.1:0-10300 GCA_964449065.1 uncultured bacterium
GTTGATTCTTGAATCCCCCCTACCCCCCTTAATAAGGGGGGCAACGACAGATTCTGTCTATCCAACTCTGAAATTCACTAATTGATTTGATATCCTTGGGACGCATAATGTTGGAGTTTGTAGGTGAGGGCTCTTCGGCTAATTCCTAACGCGCGTGCCGTTTCGGAACGGTTGTATCCGTGTTGCTGCAAAGCCAAAAGAATAGCGTCACGCTCAATGTCTTCCATTTTTTTATGGGCATGGTCTTGGGGGTGGTCAAAAGAAACCTGTTGAACCGATTCCTGAATTCTCTTGGGCAAATGTTCCAACAAGATCAAACTCCCCCTCGCCATTAACGTAGCTCGTTCCATGGCATTCCGCAGTTCCCGAACATTGCCGGGCCAGTTGTATTGTTGTAGACATTGTAGAACCGGCTGCGAGATGCGGGGCGTTCCTTGCAGAAACAATTCCGCGAAATGATAAGCAAGGGGGACAATTTCTTCCCGCCGCTCGCGCAGCGGAGGGACAAAGATTTCCATCACGTTTAGACGGTAAAACAAGTCTTCCCGAAACGTTCCGTTTTTGACATCCTTTTCCAGGTTGCGGTTGGTGGCGGCAAAAAGTCTCGTATTGGTTTTACGTTCTTTATTGGACCCAAGCCTTTGAAAGGTGCCATCTTGAATCACCCGTAACAATTTCGCTTGCAATGCCGGTGACATTTCCGCGATTTCATCGAGTAAAATACTGCCCCCGTGCGCTTCTTCAAACCGGCCGATCCGCATCTGCGTTGCTCCGGTAAAAGCTCCTTTTTCATGCCCGAACAGTTCGCTTTCCAAAAGTTCTTCCGGCAAAGCGGCACAATTCACCTTAAGCAACGGTTGATTATGCCGCCGACTCCACCGGTGCAGCAAGTCCGCGATCACCTCTTTGCCGACACCGCTTTCACCATGAATCAGCACCCGGCTTTCGGATTGGGCGATGATACTGATTTCCTGCAAGATGGTTTTCATCACCGCGCTTTGCGCCACCATATCCTGGGGAATCTCATGAAACTTGAGGGGGGAGGGTTGTGGAGTCGATTGAATTCCGGTTGCCGTTTTCACCGAGTGCAGCAGTTCATCCAGATCGATGGGTTTTTCCAAATAATTCACAGCACCGTCCTGCATGGCCGAAACGGCATCGCGAATATCCGCGTAGGCGGTTACCAGCAAAATAGGAATGTTGATTTTATGTTTTCGCGTTTGAGACAGTAAATCCAAACCGGAGATTCCCGGCATCCGCACATCGGATATCATCATTTGGAAGCGGTGTTGCTGGAGCAATTCTAATGCCGCTTCACCGGACGAAGCAAATTGCACTTCAAAGCCGCAGCGTTTTAGATACGAGCCGATTAGGGTTCGTTGGCCTTCATCATCATCGACGACTAAAATCAGGATGTCTGACATGGTTTATTTGTTTGGATCGTTTTGTGATACTTTCAGGATACCACGAATCCGAAAACAGGTACCGGATTGAACTGGAATGCATTCAATCTCCCATCCATGCGCCATTACGATTTGCTGCACGACGGTTAACCCCAAACCGGTCCCGCATTCATTGGTCGTAAAATACGGTTGGAACACTTTTGTACGGATTTCCTCGGAAATACCGGGACCGTTATCGCGAAACTCCATCCCCCATTCGGTTTTGCTTTTGCTGAAGAGAAGGACGGACATCGACCCGCCATCCGGAACGGCCTGAATGGAGTTCAACAGCAGATTAAAGATCATTTGGCGCAACAGCGACTCATCCGCACCGGTGTAGGCTTCTTCGCCTTCCAGTGAGAATTGTATACGTTTATCTATGATATCGGTTTCCAATGTTTGTTCAACATCCCGGATAATCCGGTTTAAATGAACCGTCGATAGTTTGGGTTCGCGGGGTTTGGAGTAATTAATGAACTCATTTAATTGCGCGGTGACCCGGTCGACTTCTTCGGTGATTTTCGCGGATTGATTGCGCACATTGGGAGATGTGCCGCTGTCTTTGAAGATGAGTTGCGCCATTCCGCGAACCAAATTTAATGGATTGCGGGTTTCGTGAGCCAGTCCGGCTGCCGCCACATTCATTTCACGCAAATGCGCGTTCATTTCTGAGGCACGAACAAGCCGCACCTGCAATTCGGAATTTTTTTGCACGTTCCGCCAGATCAAAATACCACCCGCTACCGCGACCGTGGCAAACCCGATGATAAAAAACCGCAGCCATAAATCCCGGTTGCAGGTTTGGATATAGTTTTGGGTGGAAATTTCAATGATAAAACCATGCAGCCCTTGTTGTTCTAAAAAGGCTTCGAATTCTTCGCCGGTCATACCCCGTGGAGGCCTTGAAAAGCGATTGCCGCGGAAGTTCCCTTCCCGCCGGTCGTCTCTTTCGGGTTGATCATCCCGGTGTGTGATTTCATCCGTCGATGAGCGGTTCACGTCTTGATGTTCTTCCGGACGGGGAGGAGGTCGGCGTTCTCTGTCGCGTCCCCGGTCACGAAATTCTTGTGCTTCTTCTTCGGTAATTGGAATGACAACCATGGGGCGGTCTTCCGCCTGATCGTCATCGGGAAACACATTTAAATCCACCACATTCATAAACGCAACGGAATTCTCGGTCCAATATTCCCCGCGTTCTTTCAGTGTATTGTTGATCGGAATGGATTGGGAACCGGACTTGGCCACGATTTCGCTGGAAGAATTCAGCAAATAGATGGAATACAATTCTTCAGACTGTGTGAGTTCATTCAGCGCTGATTCCAAGCGGTATTGAATAATGGCACCGCCATAACGGCGCTGTGAACGCAAGATAACCGCCAACGAGTTGGAAATATCTTCCGCCCGGTGCTGCAACGCTTCTTGCGCGGACAAACGGATCCATCTGTGTTCTATGCCCTGCCAAGCAATGATAACAAACCAAACCGTGAGGGCGGCTATGTAGATTTGATTGCCGGATCGCTTCATTTCAATTAAACCGCATGGGTTTCACATCCCGTTTCGCGGATTCTTTTTCGTCTTCCTTTGATTGGAGAGGGGCATCCCGCTCTGGTTTTGCGTCTTCGTTGCGCTGCTGCATTGGTTGCTTCAGGGGCGGTTGCCGCGGAGCGGGCTGTGGATCATACTGCCGATCCCGGATATCAAACGGGACGTTGTTGCCCACATTATCCAGATACGTATCCATTTGATCGTTTGAAAAGATTTCCGGAATCAATTTGGTACGGTTGTTTTCATAATTGGTTAAATTTGGCAGCGAGCCGGGTGTACGAACCACTATCGGCGTCAAAAAAATCAACAGTTCGGTTTTGGTTTTCTCTTTTTGCTTTCTCTTAAACAAATGACCCAGCACGGGAATGTCGCCAAGAAGGGGAATCTTGCGGTCTGTTTCGGTAACGCTGTCTTCCATTAACCCGCCGATGACAACGGTCTGGGCGTTTGGTGTGGTGACCACCGTATCGGCGGAGCGGGTATCAAACACGGGGGCATCCACCTGTTCGGATATGGTAATCACTTCTTCACTGATGGAAGATATTTCCGGACGGATAAGCATTTCGACCAATCCATCCGGCGTAATAAACGGCGTTACCCGTAAGATGATACCAATCGGCCTGTAAATAATGGTCGTGTTGATTTGGCCACTGTCGGTTTGGGTGGACGTATCCACAAAGGGAACTTCTTGCCCGACGATTATTTGGGCCTCTTGGTTATTGCGGGTAAGGATGGAGGGACGGGACAACACTTCGAGACGCCCGACTTCTTCTATCGCATTCACGGTCACTTGCAGGTCCCGTTCTAAAATGCGGTAAAATCCGCCGAACTGCTGCGCGTCCAGGCCGAACACCGACCCGGTTTGTTGGTCTCCTCCCTCATAATTCAAGTTGAACTCGGTTCCGATATCGCTGTCTAAGCGGTGCGTGACTTCCACAAAAACAACTTTGATTAGCACTTGCGGTACCGGCCGGTCCAGGTTTTGGATAATGGTTTTGATATGTTGATTGGTTTCTTCATCGGCCACCACAATGATGGAGCGGCTGTCGAAGTCTGACTCAATATAGGCTTCTCCCACCATGCCTTGGGGAAAATAATCCCGCTGACCGGCCGTGCCTTGGTTGGAAAAACTGGTTGTACCCGTCCCTTGGGCTTGCGCTTCGGCATCCGGAACGTGCCCTCCCATCAACGAGAGGGAAAGAATCGTAAACAGCCATTGCTTGTGGTTCATGGTTTATCCGCCAATCTTTAATTCGTAGTATTCTGGGTCGGTGAAAGTTGGGTCCCTTCATCGACGGTTCGGTTGCCCAAAGTATTTTGATTGGGATTGTTTTGATTGTTTTGCCGGTTGCCGGTGACTTTATCTTCGAAAATACTTCGGAGAATATTGGCCACATTTTCGACATCCCCGTATTGCAGGTGATACACATACACATCCTGCTTTTTATCCGTCCCGCTATCCAATTGTTCAACCATTCTTTCGATTTGCGCCATGGTGTCTTGCGCGGCCGTGACGACGATGGAGTTGGTACGGGCATCGGCAACACAAGTGACTGCCGTTTGCTTCAGTTGTCTTTGGGATTGCTCTTGATTGTTATTATTGTCTCTAGCGCCCCGGCCAAAGCGGCCGAAAAATCCTTGCCCTCCGAATTGCGGGGTTTGTGTTTCTTCGGAGTCGGTGAACAATTCGGTGATCAAATCCGATGTTTCCTGCGCGTCCGCGTATTGCAGTTGAAAGACGCGCAATTCCGTAATGTCCTCAATTGAAGTATCGATCTGACGAATCACTTGGGCTACGACATCCAACAGTTCGCTCGGCGCACTGACAATGAGAGAATTCGAGCGTTCATCCGCCACCGCGACAATTCGGGAAGCGGCCTTCATTGCCGTGCTATCGCCGCTTTGTTCTTCGTCATTTCCGCCCCGTTCCCACGGAGGTCTGCCCCTGCCCCCGCGGTTGTCTTCTTCATCATCGATCTTAAACAATTCTTCTATTTTATCGGCCAATTCAACCGCGTCCGAATACACCAGGGGAAAAACGCGCACGTCGGCTATTTCCGATATCGACGTATCCAACGCGCGAATGATTTGCACCATCTTGCGGATATTGGTTTGGGTATCGGTCAACACGATGGCGTTGCTGGTTTCGTTGGCGGTCATGGTGGCATACTCCGGCAAGAGCGGCTGTAGATTTTCAATGAGTTGTACCGCTTCCGTGTAACGTACCGGTATAATCTGCGTCACCATTTCATCGGATTTGGGGATTTCCTGCGGCTCGTTGCCGGTTTTGACCGGCAAGTCTTTCAACTTCGCTTCGTCGCGGTTCACAATGGTAAGGGTTCTGCCGTTGCGGATGGCCGCGTACCCCTTAATATGCAAAAGGGTGTTGAGCAGTTCGTACGCTTCATCCTTGGTGAGCGGTTGGTGGCTACGGACATCCACGGTTCCGTTGTATTCGGTTTCCTTGATGATGATGAACCCGGCGGCCTCACTCAAATAATCCAAGACCGAATCCAATGTGGCATTGCGGAAGTTTAAGAGGATTTTCTCATTCCCGTCCGGGGCTTTTTCTTCCTCTTGGGCATACAACACGGTTGTACCCATCGCGGCAATCATGAATAATGCGAATCCAAACATACACCATTTTTTGTTCATTGTCCTACCTCCTGTTTGCGTTGCTCCATTAATCGTTTTAATACGTCATTTTGTACATCGCCACTCTCTGTGCTTTTTTCTTGCGCGCCCCCGTGATTATCCCGGTCTTCCCGTTCGTAAGCCAAGGACCGGTTGGATTTGGAGGGCGTGCTGATTTCCCACTCGCCATCCTCTTCTTTGATCAGAGCCATCCCCACCGGGAGTGTCATTGCAGCATTTTCTTTGGTCAATATCACTTTCGTTTTTTCTATTGCAGCAATCGTGAATCCCGCATATGTATTGCCCGTGGATACGACGGCGCGAAAATCAGAACGGCTGCCGTTGAAGAACGCGAACGCGTCATCTTCCGTAATCATTGTGCCTGTCAATATTGCTTCATCCGGGTCGCGGCGGGGTGGAATCTCGGGTTGTTCTTCACGTCGTGCCGGACGGCGGTTGGGATCAAAAATATTGCTTTGAAAAATGACCGCGAACGACTCATACGGGGGATACTCATATCCGCCGGTTTCAGAGCCGCTTTCTTCTTGCCCGAACAATACACCGGCGTTGTAGGCCATTCCCATCATGACCAACAGACCGATTGCGGTATAGAATGAAATACGATGAATTGATGATTTCATGTTTGCTCTTCCCTTATCCGTATTCCGCTGAAGCGGATGTTTAAGCGCAGTTGGCTGCCGTCACCGGTGCTGTCGCTGAGTTCCATGTTTTCAACGTGCAGCGAGAGTTCATCGGTTTCAAGTTCATACAAAAAGCGGCTGATTTCTTCTAAATTGCCCTGGGCGACGGCAAAGCATTCCAGTGTGATGAAATTCTCACCGCTTTCGTTCCATTGCGGCTTGAATGAAAGCAGTTCGATACGGCTGTCGTTGATCCAGGCGTCTACCGATTTCAGGACTTGGTTTTCGGCTGCCGAAACGCTTTCGGGCAGGTCGCTTTGCCGCATATCCCGCCAGGTATCACGGATCACTTGTTCGCGGCTTAATAAGATTTTTCCTTTTTGCAGGGATTGATCCAAGAATAAAATTTTTTCCGCAGTCTCTTGGTAATAGGTCATCAACGGCGTTAACACCAAACGGTCACCCGCCAGCAAGCCCAGCGTGACAGCGGCCAATAGCAGCAATAGTTGTTCACGGTTTTTTCTGTTCATGAACTTATCCTTCTACCCATAAAAATTGCAGCGAATACTGCAAGGGCTCTTTTCCGGTCATTTGGCGAACCTGCAAGGCTTCGATGGCTTCGACTTCGTTCAGCGAATCAATGGTTTCCAGCAACATTTCATTTTGGTTGGCAAATCCGGAAAAGGTAATGAACGATTCGTTTTCGATCTGTACGGTTTTTACCCAAATGCTTCCATCATCGGGAAAGCGTTCGGTCAAAATTTTGAGCACCGACAAACTGGGGATTTTGCGGTTAAACCAGGGGCGAAACTGTTTGACGTTATTTTGTATGGCTTCGACTTCAGTGACTTGTTCTTCGATTTTCGCCCACTGGGATGAAAGGTTGGAGTAGTTCCAGTGCTGATAGCCGAATACCATGAAAAACAATACGATGACGACAGCGGCCACTTCGCCAATGACCACATTCCGTTTGGATGACATCCGTTCGAACAAACGTTGAATGGGGCTGATATATGGCGGCAGAAATTCCAGCGCGGATTGTTTGTTGGTTAGATAAGCATACGCCGCCGAGGCGGACGCGCTGTAAAGGGCTTCCATACCGGGCGAGTTTGAGTCTTTAACATGCAAGGGGATTTTGCCGGTCACGATGTTCGCGTTACGGCACTGCGGCAGCGATTGAATTATGCCGCGCAGCGAACCACACCATTGGTCATTGCCGTACACAGCAACACCGGTTAAGGCGTGGCGGATATCGGAAGGAATCTGCCCGAGCGTGATACGCAGATCCCGTCTAATGTCTTCAAGGTGCATGCCGGGATCATCGGCGTATTCTGCGCTTTGTTGCTTAAAATGACGTGCCAGGATAATGGAAGAAGCCGATACGACAAAGCAATCTATGCCTTGCTCACGCTTTTGCAGGATCAATTGGACCTCATCGCCGGCGGTGTCAAAAACAGCCGTTCCAAGGGTGAGACTGCACAGGTTAAGATTGGCCTGCTGCAAGACTTCTTTAATTTTTTCCACTTGGCGGATGGGCAAGGCGGAAACCAGCGTGTAGACCTGTTCTTGCGGACTGGTGTACCGCGAGACGGCGATGGATAGATCCTGCGCCGGATAAGGAAACTCGCGCTCAGCGTGAAGGGCTATATAACTGTGTTCATCTTCTTTCGAGAGATTGGGCATTTTTAACGGGTGGGATATCACCCATTGCAAGGGCACACAGAATACACAACGGGTTTCATGGATACCAGCCGCTTGCAGGTGATTGCGTATTTCCCTTGCGACCAATTCCGTTTCGCCGGAGAGCAAATCCAACGCCATTTCGGCGTGGCCGTTTTTTTGCAAGCAGATACCATCGCCATTGGCCGTCAGGACAGAGAAGGTCAACACATTGCTGTCGAAGGCCATGCCCAATACGGATTTAGGAACGGATTGTTGAAATAAGTTCATTGCCGCTTTCCTTTAATCGTCTTTGCTCTTCGCGAATCACTTCACCCAATGCCCATCCCATCCGGGTCATGTCTTTGCGGTAGCGAATAACGGGTGTGCCGTCACTGATATCAATGATATATTTGACGCGGCGGTATCCTTTTCCGTCGTTGCCGACCGCGGTGATATCGGCGGTGTATTGATAGGCTTGGGCGGTGATGGTTTCTCCCAGTTGATTCATGGTGTCTTCATCCAGCACTTCAGCCACCCAGGCCACGGATGTGAGCGCATCGGGATTGGCATTGCGGTAATTCACGATCTGACGCGCTTTGTCTTCGTCCATACCGGGCAGGCAAACCAGCACTTCAAACCGCGCGGTGTTGATATTGACCAAGCCTTCAGTATACGGTTCATCGGATAGACTAATGGCTTGGTTGATTTGGGCGAATTCATCCGCGGTTAATCCGCTTTGATTGTAAAATTGCAACATGCTGGTGTATCCGGCCCCTCCGGCTGCGATGGAGAGTTCGGCGGCGCGTTCCGCCCCTAACGTTTCTTCTAACAATTGCGTCAATGCTTCGGAATTGTCTCCATTCACATTGATTTTTTGCTCACTGTTTTCATCCAAATTGGATTGCCGGCTGTAGACCGTGACAAAATCCATGATTCCGGATTTCAACGTTCTATCCTGGTCATCAAACGGCAAAGATACTTCACCGTCTTGTTCGTTCGGATCTAAAAAACCGTTCAGGTTGGTGTCTTCTCCAAATAGATAGTCCCATTCGGCGTACTGAACCAGCAGCAATTCATCCACCGTATCGAACGGGGCGTTTTTGGCTTCATAGCCGGGTTGGCGTAATAAATAGGTTTCCGATTCGGCACCGTTTTCGGTTCGTTCATCGTCTTCATCGCGCCAATCGATGATGGCGGCAGCGAATTCCGGTGTCATATCCGGCAGTTTTTCCAGCATCTCTTGTGTAGCAGTGTTGAGATTCAGTTTGGATGCTTCATCGACAAGCCCAAACGCCGGATATTCGTACATATCAGTTCGTTCTTCTTCGCTTCTGCCGATCAGCCAAAAGCGGGCATCTCCAACAGTGACCAACTCGTCACGAAACGTTTCATCCGGATCAAACTCACCGTGATCGCTGTTGCGTAAGGCGTACTCGATATAACGCAGCGCGCCTTCAATGGCGTGTTCGGCTTGAATGCCTGATAGTGTGTTGTCTCCGGCACGGTATGACAGCATCATGGATTGGCCGAATAACAACGCCACGGTTACCAATCCGGTACTGATCCATAAAACAATTATAAGAATGGCTCCGCGTTTTTGATTGCAGAGAGGTGAAAGAATCATCGTCCACCTCCCCGGTTGCCGCCATTGTTTTGTGCGCCTGGCCCGCCACGGCCGCCACCACCGCGACCGCCTTGACCGCCTTGGTTACCGCCGCCGCCCGCGAACCCGCCGCCGGTGGACGCGGGTTGGGGTGAAGCGGATTCTTCCTCCCCGCCGGATGAAGCGGAATCTGTCTCTTCTTCGTCTTCTTCGAAACGCTCCGAACGGATGGGGACTAAGAATTCTAGAGATTCCACGTTTTCTTCCTGCGGATTCTCTTTATAGGCCAACTGAACTTTTATTGCTTCTGGCATGGGTGGATCTTGCGTGGTTGAGTCCCATTCGTTGTGCCAGGTTTCTCCGTCATAAAACTGAAACGCCAGGCTTTCGACCGAATCCATCAACCGGTTTTGCAGGGGATCGTCTTCGTATTCGGTATAAATGTTCCGGTAGATGTGGCGTACCAATGATACCGAATCGGTTTGCGGGTCGTTCTCGTTGGGAACCAACGCATACACGATCTTTTGCACATCGCTTTCATAAGCGCCCGGGCTTATGAAGCCGGTTGAGCTGAAGAACGCCAGCTGATCTTTACGCGCACCGCCTGATTCTTCGTATTGGCTGATCAACCAAATCGTGGCATCGCTGTTAGCCGGAATGGTATTGAGTAAATCACGCTTTAACACCGACTTTGCCTGCACGCGCGCAATCCGTTCGTTCGCCATTGCCTGCGCCTGGTCGCGCATGCGCATGGCGTTTTGCAGCAACATGCT
>CAYVAZ010000183.1:0-10238 GCA_964449065.1 uncultured bacterium
GATCGGTGTATTCCCCGGCAGTTTTAAACAGATGCAGTTTTAAACAGATAGTAAATACAGGTAGGCCGCTATGGTCACAATGAACGCCATCCTCAATATTAACGCGCGCGGGCTGGAGGCCGCGAAAGCGGGGCTTGATGTCACCGGGCAAAACATCGCCAACGCCAATACCGATGGCTACTCCCGCCAACGGGTGGTACAGCGCGCCGCCGATGCCATCAACCTTCCGCAAGGAATCTTCGGCCAGGGCGTGGAACTCCTGACCGTCGAACGCATTCGCGACGCTTTTTTAGAGAGCCAAATTCGGGGAGTCAACAGCGACAAAGCCTTTAACGAAGAACTCGACCGCCTCTTTTTGCGTATGGAAGCCGTGCTGAGCGACCCGCTCGCCCCGGTCGGCGTGGATGACGCCACCGATTTGGGCGGTATCAACAACCTGCTCTCCCGCTTTTTTCAATCGCTGAACGACTTATCCGCCACCCCCGACCGTCCGGAAACCCGGCAGGCCGTCATCGATAACGGTTTATCTCTCGCAACCACGTTCAACTTCGCCGCGGAAGAACTTAACACCATCCAAAACGATCTCAACGAGCGCGTCATCTTACTTTCCGAAGACGTAAACCGCAAAGCCGAACAAATCGCCAAACTCAACCAACGCATCGCGATCAACGAGGTGGGCGGAAAAAATTCGTCCAACGATCTGCGCGACCAGCGCGATCAACTCTTATCTGACCTATCCGAAATCATCCCCATCCGCACCGCCGACGGCACCAACGGTATGATTGATGTCACGTTGGCAGGCCAACGCATTGTTGATGGAGTTGAATTTACACCACTACAGATCGAAATAAACGATCAACCCGATTCCACCCAATTGGCCAATATTCGAATCGGGCGGAGCGGATTGAATATCGAAGACGATATCATTCGGCAAGGCAAACTCGGCGCAACTCTGGAAGCGCGTGACCGCATTGTTCCCTTTATGGAAAATGAAATCAACACTCTGTCGCGCGCCATTATGTTTGAGATCAACAAAATTCACAGTGCCTCATCCGGATTGGAAGGCCAGGAACGTCTGCAAAGTTCCTTTCGGGCTCCCAACAAAGACAGTGACTCATTCGGAAATTTCACGCTGCAACAAATCTTTAATGACAATAGCGAACGCGCCAATATCGACTCCCGTTTGCGCCCTTTTCCCGTGCAGGACGGTAGTTTTAATATCCGTGTTTCCGACGATGAAAACAATACCCGCGATGTATTTGCCGTGGATGTTAACACCACCGATACCCTCAACGACATTGTGGACCGCATAAACCGGAGTGACGGTATCGTAAAAAAAGCCGAATCCGCTCTTTCATTCGATCCGGTCTTCGTCCGCCGCGCGGCCGGCCAAACCGGTGCGGAAATCGAGGAACTTAACGGTCCAATCTCTCAGTTGGAAGCGCTGGAAAGCACGCCGCTAGCCGAAGCGCCCGGCCAGCAGCAATCATTTGAAATCATCGTGCGCAACGAAGGCGGCAGCCAAGTCGATATCGATCCCACCACTGCCGAAATTGACAATATCACCGTCAACTTTACCGGCGCCTTTACCATGCAGCAATTGGTAAGTGAAATTCAAACCCAAAGCAACGGGTTGGTACGGGCTTCCCTCGTGGAAAGCAAAACCGATCCCGATGTGTCCGTCCTGCAAATCGAAACCGTTAACGAAGAATTCACCTTTTCCATTCAAAACGATACCTCCGGCATCATTCGCGGATTTGAAATGCCGATTACCGATCCCAACATCCCGCTGATTGGAGGCACCGCGACTCAGGTCGCCGCGGAATTCGCCATATCCGAAAACATCAGTTTCTTTGGAACCGGGAATCCTTCGTTCTCCCCAAACTTTCCGGGACCGCCGCCCAACGTCATCGAACCGGGACGTTTTGAGTTCGTAACTGTCGATAACAACAACGTGCCGACTGTGACTACAATCGCGTTAAATCCGGGCGCCATTGATACCTTAAATGATTTGGAAGGGATATTGGAAAACGCCAATCCCAATATTGATGTTGAAATAACCGACGACAACCGCTTCATCATTCGGGCGGAAAACAAGCGCTCATTTTTCTTTCAAAACGATACCACCGGCCTCATCAATGCGATGGGGTTTGATGAAATTAAAGGTTTCGGCCAAGTGGGCAAAGACAATTTCATAGACGGTTCCTTTGAAATCCTGGTCGCCAATCAAGAAGGTTCCGTGCAGAATATTGTTGAAGTTCCCATTTCCGCCAACCCATCCCGTGTGGGCGGCATTGTTTCGCTTAACGATGTAATAGAAAGCATCAATTCCGCTGCCGGTACCGCTGCGGCTCCGGTCCGGGCATCTTTGGTGGAAGACCCGAACGATTCCTCCCGCTCTGTCATTCGGGTAGAAGCGGAAAGCGGATTCGAATTCACCTTCCGCAGCGATGATAGTTTTATCCTGTCCGCCCTGGGGTTTACCGAAGGGCCGGTGTTAACCATGAATTCCGATCCGCCCATTACCGGCGGCGCGTCGGTACAAGCGTTAGGCGACAGCATCGGCGGCATCGTCCGTGCCGAACTCACCAAAAATAACGATATCGAACTCCAAACCACTGCGCAAGAACGCCTCTCCTTCACCGGAGACACCAGCGATTTTCTCGCCGCGTCGGGGATCAACTCCCTCTTTCAAGGAACAGACGCGCTCACCATGAATGTGAACAAAGAGGTCTTAAATAATACCAACCTGCTGGCGGCTTCCAGCGACGGCAATCCCGGCAACAACGAAGCCGCGCAAGCGATGGCGGAACTCGAGGTAAAAGATACCATCAACGGACAAACCTTCAGCGAAAAATTCCGCTCGACCGTGGCAACCCTAGGGGTGGAAGGCAGCAGAGCCCGGCAGTTCTCCGAAACCAACAATGAAATTCTGCGCGAACTTCAACTTCTGCAAGAGCAGCAATCCGGCGTATCGCTGGATGAAGAATCCATCAATCTCATCAAGTTTCAACAGGCGTTTCAAGCTTCCGCCAGAATGATCAACACCATCGATCAATTAATGGATACCATCATCAACCGGTTGGGAACCTAAAGATAAACAAACGTATGGGTAAATATTATGGTACGAATCACACAATCTCTTTTAAGCGACCGTACACTCTTTAACCTGCAAAACAACATCAACCGGGTTGCCCGCTTGCAGGATCAACTGGCCACCGGCAGACGGGTCAACCGTCCGTCTGATGACCCCATTGATTTCCCCTTAAGTTTAAGCCACCGCACCACCATCAACCTGGGGCAAAGCCATCTGCGCAACATTAACAACGCGCGCTCTAATCTTGATCTGTCCGAAGCCAGCTTGAACTCACTGACCGAAGTTTTGCAAAACGTACGCCAATTGGCTGTACAAGGCGCCAACGAGACCAACGACGCCGAAGCACGATTGGCCATTTCCGACCAGATCAAAGAACTCTTCGGCGAAGTCGTTAATCTCGCCAATTCCAACTTTAACGGGCGCTATATCTTTGGGGGCAGTTCCACTACGAATCAGCCGTTTGTGGATAAAGACGGCGTGGTTTTATACAAAGGAGACGATTTTCAGCAGCAGGTTTCCATCAGTTTTGGGGCAACCATCACCTCCAACATTCACGGCCTTGAAACCTTTATGCATACCCCCAACAAAATCACCGCCTCGCTGGAAATCGAAGACACCAACGAACCGCTCGCGCAACAGTTGCGCAAACTGCATCCCTCGTTTATGAATGCACCCCCCTTACCGGGAACGCAGCCGGGCTCCGATTTAGAAGCCTCACCCAATCCAAACAATTCACCCAGTCCCTTGCCCAACAACAACGCCGACTTTTTTATCCATGGGACAAAAGTCAAAGTCGATCTATCGGTCGATTCATTAGAAGATGTCAAAAACCGCATTAATAACACGGTGGAAGATGTAACCGCCTCCATCGATGAGCGCAACCGTTTGGTGATTACCTCGCAGCGCTCGGATCAATTGCAGTTGCAAGACGGCAGCACTGACACCACGTTCACCAAAGAGCCTCCGCAAGGCTCCAACCTCTTAACCGCGCTGGGATTAAACCGCCGCGTCGAAAGCAACCGCTCGTTAACCCAAGGGTTTCCCGCGAATGACCCGCTCTTCGACGGCACCCAAACTCCCCCGCCGGAACGCTCGACCGTGCGCGTCCAGGGGAACTCTCAACTGTTCGTATCCGCCAATACGGGACCGTCTAATAATCAAGCGGTGCCGTTTCAAGACAACTTGGCTATTACCGATGTCGATGCCGACGGCAACGAATTGCTCGACGAAAACGAAAACCCCGTGTTCGTCAATGAGTTGGAAGCCATTCGCGTTACCATCGATGATGAAGTGATCGATATCGACCTGCGCGCCTTGACGGAAGGGCGCGATTTTAACGGCACAACCGGCGATAACGATGATCTGCCCGGTTCTGATTTGCAGGACCTGCTTAATCTCATTAACAACCATCCGCAGTTGAAAGGCAAAGCAACCGCTTTTATCAATGATGACCAAACCGGGATCTCTATCTCAGCCACAGGAACCACCGAAACCGTGTCCGTCTCCAGCGTGCGTAAACTCTTTGGACGCGATATCACCACCCGTGTGGAAACCGATGCTAATGACGTACAAACCATCAGCCGCATGGAAAAGCTGGATTTCAGCACCAAACTTGCCAATATCCCCGGCGCGCTGGTAGATGCAGACACAGGCAACAGCCTCGGTATCCGCAACGGCGAACCGCTTCCGGGTTCGGAAACACCGGCCACCAACGAAGGATTCATCTCCATCAATAACAATGGCGACATTCATTCCATTGATTTACGGGATGCGGAAACGATTGGTGATGTGATTCGCACCATCAATGAAAGCCCCGCACAAGTAACCGCTGCCATCAATGAAGCAGGTACAGGTATCAACATTTCCCCGGAATTAGAGCACGACGGCGTGTTCAGTATTATGGATGTGCAAGACGGCACCATCGCCCGTGATTTGGGTCTGTTCGCTCCCCCGCCCCCGGCACAGATTCAAGATACCATCCAAACCATTTTCTCACGCACAACCCAAGCGTCCACCGTCGTGCCGGGGATGTCCGACGGCGATTTCAGTTTAGAAGTCCGCAATGGCGCCGGAGAAACCTTGGAAAACTTCACCATCCCCGTGAATACATTTGACACCATCGGGGATATCATCGACCGAATTGATGCCATCGATGGAGAAGCAGGCCCGGGACAAGGATTGATCTCCGCCAACTTCACCAACGGCACCTTCAACATCGTCAGCAACTTTGACGGCCACACCATGCTGATTGATGCCGCCAATGACACCACCGGCACCGATGATCTCAGCAAATTCACCCAACGCATGGGCATCGCGCAATACACCGGCGTGCGGTTTGACGGCGAGCCGGCGGAAATTTATTCCAGCAGCCAGCGCACCGCTGAAATCCTAGGCATTGCGGGAGAAGGAACACTCAATGAAGTGGAAGAAGCCAACATCTTCAAAACCATGAAAAACCTGGAAACCGCCCTGCGCCAAAACGACACCGAAGGGATACAAGCATCACTCGATGCCATTGATGTGGATTTAGAAGAAATATTAACAACGCGTACATCCGGCGGAGCCAGGCTCAACCGGTTGGACAACACGCAAGCGCGCCTGGAAGAAGCCGAAGCGTTAATCCGCCAGCAGCTCTCATTTGTTGAAGACGCCGATCTGGCAGAAATCATTACCGAACTCACCACCACCCAAAACGCCTTCAACGCCTCGCTGCAAGCCTCCGCCAGATCCATCCAACAAACTCTCCTGAACTTTCTCAGATAACAGGACCTACCGTTAAGAAGGGTCACACGGTTTACGCAAACGGTATATGTGAATAAAATATCCAAATAAGGATTACCAAGTTAGCACAGCGGTAAGCCTAAGCGAAAGAAAGACTCAGCGAGTTTACTTCTCAAAAATCAAAAATACCATTGGTATAAAAGGAAAATACCTATGAAAAACCTTCACGTGATCTTTACTCTTTCCTTACTCGTAGCATGCACCCAACCACTTATTTCTACTGCCGAAGAAAAAATTGGATGGTCAATCGACAAGCCTGCCGAAACCATTCCGGATGAAAACATCTATGGCTCCGTTTTTGGCTACAACATGTCAAACTGCGAAGTCTCGTTTTCTAAACATGGAATTGAATTTGAAACGAAGAATAAATCCGGCTATCTGGCTAACGCTCGCTTGATCATTTTTGTCAACGAAGAAGACTATGACAAAGAAATCATCGTAACGCCACAAACAGAGGATTCGGTCCCCCACATCCACATGCATGTTAAGATCGAAGGCCGCGATCAACCCGGCATACTGATGTACACTCAGCTATACACAATGCGCTTAAAGATTAAACAGGTTTCAGAAAACAAACTCGAATGCGCCATTCACCTATCCTTGCCGGACTACAAGAAGAGTTATCTGGCCGGAAAATTCAACGCAATCCGCAACTAAAATGGATCGCAAACAATATAGGGCCGGCTCAATGCGCAGCGTAGCCCACCATTCGCGTTATGAAGCCTTTCTTCTTCAAAATTTCATTTTGTAAACTTATGCATAAAATTTATCTAAAGAGGCAGATAATTGGTTGATTGATTTTTGTTCGATATTATCCTTTTATCCATTATAATTTGTTTAGGATAAAAAGTTGACATACATCCCAATACCTAAGCCATCGATATTAGACGGATTAGAATCATACATTCAAAACGGCGAAAAGAGATGGCGTAGTCACGATGGCAAACGAATTTATACTTGGGATGGTCTACATGGTGAAGTAGAAGTTTTCAACAAAAGAGGCAAACACCCAGTAGTTCATCAAGGCTGACTTGATGGGTTATAACTTAACCATCCACATGAAATGACTAGGATCAGTCAACCACAAGCGTTAGCGCAGTGTTATACCCCCTTGCATAAGGGGGTGGAGCCGTAGGCTCCGGGGGATTTTGCGTAGTTGGAAGCGTGCTTCGATCCCCCCTAGCCCCCCTTAACAAGGGGGGGGACAACGGATAGCCAGCCGTCATTCTTTGATTGACAGACTACTAGGTGCCCTTGATCCTGTAAGTGGTCATAAAATTAAGAATGCTGTTAAAGGAAGATTCATCGATGTCTGAAACAATTTCAAATACCTTCATAAACAAATGCATTTTAGGTGAAGAAAACCCTGAAAATATCGAAGACTATGTGGATATGTGGCATGAGTCTGAATCAACACTAGAACTACATGAATACATAGGTTTGACAGAAGATGAATACGAAACGTGGCTGCGATACCCCGAAAAACTTCCCCAAATCATCTCGAACCATAAAAAGGGAACAACCATGTAGGATGGGTTGAGGCTGTTCGCGAAACCCATCATGACCAAAATATAAATATATAAGGACTAACGATGTCTAAACCATCCACAACATTTATCGGTAAATGCCTGAGTGGTGATGCGCTCTATGAAGATATAGATGACTATATCGACCTCTGGCACAATTCCGATTCAGAAGAGAAACTGCACGAATTTTTAGGAATGACTCACGATGAATACATCGAGTGGGTCAAACATCCGGATATTCTACCCAGCATCATTGCCAACCATAACAAGGTCTCGATTTAAATTGCTCGAAGAATCTTGCTTCGATTCAGACATTCATTAAAGTAGGGGCTTGTAGTTTTGCCCTACCTTTACAGTTATAGAACTTTCGCATTCTAATAATCCAATATAAACCAACGCCGTTATTCACGTCCATTCGCGGTGAAAAAGTCATACACAACCACCTACGATTTCGCGCCAACACCCGTGTCCGCCTTACTTGAATCATACGCCAAATTCGGTGCCAGCCAGCGTTCCACATCCGCGATGGTCATATCCTTGCGCCGCGCGTAGTCTTCCACTTGATCCTTCTCAATCTTACCGACGCGGAAATATTTTGCATCTGGATGATTAAAGTAAAAGCCGGAAACCGAACTGGGCGGGTTCATCGCGTAGTTTTCGGTCAACTCCATGCCAGTGGTTTCATCCACATTCAGCAGTTTCCACAGCGTACCTTTTTCGGTATGATCCGGGCACGCAGGGTATCCCGGGGCCGGACGAATGCCGCGGTACTTTTCTTTGATCAACTCTTCATTCGTCAATTTTTCATCCTTGCCGAACCCGCAGCAATCCCGTACATGCTTGTGCAGATATTCCGCGCACGCTTCCGCGAACCGGTCACCCAGCGCTTGAATCAGAATCGCGGTATAATCGTCATTCTTCGATTTATACGAATTCGAAAATTCATCCACTTCTTTCCCCGCGGTCACGGCAAACGCGCCCACATAATCCGTTCTACCCGAATCCTTCGGGGCCACATAATCCGCTAAACATGGATAGGTGCCATCCTTCTTCTCCATCTGATGACGCAAGAAATGAAAGCGGTGCAGAATCTCACTGCGCGATTCATCGCTATAAAACTCCACATCATCATCCACGCTGTTGGCCGGCCAAAAACCGTACACCGCGCGGCAGCGGAATTTTTTCTCTTTGATAATCTCTTCCATCAGTTTCTGCGCGTCATCAAACAACTCGCGCGCTTGCGGACCAACCTTTTTATCATCCAAGATGTTCGGATACCGACCCCGCATTTCCCACGTGAGGAAGAACGGCGTCCAATCGATGTACTTCGCAATTTCATCCAGTGGAATTTCATCCCACACCTGCAATCCGGTCTTCTCCGGTTGGGCTATCTCTACAGCATCCCAATCGCTCTGAATCCGGTTCGCCCGCGCGGTGTTGATATCCACATACTTCGCCGTCTTCCCGCTGTTGGAGGCATACTGTACGCGCAGGCGTTCCTGATCATCAAACAATTCCTTGAGGAAATCATCCTTCAATTTCGGATTGCGCAACTGGTTGCAGATACCGACAACAAGCGAAGCATCCGTCACATGAACAACCGGCGCGTTATAGTGCGGGGCGATCTTGATCGCCGTGTGCGCCTTGCTGGTTGTCGCCCCGCCAATCAACAATGGAGTGGTCATTTCCCGCCGCTCCATCTCTTTTGCGTTGTTGATCATCTCATCCAGCGACGGCGTAATCAGTCCGCTCATGCCGATGATATCCGCGTTGTGTTCGTTGGCGGCATCCAGAATCGCCTCGCAAGACTGCATCACACCCAGGTCAATCACCTCATAGTTGTTGCACGAAAGCACCACCGAAACGATGTTCTTCCCGATATCATGCACATCGCCTTTCACCGTCGCAATCACAAAGGTGCCTTCGTTGCTGGCGCTCTTGCTCTTTTTCTTTTCTTCTTCCATATAGGGCAGCAAATACGCAACCGCCTTTTTCATCACGCGCGCGCTTTTGACAACCTGCGGCAAAAACATCTTCCCGGCGCCAAACAATTCGCCGACCACCTTCATGCCGTCCATCAGCGGACCTTCAATCACATCCAACGGACGCTCATGTTTCTGCCGCGCTTCTTCGGTGTCATCTTCCACGTATGTCGTAATTCCCTTTACCAGCGCGTGGCTTAAGCGTTCTTCCACGGTGCCTTCGCGCCATTCTTCACTGGTTTTCTCTTTTTCTTTGCCGGTGTGTTTGATCTCTTCCGCGTAGTCAATCAGGCGCTCGGTTGCGTCATCCCTGCGGTTCAAGAGCACATCTTCCACCATCTCTTTCAGTTTAGGATCGATGTCTTCATACACTTCCAGCATTCCAGCATTCACGATACCCATATCCAGCCCGGCTTCAATCGCGTGATACAAAAAGATCGAATGCATCGCTTCCCGCACCACATTGTTCCCCCGGAACGAGAACGAGATGTTGCTCACCCCGCCGCTGGTGCGGCAGCCCGGGCACACTTTCTTCACTTCGCGCACGCCTTCGATAAAGTCAACCGCGTAGTTGTTATGCTCATCCATCCCCGTCGCAACGGTTAGAATGTTTAAGTCAAAAATTATATCCTGCGGGATAAACCCGGCTTCTTCGGTCAGCAGTTTAAAGGCCCGTTTGGCAATCCGCACTTTTTCATCTTTGGTCGCTGCCTGCCCGTTTTCATCAAAGGCCATCACAATCACAGCCGCGCCATACCGCTGACACAATCTTGCCTGCCGCAAGAACTCTTCTTCGCCTTCTTTTAAACTGATCGAATTCACTATGCACTTGCCCTGCACACATTTCAGCCC
>CAYVAZ010000184.1:0-7670 GCA_964449065.1 uncultured bacterium
CTTCATACCATAATGCCGAATCGGTGCTTGTATCTATAGATTGTTTAGATTCCACCTCGAATGTAAAGGAGAGCACATGCCGGGAATGTTCGCGCAGGTCGATTTTTTGGATGAATTTCTCTCCGCGTTTTGCCGCGGTGACTTGATCTTCAAAGAGGATGTATGGCTTTCCCAAGGCCATATCTCGCATGAGTAAACGGAAGGTGATGGGGGGATTGTTTTCGCCATAATCAGGATGAATGCCATAGGTTACATCCAGTTGTTGGTGGTAACCCACACGAATGTGCGGGACTTGCAGGCTGTCAATATTCACTCCAGGCCGTTGGGAAACCGCGAAACGATTGCCTTCATTGTTGGGTATGGCGATGGTTTCTTGGTAGTGGTTGGGTCGGGTTTTGCGGCGGATTTCGCCGGCGAGCAGACGGGTTAAATTGTTGGTGTAGTTTGTTTCCGAGACCAGGCGCAGATCTCCAAAAATGATTTTGTTTCCCTTCCAGGATGCAAGCAATTGATGCGGACGGTATCCGATATAGGCGGCAAAGGGCTGCCAGCGAAACGGTGGTTCTTGCGGTTGAACTTCAAAAGACCCCAACGGCACTCCCCGTTCGGATTGCAGGGTTACTTCGATTGGTTTGACCGAGTTGCCGGGAGGGGCAAAGGCCCACCCGGTTAACCATCGGCGTCCGGATATCCAGACATCTTCCAAGTTTATATTCATGGCAGGGGTGCCGGGCATGATGTGCGCGGCTATATGGATTTGTTCGCGATCGTCAATGAATTGTGTTTCGGCTTTGCTTCCATCCGGGAGCTTCATCAAACCCATGAGATTAACCATTGGCGACCAATTGGATTCCCACAGTTGGGTGCTGAATTCTTCATGCACCAGCGTATAGGATTTTTGTAGGCGTTCATACAGCGCGCTGCGGTCTTCGTCGCGCATGACCACTGCGGTTTTTGAGCCTAAGCCGGATAAGGCTACAAATTCCGGGCGGAAGCGGATCAGGAAATTATCGGGCACGGCCGCGCCAATTGACATATAAAAATAGGCGGTATCCAAATCGGCATAATACGCCAAGGGGTCAACGCGGTTGGTGTACAGGATGGGGGCTTTTAAGCGGTTCATGTTTTCACCGTAGACGCGGTTCACGCCCGAGGAAATGGTGCGGCCGAATTGGGTTTCGGTTTGATTGGGCGCCATTGTACGTAAATCATAATTAATCGGAAAGGAGAAGCCTAGTAACGCGATAACCGGGATGAAGCGAAAATGCTTGGGCATCCACTCCAACACGCTTCCAAGCATCAACACGAAGAAGGGCATGAAGTAAAACAGACACCAAAAATGCTGGTTGGATGCGCGCGAGAAGATGATGATGTAGGCAATGGAAAATACAAATAAAGTTGTGATCCAAAACGGGAGTCCTTCGCGCCAGTTCCATTGATAAACAGCCCATCCAATCCAAGCGAACATGCTGAGGAATAAAACCGGGGTGCTGTTCCAAAACAGGCGGTATCCGATGGACCACCACCAGTTCCCGGTGAGAAAAAGCGGAGGTTTCCAATCGGATGCTTGGTACATTCCGGATTGAACCTTGACGTGATGAAACACGTTTTCGAACGCGCCGATGCCAAACATGAGGAAGGCGTAGACAAGCAACATTCCAAATGAAACGCACCAGAGTTGCGTTAACCGAATTTTCAGTTCGGGTTTTGAAGAGTGTTTCAGCCAAAACAAGAGGCAGACGCAGGTCAAGAAGAGAAGATAAACCCAATCGATTAATGTTCCGGTAATGATAAGCAATGATAATAGGAAGTACCGTTTTTGGTTTTTTTCCTCGATATCTTGCAGCCATTTTACGGTCCATAAAATACAGGCCACGACCGGGGGTTCGAAATTGACCACACGTCCCAGATAAAAAGAAAGTGGGGCGAATGCGAAAGCGGAAATGACGCCAATGCGGCTTGATGTGGATAGATGGGATTGGGTGATTTTCCACAAACCGATGAGACACAACAGGTAAGAGATAAAGGGAACCAACCGTGCGGAGGATTCTTCATCACCCAAAAGATGGAACAAAGCAGCCAAAATCCATTGCAATCCCGGCGGATGAGTAGGGTGAAAGGTAGGGGATTCGGTAATGGTGTTGATGGTTGAAATGCCGTAGGTATGAGTGAAACCCGGATCCATGTGGCGGCGGGCAATTTGTTCTTGGAAGCCGGTTTCGTAATTGAGGACAAATGGCGCGTCAAAATTCCACAATTGCAGACCAATTGCAGACGCGGTTATGAGAATCAATAAAATACGTTGAATCAATGACATAGTTCACTTTTTATTGGATTGAAAGACAAATTGACGAAATCTAATTATTATTTTCCTTGCGAAAAGACATACCTGATGGTAATTTATATAGTGAAACGATCCTGTAAAAAAGGGATAAGTCGAATCCAAGCTATTCAGACTCAATCTGAATTCAAGATAAGGGAAATCATGACAGCTGTTACCAACGATAGTAGTTATTGGCGTGCGTTTGAAGAAAACGAATTGACTCACTCTGTTGCGCATTACTTGATGGCGATTGATCAGTTGCGCAAAGAATTCGGGTATGCGCGTGTCACCGATGTGGCCGGGAAGTTAAACATTTCGCGCGGGGCGGCATCCTTGGCGATTTCGCAATTAAAAGAGCGTAAGTTGGTATCTGAAGATCCCAACCGCTTTTTATTATTGACCAGTAAAGGAGAAATGCTGGCGCACACGGTTGAACACAACTTTGCTTTGTTAACCCGTTTTTTTGAAGAGGTATTGGGCGTGGACCGGGATATTGCCAGGGCGGATGCTTGCAAGATGGAACACCTTATCAGTCCGGAATCGTCCTTGGCGTTAACCCGTTTTTTGCAGGTGTTGATTTCTGATCCCAAACGGGTGGAGAAAATCAATAAAGAAATTCAAAACTCTACCTGCACGAAATCTTCGGAAGAAGCCTTGTGTGATTTGTGCGAACCCATCGGCGAATGTTTAATGCCGCAGGATTTGGCGGAAAAAGCCAAAGACGGTCAATAACCCTTTTCGTAAATTCAAACCTTCGTACCATTTTAAACTACAGCCAGTTTATTTTGGAGAAATCGCTCTGGATATCTCCCGATACTTTGACGATAAGGAATATCACAATGGTTTTTGATCTTGGTCTCATTAAAACGGTCTATCAAAATTGGGAAAGCAATCTGAAAAAAGTCCGCAGTATTGTCAACAAGCCTTTAACCTTCCCCGAAAAAATTCTTTATAACCATTTGTATGATTTGAACGGACTGAATCAGCCGTATGTGCGCGGCGAGAGTTATGTTGATTTTAGCCCTGACCGGGTTGCGATGCAGGATGCCACCGCGCAAATGGCTCTCTTGCAGTTTATGCAGGCCGGCAAAGACCAAACCGCTGTTCCCGCAACCGTCCATTGTGATCACTTAATTCAAGCCAAGATTGGCGCGAAGACCGACTTAAACACCGCCATCGATCAAAACAAAGAAGTCTATGATTTTTTGTCTTCTGTATCCAACAAATACGGGATTGGCTTTTGGAAACCCGGTGCGGGGATTATTCACCAGGTTGTGTTGGAGAACTACGCGTTCCCGGGCGGGATGATGATCGGGACCGATTCGCATACGCCAAACGCGGGCGGATTGGGAATGATCGCGATCGGTGTTGGCGGTGCCGATGCGGTGGATGTTTTAACCGGTATGCCTTGGGAATTGAAGTTTCCCAAATTCATTGGCGTGAAACTTACCGGAAAAATGAATGGATGGACTGCCGCCAAAGATGTCATTCTAAAAGTGGCCGGTATTTTAACCGTGAAGGGCGGTACCGGATATATCGTAGAGTATTTTGGTGATGGGGCGGAATCGATTTCGTGCACGGGAAAAGGGACGATCTGCAATATGGGCGCTGAGATCGGAGCCACGACATCCATTTTCGCGTATGATGAAAAGATGGATGCGTTCTTGCGCGCGACCGAACGGGCGGACGTGGCGGATGAGGCAAATAAAATTAAAGCCGAACTGCGCAGCGACCCGGATGTGTATGAAAACCCGGAACACTATTACGATCAGGTCATTGAAATTAATTTGTCGGAACTGGAACCGCATGTGAACGGGCCTTTCTCACCGGATCGTGCCTGGCCGATTTCGGAACTGAAAAAAGCGGTAGAAGAAAACGACTATCCGCCCAAGTTGGAAGTGGGGTTGATCGGTTCGTGCACCAATTCATCGTATGAAGATATTGACCGCGCGGCTTCGGTAGCCAAGCAGGCGTTTGATAAAAAATTGAAAGTGAAATCGGAATTTACCATTACGCCCGGGTCCGAGCAAATCCGCTTTACGGTGGAACGCGACGGACAGTTGAAGTTGTTTGAAGACATTGGCGGAGTGGTGCTTGCCAACGCATGTGGGCCGTGTATTGGGCAATGGGCGCGGCACAATGCGGATAAAGGCGAAAAGAATACCATATTAACTTCATTTAACCGAAACTTTTCCAAGCGGAACGACGGCAACCCGAATACCCATGCCTTTGTTGCTTCTCCTGAAATTGTAACAGCACTCACGATAGCCGGGGACATGCGTTTTAACCCGCTGACCGATACGCTTACGAATGAAAATGGAGAGCCGGTTCGTTTGGATGAACCCAAGGGTGAAGAACTGCCGACGAAAGGATTCGCGGTGGAAGACGCGGGGTACCAAGCCCCTGCTGATGACCCAAGCAAAGTGGATGTGGTTGTTAAACCCGATTCGGAACGCCTGCAACTTCTGGAGCCGTTTCAACCTTGGGAGGGAGACGATATTAAGGGATTGCGCTTGCTGTTAAAGGCCAAGGGCAAATGCACGACCGACCATATTTCAATGGCCGGGCCGTGGCTTCGGTTCCGTGGGCATTTGGACAATATTTCCAATAACTGCTTTATTGGAGCCATCAACGAATTCAACGACACCGCCAATAAAGTGAAGAACCAACTGACGGGTGAATATGGAGAAGTCCCTGCAGTGGCCCGTGCCTACAAGGCGAAAGGCATCGGTACCGTGGTTGTGGGGGATGAAAACTATGGCGAAGGGTCATCCCGTGAACACGCCGCCATGGAGCCGCGCTTTTTGGGTGTGCGCGCGGTGATTGTCCGCTCATTCGCGCGGATTCATGAGACCAATTTAAAAAAGCAGGGAATGCTGGCGTTGACCTTTGCCGACCCCGCCGATTACGGCAAGGTGCGGGAAGACGATGTATTCGATATTTTGGGGTTGCAAGAGTTCGCGCCCGGCAAGCCGCTGCAGGTAAAGATTACGCATGGCGACGGTTCAACCGATGCGTTTGAGGTGAATCACACGTACAGCGAACGGCAGATTGACTGGTTTAAACACGGCAGCGCGCTGAATATGATTCGCGCGAAGGAAACAGCTTAACGAAGAAATTATCAATCATCTGTTTTTTTTACAAAAGGATATGGAACCATGCCGGAAACAGTGAGAATTCAAATTCCAGATGCAATTACTGAGAATTACGATTCGTTGGAAAATCTCCAGCAGGGTTTGTATGAAGATATTGTTATTAGTGAATTTCAACGGGGCAATCTCTCCATTCGTGAATGTGCAGATATTCTTCAATTAACGTATGAAGGTTTTTTGGAATTTCTTGGAGAGAGAAATTTATCGTTTATAACCGCATCGAAAACAGATCTCGAAAAGAGTTATGAAAAATACAAGCATTCGTATTCAAACTAAACGTACATTATGATTGTTGCGGATTCGAGTCCACTTATCGTGTTAGGCAGATTAGACCGCTTGGATATTTTGGAATCATTATTTGGTAAAATCATAATACCTTATGCTGTGTTTCAGGAAACTGTAACACAAAGCAAAAATGAAAATCAAAAGAAATCGATCCAACATTATATTTCAAAAGAAGTAATCCGTGTTGTTCAACTCACAGATACATATCCCTTCACTCATAAATTGCACAAAGGTGAAAAAGAAGTACTGAGTTTGGCTGTTAAAACAAAATCAACGGGAATTATTTTGGACGAAAAAAGAGCAAGAAAAGAAGCAATACGCATTGGATTATCAACGAATTTACTCTACACAACAGATATATTGAGAGAAGCAGAAGCACGAGAATTGATTCCGTCTTACTCTGAAATAATACATTTATTAAAACCGATGCGTTTATATTTACCCGAATAAAAAACCATCGATTCTTTTAATGTTTTTATAGGTGATTTTGTCGTGTTACTTTAATACTTCACCCAATCCTGTATGGTTGTCGGTGACTTTGAGATATACACCCAAATCGTATTATCGACTTCGCTGATGGCTAAAAAGTCTTGGATACCGTCGCCGTTTATATCACCGGTGTGAAGCAAATGAGCCATAACCGGGGCGGGGAACGAGACGGGGGAATCCTGATTGTGCAGCCGGAAGGCGATTGCATCGCGGCTGCCCGAAACGGTAATGAGTTCATCTACCCCGTCGCGGTTCATGTCGCGGGTTTGTATTTCGGTGATCCCATTCGCGATTGGAGTGAGAGGCTCTCTTGCATAGCGGGCAGGACTCTCGGCAAGAAAGAGAGAGGCTTCTCCAGTGATTTGGTTATAGGCAATAAAATCGGCCAGGGTGTCATCATTCAAGAAGCCGCTGATTAAGCGGTTGAAACTTTGTGGTATTGCAATTGTTGATTGGGGAAATAAAGAGCCGTTTTCCAAAATCGTTTGGAGCGCGATCAGGTTGGAATTTTCGGTGCTGGATATCAGTTGATGGCGGATAGTTCCCCGGTGCTCTAACACCGCGGCTTGGATGGTGTTGTTGGCCAACGACGTGCGCCGCGGGGAGCGGAAAATGCCGTTTTCCAATGCTTCCATCACGAATAGGGCGTTTCGGCTTTCTCCGGCCAAAATAACATCCATTCTGCCATCATCGTTGTAGTCGGCGGTGAAGGCTTCTTCCGGCGGATCATCCAATACTACCGATTCCGTTTGTGTTAATGCTTGCTCCGATTTTATATCCATAAGATGAATTTCGCTGAATTGTCTTGAACCCGCAATAAGGATGGGATTGCCTTCTTCTTGATAAGCCAATAGAAACGACAACGGATTCACGCGAATGGGTTGAATAGTTATTTCAAACGAATTGGCAGAAGAAATATCAATTTGGGTCAACTCGCTGATGGATTTCGCCAAGAGATAGAGTTCATCGTTGCCGTCGCCATTCAGATCAACCAACGCGGCGTCGCGAATGCCTTCGGCGGTGCTGGGAATTTCCAACCGGGTGTATAAGTCTGTTGTGAACGGTACCGCTCCAACCGGAGTGGGGGGTATGGTGGCGGCCGGCGGCACGGTTGGGGTAGCGGTGTGCGTAAAACTAGGTGTTGGTGTAAAGGTTGGCGTTGGTGTGAAGGTTGGCGTTGCGGTTGCCGTGGGTGTATTGGTCACTGTTGGCGTGTGAGTCGGGGTGGCCGTTGGGGTGGGTGTGGGCATGGATGTGTTGGTTGCCGTTGAAGTTGGCGTGGATGTTGATGTTGGTGAAGCCGTCGCCGTCGGGGTGGCGGTGGCTGTTGGTGTATTGGTCGCTGTTGGTGTTGCTGTGGCGGTTGGGGTAGGGGTATTGGTGAACGTTGGTGTGGCTGTGTTTGTCGCCGTAAATGTTGC